>NZ_JBHXRW010000031.1:0-99842 GCF_042716635.1 Streptomyces sp. NPDC058664 | reverse complement strand
GTCACGGCCGCCGTGACCAGCGGGTATCCGTAGAGCCATGCCTCCGTGGCCAGCTTCTCCATCGACTCGTCCGTCATCGGCTTCTCCCAGGTGCTCGCACAACGACGAGAGCGCCCGCAGATGACACTCGACATGATCCTCATCGGCCTGGCGATCGCACTCCACCCGCTGCCGGTCATGGCACTGATCCTGCTGCTGTCCACCGACAAGGGGCTGCGCAAAGGGCTGGTCTTCGTTCTCGCCCGGTTGGCGTGCCTGGTGCTGGTGATCGCCTGCGTCCTGCTCTTCACCGACGGATCGCCGCCCAAGAGGCACTCCGTCCCGTCGACCGCCGCCCTCGCCGCCAAGCTCGCCCTCGGAGTCGGCCTGATCCTGTACGGCGCGTACAAACGGCGCAAGGAGAGCCGCCCCAGGGAAGAGTCGGCCTGGCTCGGGAAGCTGCGCAACGCCTCCGGATGGTCGGCCGCCGGCATGGCCGTGCTGCTCCAGCCCTGGGGCATGGTCGCGGCGGGGCCCTGACCGTGATGAACGACGACCTGTCGCACGCCGTCACGTGGCTGACGCTGGTCTTCTACCGCGTGCTCGTCAGCTCCACTCTTCTGGCGACGGAGCTGTACGCGACTTCCGGCCCGCTCGCGCCGGTGCCAGGCTCCAGGCGCTGATGCGTACGATCACGACCCACCAGGACCAGGCCGTCGTCGTCCTGTCCCCGGCACTGGGCTTCCGACCGGCCGCAGCCTCTACGAACTCACCTGACGGCGGCGGCCCCGGACCGCCACGAAGGTGCGTGCGCGGACCCGCGGTGCTGGAATGGGAGGCGCAACGAGCGCGGCCGGAGGAGTGGCTGCCGCACGGTCGGAGGCCGAAGGCCGCCAGCGAGGAGTCGGTATGAGCGTCGACGAACTCTCCGAGATGGGCCCCGTGGACTACCTGATCCTGGAGTTCCCGGGCAACCGCATGACCGGAGAAGCACTGCCCCTGTTGCTCGACCTCGTCGAACGGCGCGTCATCCGCGTCCTCGACCTGTCCTTCGTCCGCAAGGACGAGGACGGTTCGGTCAGAGCGCTGAAGATCGCCGACATGGACGGCGACGGGGAACTCGACCTGGCCGTCTTCGAGGGCGCCTCCTCCGGCCTGCTCGGCGAGGACGACCTCCAGGAGGCCGCCGCCGTCCTCGACCCAGGCAACTCCGCGGGCGTCCTCGTGTACGAGAACCTGTGGGCCGCGCCGCTGGCGGCCGCCCTGCGCCGCGGCGGAGCACGCATGGTGGCCAACGGAAGGATCCCGGCCGAGGACCTCCTGGCGAGTCTGGAGGCCCTCGAGGCCGGGACCGGATCCGCCTCCTGACGGCCGACGGCCGCCCGACGACAAGGACTCTGTCATGCCTGGTCTCCTTCGCGGTGTCGCGCGCACCGCGGTCATCTCCGGTACCGCCACCGCCGTGTCCAACCGCGTGTCGCGCCGACAGGCCGGCCGATGGGCGCAGCAGGACTACGAGCGCTCCGCCCCGGCGGTGCCCCAGCAGGCCTACACCGCTCAGCCGCCCGCATCCGAACCGCCGGCCGGGGAGTCGATGGACACCAAGATCTCCCAGCTGAAGGAGCTCGCCCAGCTCAAGGAACAAGGGGTGCTCTCCGAGACCGAGTTCGAGGCCCAGAAGAGCCGCATCCTCGGCGCCTGACCCTCACCCAGCCGCCCGCGCCTTCCCGCGCGGGCGGCGCGGTGCGTCCGACGGGCCCCGCGGAAGCAGCTCGGAGGTCACGAAGGACGTCACCGCCGCCAGGATCACCACCGGGACCGTCTCGGCGTTCCCGAGCACCAGGACCACCAGGGCCGCGCTGCTGACCGGAAGCCGCATGGCGGCCGCCGCCGCCGCGGCCATGCCCGCTGCGGCGGCGGGGATCACCCCGAACCCGGGCAGCGGAGAGAGCAGCACACCTGCCGCCGCGCCCAGGAAGAGCACGGGAAACACCAGTCCGCCGCGGAGGCTGCCCAGACACAGGGCGTACGCGGCCGATTTGAACAGCAGGACGGCCAGCAGGGCACCGACGCCCCAGGCATGCGGATCGGCGGCGAGCCCGGCCAGCGTCGCCTGGCCCGACGAGGCGACGTCCACAGGGTTACGACCGGTGACGACGGCGTAGAGAGCGGCGCACCCTCCGGCGGCGACCGCGCAGATCACCGTACGGACGAACGGGGAGGCCGCCACGTAGGCGGCGGTCAGCCGTCCCCCGATGACCACCAGGTGCGTCAGCGCACCGATGCCTGCCGCCAGCAGGATCGACCAGCCCACGTCCCCCACGTCCAGCCGCGGGGGAGCGGTGGGGAAGTGGACGCTGAGCTCTCCCGTCTCGAGACCGGTCCAGCGTCCGAAGCCCGTGAACACCACGGCTCCGACGCCGCTCGACAGCAGAGCGGGAAGCATCACGACGAACAGCTGCGGCCCGCCCACTCCGGCCACCTCGATCAGAAGGACGGCGGCGACGAGCGGATTGCCGAAGATGGCGGCGATGGCCGCCGCCGCGCCCGCCGCGCCCAGCAGGGCGGTGCTCTCGGGGGTGGCGGGAGCCCGGACGAGAGTCCGGAAGAGCAGGGCGAGACCGCCGCCGAGCGCGATCAGGGGGGCCTCCGGGCCGAGGACGGCACCGAGCGGCAGACTCGCCGCCGCCGCGATGACCACCCCGGGCAGGGCGGCGGCCGAGGCCCCGCCGGCGTGGAGGCCGGACGCCGGGACGTGACCGCCCGCGCCGGGCAGACGGGTCACCACCAGCCCCACGACCACTCCGGCCACGGCGAGCAGGGGCAGCGGCCACCAGGCCGGCGGGGAGTCCCGTCCGAGTGCCTCCGGCAGGTCCGCCCACATCACGTGCTCCAGCTCGTGCAGGCCGACGAGGAACCAGAAGGCGGCCAGGGAGACGGGGACGCCGATGAGCGCGCTGAACACCAGGACCTTGCGGTACGCGGGCATCCGCAGGAGGTCCCGCAAGTGGTCGGCTTCAGAGGTCCCTTCCGGCTCTTCGGAGGGGACCGGGCGGGCCTTCGGCTTCGTCATGGGGGTGTCCTCCGGACGGGGGCGGGGAAGTCACGGTTCGGGCTGCTCGGGCCGCTCGGGCGACTCGGGCGACTCGGGCGACTCGCGCCGCTCCAGCCCGAGCCGTACCGCTCCGACCATGACCTTGGCGACCAGCCCTACGAGAAGGAGGCCGACCACCATCTGGAGGGTGGTCAGCACCCGGGCCGTCTGCGAGACGGGCACGATGTCGCCGAATCCGACGGTCGCGAACACGGTCACCGAGAAGTACAGGGCGTCGGTCCGGCTGAGCGGTTCGGAGAAGGAGTGCGGCCCCTGCTCGTGCGCGTACAGGAAGTAGGTCGCCGAGAACAGCAGCAGAAAGAGCGGGACGGCCGTGGTCAGCGCTTCGACGGCCCGCAGCCGGGGATAGGGCGACGCGACGATGCCGACCGTCTGCAGCGCGAGGAGCGCGCCGATTCCCAGCAGACCCAGGGCGAGCACCACGGCGGTGTGCTGGTCGAGGTCACGGTTGAGGGGGAGCAGGAAGTACAGGGCGGTGGTCGCCGCCACCACGGCGACGGAGCGCAGGAGCGGAAGGAGGAAACGCAGACGGCCCGGGTGGCGTCGCCGCCACCGCGTCCCACCTTCCGGCGGCGTGTCGCTCATGAGGGCAGTGGTTCCTTCTCACCGGCTCTCCGGCACGGCAGGTCCGCCGCGCCCGGCCGCGGGCCGCTCGAGGAGGCGGCGCCCCGCACGGAGGTGCTACCGCCGGCACCCGCCCGCCGGACCGTGCCCGCGGAAGGGGCCCGGCGTGACGGATCCGGCCGGCTGGGCTGGGGTTCCATACGGGTCTCCTGCAGGACGCTTCGCGGGTGACGTCGAGCGGCGGAGCACCCGCCGTCAGTCCAGCAAAGGCGCTCCTTCCCGCGCCCGCGACCGGAGCGACGCCCCGGCCCCCCTTTTGGCGGAGAGACCGTCACGGGGGGTACTGCCCGCCGATGCCCTGGTGGTCGGCCCGTTGCGCGATGCTTCGGCGGGCCGGGTCGGGGAACTCCCGCTCGACGGACTCGCGGAGCAGGTCCATCTGCGTGCGTACGGAGGGGTGCTGCTGGACCGGCAGGGCCTCGAGCAGGCCGTCGAGCAGGGCGCGGAGCCTTCGGCAGATCTGTACGGACGAACTCCCGTAGTCGCGGATCTCGCAGACGGCGAGCTGGAGGTAGTTGTCCCAGTCCCGCCCCGGGAGCACGAGCCGGGCGGTCCCTTGCCGATCGGCCAGGACGTAGCGGCCGGGGAGGGTGGTGGTGCCGACCGTGTGCAGGAACCATTCGATGTAATTGATCACCTGCACCGCGGTGGTGGGGTCGTTCACCGCCGGGGACAGGGCCCTGATGGCGATGTCGACGAGGACCCTCAGCGCGAAGGCGGGGTCCTGTTCGATGGTGCGCTCGGGCCCGAGGGCGACGAGACCGGTGACCCGTTCCGGGTCGGGTCCGGAGGTGCCCCCGTGGACCTCCACCAGCACCGTGCCGGGCGGTACGAAGTCACCGATCAGCCGTGTCACGACGAAGACGCAGTCGTGGCGGGCCGCCTCCGCGACGAGGCCCGGCACGTCGAACGCCTGGATGGCCCCACCGCGTGCGGTACGGATGCGCATCACCGGACCGTCGGACGGCACGGCCCCGTCGCCACGCGGCGCGGCGCCCCGGATCGCCTCGGCCCCGGCGGTGAAGACGGCCTCTCCCATCCGCGTGACCAGCTCGGCGATGGCCACGGGACGGAGGCTGTGGGTGAAGCGGTTGAGGTAGATGAGGAGGAGCACGAGGCTGACGGCCACCGCCGCGCCGGCCAGGGTGACTCCGAGGTCGGGCACGGAGCCGGACTCGATGCTGCGCAGCAGGGAGAAGGCGAACGCGAACGTCCCGGTGAAGGTCGCCAGAACCGCTTTCTGCAGCCGGTCCCGGTACCACAGGCGCATGTAGCGGGGGGAGAGGGTGCCCGTGGCCTGCTGCACGACCAGTACGCCGATGGTGACGACGAATCCGAGCAGGGCGACCATCGCCCCCACGATGGCGGTGAGGACGTCGCTCGCCGTCGTCGCGGAGTAGTGCCAGCCGCTCGGCGGCCGGCCCGCGCTGTCGGCGGCCAGGGCCAGCTCGGCGAGAAGAGCGCCCAGGACGAGACCGGACATCGGCACGATCCACAGGCTTGCCTTGACGTATTGCCGCAGCCTGAATCGGGCCGCCCAGGACGTCGGGACACCCACGTCACGCCCCCCTTCGTCCGGAGGAGTCGGGTGCTCTGCGGGCACACGGAGCGGCTCGGGACCGCCGTCGTCCCACGGTAGGGGGACCGCGGGACCGGCGCAGCGGCAGACCGCCGACCGGCGCTCGTGCGACGGTCCCGACAGGACGGAACGGACATCGCCGACCTAAGCTGATCGGGTGTCGCCGGGTCCGCCGCGTGACGGTGGGCCCTGTGGTCGACCGGGCTGAAAGGGGCCACGATGGACGACTACCCCCTGATCGAGGACCACGGTCTGATCGGCGATCTGCAGACCGCCGCCCTCGTGACGACCGGTGCGACGATCGACTGGTTCTGCTGTCCCCGGTTCGACTCGCCCAGCGTCTTCGGCGCACTGCTCGACCGGAGCAAGGGTGGTCACTTCACCGTACGGCCGGCTGTGGACGCGTACACCACCAAACAGCTCTACCACCCCGACACCGCCGTCCTGGTGACGCGCTTCATGACCGAGGACGGGGCGGGGGAGGTCGTCGACTTCATGCCGGTGACCGGAACGACCGCGACCGACCGGCACCGCCTCGTCCGCATGCTGCGCTGCGTACGCGGCAGCATGACGTTCGAGGGGGAGATCGCTCCGCGCTTCGACTACGGCCGCAAGCCGCACGAGCTGCACCTCACGGAGCACGGGGCCCTGTTCGCCTCGGAGGACCTGGACCTCGCCGTCCACCTCGTCCGCGAGCCGCATGACGAGCGGCTGCTGAGCATCCTCTCGGTCGACAGCAACGACCTGCGCTTCTCGCTGCGCCTGCGGGCAGGAGAGCAGCGCGGTCTGGTCATGGAATCCTCTCCCGGAGGGCCCCCGCACGAGGTCCGCGTGGAGGAGTTCGAGCAGCTCTTCGACGAGACGGTCCACTTCTGGCGTTCCTGGCTGGGACAGTCCACCTACTCCGGCCGTTGGCGGGAGGCGGTGGAACGGTCGGCCGTGACGCTGAAGCTCATGACGTACGCGCCGACCGGAGCCCTGGTCGCAGCCCCCACGGCGGGGCTTCCCGAGCAACTGGGCGGAGAACGCAACTGGGACTACCGGTTCACCTGGATCCGTGACGCGTCGTTCTCCGTCTACGCCCTCCTCGGCATGGGGTTCAAGGAGGAGGCGGCCGCGTTCATCAACTGGCTGCACGACCGGGTGAAGCAGGAGGCCGGCCAGGGGAACGGCTCCGGGCCGCTGAACATCATGTACCGCGTCGACGGCTCCGCCGACCTGGTCGAGGAGACCCTCGACCACTGGGAGGGCTACCGAGGCTCCGCCCCGGTCCGCATCGGCAACGGAGCCGCGACCCAGCTCCAGCTGGACATCTACGGCGAGGCGCTCGACAGCATCTACTTCGCGCACCAGCACGGCATGCATCTCGACAACGGGGGCTGGAAAGCCCTGCACACCCTGCTCGACTGGCTGGCCGACCACTGGGACCAGCCCGGTGAGGGGCTCTGGGAGACCCGTGGCGGCCGGAAGGACTTCACCTACGGACGCGTGATGTCCTGGGTGGCCTTCGACCGTGCCCTGCGCATCGCCTACGACGACGGTCGTCCCGCGGGCGGCAGCCGCTGGGTGGAGGCGCGGGACGACATCTTCGCGCAGGTCCTCGACCGGGGGTGGGCCCCGAAGAAGCAGGCGTTCGTCCAGCACTACGGCGACGACGTGCTCGACTCGTCGCTGCTGCGCATGCCGACGGTCGGCTTCATCACGCCGGACGACCCGATGTGGAAGTCCACCCTGGACGCGATGGAGAGCGAGCTGGTCAGCGACAGCCTGGTCTACCGCTACAACCCGGAGGCGTCCCCGGACGGGCTGCGCGGCTCCGAGGGAACCTTCTCCCTGTGCACGTTCATGTACGTCGACGCCCTGGCACGGGCCGGACGTCTCGACATGGCCAGGCTGGTGCTGGAGAAGATGCTCACGTACGCCAACCACCTCGGCCTGTACTCCGAGGAGATCGACCTGACGGGTCGCCAGCTGGGCAACTTCCCGCAGGCGTTCACACACCTGGCGCTGATCGACGCGGCGATCACCCTGGACTCGATGCTCCAGGACGGACGGAGGGGCAAGGCGTAGCCCGCGGAGCCGCCGCGCCCGTCCTCAGCGTGGGACGGGCCCGAGGAGGACGACGGTGTCGCCGTCCTCGGGCACGATCCTGCGCCGTTCCGTGACGGGGTCCAGCCGGTGGTCTGCCCGCACCACGAAGAGGGTGTCGTGCTCCGGCGGCAGGGGGGCACCGGCCGGCCGGACCAGGAACCGGGCCCCCCGCTCGTGGCGGTCCGCCAGGACGTGACGGACGAGGGACCGGCCGAAGAGGATGTCGCCGCCGGTGTACGGAGCGACCACGCCGCGGCTGTCGTGCGGTGGTCCCACCCGGTAGACCGGACCCTCGACGTTGTCCTCCATCACGATCGAGGCGAGCGCGTTGAAGTCGTCGTCGTCGGTGGCCAGGAATACGGCCGTCACGCCCTCCAGGCGGGCCCCCGGGTTGATCGCCGTGGCCAGTAGATCGCCCTGGGCCAGCTCGAGGCCCGTCCGCCCGATCTCCTCCCGCTCCTCGTCGCCTCCCGCCCACATCAGCACGTCGAGGCCGGCGGACCGCAGGGCCCGTCCCAGGTCGACCACCCACGGCTCGCCCCCGACCAGGAGGACCCGGGTGCCCTCCGCCTTGACGACGCCCAGTCGTCTGGCCACGGGCGCCGCCGTCAGCGCGTACAGCAGGACGGTTCCCACGATCACCAGGAAGGTGACGGGGAGGATCTTCGCCGCCCCGGTCACCCCCCGCTCGACCAGGCCGGCCGAGAAGGCCGAGGCCGTCGCCGCCGCGACGATGCCGCGTGGGTCCATCCAGCCGACGAAGGCGCGTTCCCCGCGTGAGAGGTCCGTGCGCGCCGCGGCGGCGAAGGCCACGACCGGTCGGACCACCAGGACGAGGATCGCGATCAGGCCGAGCGCGGGGAGGAGCACCGGTACCAGGGACGCCGGGGTGACGGTGGAGGAGATGGAGATGAACAGCAGTCCGATGATCAGCTGGACCAGGGTCTCCAGGAACGGCCGGCGCGCGGGCATGTCGAAGCCGCGGATGTTGGAGACGGCCAGGCCCGCCACGATCGCGGCGATGAGCCCGGTGTCGTCGCGCACGATGTCGCAGCCCGCCGATACGCCGATCACGATGGCGAGCTGTGCCAGGGTGCCGAGGGTCTCGCCGAGTCGCAGGGTGCGCAGGGTGAACCACAGCAGCGCTGTTGCCACGGCCCCGCCGACCAGGCCGAAGGCGAGGCTGAGGGCGAACTGGCCGATCTGGTAGCCCCGGCCGATGTCGATCTGGTGCGAGGAGGCCACCGCGTGGAAGGTGAGCGCGCCGAGGATGGCGCCGATCGGGTCGGTCAGCGTTCCCTCCCAGATGAGGATCCGCCGCACCTTGTCGCTCGGCCGCACGAAGTCGAGGATCGGCCCCACGACCGTGGGCCCGGAGACGACGAGGATCATGCCGAGCATCGCGGCCACGCGCAGGGGCATGTCGAACATCGCCGGTGCCACCGTCCCGACGACGAGGAACGTCAGCACCAGGCCGTACGCGAGCAGCCTGCCCACGATCCCCCGGGTGTGGCCGGCGAGTTTGCGCAGGTCGAGTCCCAGACCGGCGTCGTAGAGGATCACCGCGACGGACAGCGACACCAGGGCCGAGAAGTCCGGCCCCAGCAGCTTGTCCGGGTGGATGACGTCCGTCATCGCACCGGCGGCGAACCCGACGGGAAGCAGGATGATCAGGGCCGGTACGCGGATCTTGCTCGCCAGGATCTGCGAGCCGGTGGCGAGCACCACCGTCAGGGCGAGGCCGAGAAGGATCTCGTCGTCGGTCACAGCGGCTTCCTTCCTCGGAGCCCGGGCGCGGGGTGGATGTCCAGGACGGGTACGAGCAGGCGGTCAGCTCCCGGGTGCCGCGCCGTCACCTGCCGGGCCGTCACCTCCGCGCAGTTCGGAGTCGGTCAGCTCCTCCAGCTCGCCGTGGGTGTCGAGCCAGTAGAGGAGGACGACGGCGGGCACGACCAGTACCAGGGCCACCAGGGTGACGATCGCCAGCCACGTCAGCGTGGCGGGCGCGCCCGCGGCGTCGGTCACGCTGAGCGAGGTGGGGAGCAGGTAGGGGCGCTGGGCCATGCCCCAGGCGATGAGGGCGGACGCGACGACCGTGACCGCGGTGACGCGCGTCCACGCCCCCGGTGTCCGCAGGAGCAGCCAGGCGGTCGCGAGAGCGGCCGCTCCGGCCACGAGGGCGAAGAGCAGTCCGAGCCCGTGGGTGAGTCCGTGCCAGATGTAGGGGGAGTCCTCGTGGGTGACGAACCCGGTGACCACTGCCAGGACGGTGAGCACGGCGAGGCTGCCCAGTGCCCGCCGCCTGAAGTGGCCGACCAGGTCCGGCGCGTCGAACCGGCGGGCGTCCCCGGTCAGGAACACGGCGCCGAGGAAGGCCGTGGTGGCGATGGCGACCAGCCCGAACACGAGCGAGGTGGGGTTGGCCCAGGCGTCCGCCGACGCCTCGGTGCCGGGCGTCACCCGCCCCGACGCGACCCCGCCGACGGCGGCACCGAGGAAGAACGGGGTGACGACCGAGGCCACGGCGAACACGGCCCCGTACAGCCGCCGTTCCGCCGGCCGCCGGGAGGGTTTGCGGAACGCGAAGCCGGCGCCGCGCAGGACCATGCCGATGACGGCCAGCGCCAGCGGGAGCCACAGGGCGGAGAACACGGTCTGGAACAGGACGGGGAAGCCGGTCCACATGATGACGAGAACGAAGATCAGCCAGACGTTGTTCACCTCCCACACGGGTGCCATGGCGTGGTCGATGAGCCATCGGGGGCGGCGTCCGCGTTCCGTCCCTCCGGCCGTCAGGTCCCAGAAGCCGGCTCCGTAGTCCGTGCCGCCCGCGCAGGCGTACGCGGTGACGGCGAGGAGCAGCACCACGGCGATGAGGTCGGCGGTCACGGTCGGTCTCCTCCGGGACCGCCCGAGGACGGGACGTCACCCGCGGGCAGGGGAGCCCGCGGCCCGTAGGGGATGTCGTCCTCCGGTGTGTGGCCCGTACCGGTCGTGGCCCGCTGTTCGTCGGCGAGCCTCCACCGCGTGCGCATCTTCAGCAGGATGGCGAGGAACGACCCGAAGAGGAACACGTACACCACGATCACCACGGCGAGCATGATCCACAGGGTGGTGGAGCGGGTCGACGTCACGGCCTCGGCGACCCGCATGTTCTGGTAGACGATCCACGGCTGACGTCCCACCTCGGTGGCGATCCAGCCGCACTCGACGGCCACGACGGAGGCGACGCCGGCGCAGGCCGCCGACCGGTAGAACCACCGCGAGGCCGGCAGCCGGCGGTGCCGCAGCCACACGAGCCCGTACCAGAGGGCGAGCAGCACCAGGGCGGAGCCGATCAGGACCATGATGTCGAAGGCCCAGTGGGCGATGGTCGCCTGCAGGGCGGTGGGGCGCTGGTCCGCGGGGACGGAGGTCAGCCCCACGACCTCGGTGTCCGGGCTGAATCCGGCCAGGACCGAGTCGAGCAGCGGGATCTTGATCCCGCCCGAGACGGTGCCGTCCTCGTTGAGGCGCCCGAAGAGGTACTCCGGCACACGGGTGTCGGTCTTCCAGACGATCTCCATCGCGGCGAACTTCACCGGTTGCTCGTGGAACACCGACCGGGCGATGGAATCGCCGAGGACGAACTGCACCGGTGTGGCGACGGCGGCGATGGTGAACGGAACGGTGAAGCCGAGCCGGTGGTAGTGGTCCCGGCGGCCGCGCAGCCGGCCCACGGCGTAGACACCGGCCACCATGAAGCCCGCGGTGATGATCATCGCCACGACGAAGTGCCAGTACTGCGGGCCGAACATCGGGGTGAAGATCGCCTTCCGGACGTCCACGTCGACCGGGTCGCCCTCGGAGTCGAGGGAGAAGCCCTGGGGCGTGTTCATCCAGGAGTTGGCGGCCAGGATGCCGAACGCTCCGAGCAGCGCGGCGAACGGCAGCGGCAGCCCGAGCAGGAAATGTGTCCTGGGCTTCAGGCGCCGCCATCCGTACAGGTAGATCGCGATGAGTACGGCTTCCAGGAAGAAGGCCCAGGCCTCGACGCCGAAGCCGATGCCGAAGACGTCACCCCAGCGCCCCATCAGGCCGGGCCAGAGCAGACCGAACTCGAACGACAGCACCGTGCCGGTGACGATGCCGAGGGCGAACTGCACCGCCATGACGGCCGACCAGCGGCGCGCCAGGAGCAGTGCCGCGGCGTCCTTGCGGCGCAGCCCGCGGTAGTGCATGACCAGGGTGATGAAGGGGAAGGCCACGCCGAGGGGCACCAGGATGATGTGGGAGGCCAGCGTGAAGGCCATGAGTTCCCGCGCCGGCAGGAGTTGGGACGGGGCGTCCGCCAGCAGGTGGAGCGAGGTGGGCATACGCGCCTTCGCCGTTCGTGGGGGTGAAAGACCGGGGGAGGGTCAGCCGCCGGTGGCGAAGCCCGGGAAGAGGGTCATGCCGCCGTCGACGTACAGGGTGGTGCCCACCACGTAGTCCATGAGGTCGGAGGCGAGGGCGACCACGGCGTGGGCGATGTCCTCGGGTTCCCCGATCCGGTCGTACGGGATCAGCCTCAGCAGGTCCTCCCGCGCTTCGGCCGTCTCCCAGGCCGCGCGGTTGATCGGCGTCTTGATCGCCCCCGGGGCGACCGCGTTCACCCGGATCCTCTCCGGCGCGAGCTCCTGGGCCAGGGTCTGCATCATCATCTGCACACCGCCCTTGGAGGAGGCGTAGTTCACGTGGCCCGCCCAGGGGATGAGCTGGTGCACCGAACTCATGCAGATGATCTTCCCGGCGGAGCGGGACACCTCGGGGACCACTCCACGGCGCCGGAACTCCTTGGTCGCCTCCCGCGCGCACAGGAACTGACCGGTGAGGTTGACGTCGAGGACCTTCTGCCACTGAGCGAGCGTCATCTCCGTGAACCGGGCGTCCCGCTGCAGCCCCGCGTTGGCCACGAGGACGTCGACGGTCCCGAACTCCTCGACCATCCGGTCCACCATGGCGACGACCTGGTCCTCCTGGGACACGTCGGCCTCGTACGCCGCGGCGCGCACCCCGAACGAGGTGATCTCCGCGATCACCTCCTCGGCGGCCTCGCGATCCGCCACGTAGTTCACGACCACGTCGGCGCCTGCCCGCCCCAGACCGATGGCCGTGGCCTTGCCGATGCCGGAGTTGGCACCGGTGACCAGAGCCTTCTGGCCGTGCAGCAGACGCGCCGGGATCACGTCCCGCGGTGCTTCCCTGGTGGAACCCATGCCGTCCTGCCTCCCCAGCCGCGCGCGGCTGCGCCCCGCCCGGCGTCAGTGCGGCCGGGCACGGTCACGCAACCACCGGACCCGGCGGCCGGCATCTCCCGTGCGTCGCCACTGGGCCATCGGGTCGAGCGGGTTCGTCCGGACGGCCCAGCGGACGGCCGTCTCAGCCGAGGCGGGTCAGGAGGTGGTCGCCGACCCGCAGGGCGTTGGCGATGGCCGTCAATGACGGGTTGACCGCGCCGATGCTCGGGAAGAAGCTCGTGTCGACGACGTACAGGTTGTCGAGGTCGTGGGCCTTGCAGTTCACGTCCAGCGCGGAGTCGGCCGGATCGGTGCCGAAGCGCACCGTGCCCGCCTGGTGCGCCGTCGCGCCGATCGGCATGCCCTTGTGGAGGTAGATGCTGCGGGACAGCAGATGGTGCTCGTGCATGCTCAGGTGGCCGAGCATGCCCTGCAGCTTGTGCCGCAGGCGCTTCAGGCCCTCCACGTTGTTGTTCTCGTCGAGAGCGAGCCGGATGCGGGCGTCACCGTCGAGGGTGACCCGGTTCTCCGCCCGGGGCAGGTCCTCACCGCACAGCCAGAAGTCGACGGCGTGATGCGCCATCACCTCGAACGGCATGTCCGGTGCCACCGCGCCGGCCCACCGCGGGGCCTCGCCGTGGATCTGTTCGGCGTCCGACTTGCCCAGCATCTGGATGCCGCCCAGCGGGAAGTCCCAGTCGTCCGCGCCGAAGTACCAGTCGTGGAGGGCGAGGGTCTTCTGGAACCTGGTGTCGTTGGGTTCCTTCGACACCGCCATCAGGGCCAGGTTGTTGTGCCGCATGTAGAAGCGGCCGACGACGTCGGAGCTGTTCGCGAGACCACGGGGATGGTGCTCGTTCGCCGAGGCCAGCAGCAGGGCGGCGGAGTTGACCGCCCCGCAGGAGACGACGACCACGTCCGCCGTGTACCGGACCTCCGAACCGTCCGCCAGCCGGCCGACGACCGCGCTGACACGGCGGCCCCGGGCGTCGGTCTCCAGCCGGACCACCTGGGTGTGCGTGACCATCTCGACGTTGGCATGCTCCAGAGCCGGCTCGACGCAGATCACCTCGGCGTCGGACTTGGCGCGCACCAGACACGGGAAGCCGTCGACCCGGTCACACCGGATGCAGACACTGGAGTGGGCGGCCCGCCCGCCGTCCTCCTGGGTGAGGTCGACGCCGATCGGCAGGTGGAACGGGTGCAGGCCGCGCTTCTCCAAGTCGTCGCTCAACCGCTGGATGCGCGGCTCGTGCTCCACCGGCGGATGGGCGTACTGCGCACTCACCGGCCCCTCGCCGGGATCCTCGCCGTGCCGCCCGTGGACGCGGTAGAGGTGCTCGGCCTGCGTGTAGTACGGCTCCAGATCCTCGTACCGGATCGGCCAGGCGGGCGAGGGTCCGCCGTGGTGACGGATCTCGCCGAAGTCCTCGGGGCGCAGCCGGAAGAGGGCGGCGCCGTAGAACTTGGTGTTTCCGCCGACGTAGTAGTTGACCTCGGGCGGGAACTCGGTGCCGTCCTTGTCCAGCCAGAACTCCGGGGCCCGGTACGTGGCCTTGACGAACACGGCCGTCGAGTCCCAGTTGTCCCGCTCGCGCGGCAGGTGGCCGCCGCGTTCCACGAGGAGGACGCGCTTGCCCGAAGGGGCGAGCCGATGGGCGAGGGTGCCTCCGCCGGCGCCGGTGCCGATGACGACGACGTCGTAGTGAGGGGCGTCGCCCATGGCGGCCACCGTCCTTGGGATCACGGCCCCGACCTGATGTCAGGCACCTGGCGTCCCGCTGGGCCGGGATCCAGCGGCCCCGCCCTCCTGCGAACCGAACGTATCCGTCCTCCCCGCCGTCGGCGACCGGAGTGGCGGTCACGGGCGCCCGTCACAGCACGGCGATCGGATTGACCGGCGAACCCGTGCCGCCGGACAGCCGCAGGGGGGCGACCACGCACAGGAAGCTCCAGCGCCCCGCCGCCGCACAGACCGGCACGAGGTCCTCGAACCGCAGGTAGTCCATGAGGTGCACGCCCAGGGCCTGGATGGCCAGGACGTGTACGGGAAAGGCGACGTCCGCGACCGCGCTGGGCGCGGTGTCGTTGTTGCCGTCCCCACCGAGGACCGCAACCTCGCGCTCGGCCAGGAACTCCACGGCGGTCGGGTGAAGACCGGCCCGCGCCCCGGCCACGTCCCAGGAGCCGAGTTCGGCACGCCGCAGCCGGTGCCCCGTCCTGACGAAGAGCAGGTCTCCCGGTCCGACGCGGACCCCCTGCGCGGCCTCGGCGGCGATCAGGTCGGCCGAGGTCACATGGTCGCCCGGTTCCAGCCAGGGCACGCCACGCGACCGGGGTACGTCGAGGAGCACGCCCCGGCCGACGATGCCGTTCCCGAGCACGTCCACGGAGAGGGCACGGGCCCCCTCGGCCGTCACGGTGCTCGCGGGCACGCCGCCGTAGAGCTCGCCGTCGAACACCACATGGCAGAGGGCGTCGAGATGGCTGTCCGCGTCGCCGTGCACGTTCATCGCGAAACGGTCGGTGGCGAAGTGCAGTCCGTCCGAGCCGAGATCGGCCGGGCCCGGCCCCGTCATCCGGTGCACGGCGGGTTCGGGGTCGTCGGGGCCCGGCACGGTCTCGATCGGGGCCGCCAGCGACACCGTGCGTCCCAGGCGGACCTCCGCGACGGCCGCCGCCACCCGCTGAGGCGTCAGATGACGGAGTGCGCCGCACCGGCCGTCCACCGTCGGTCGCGCCGCGGCCCGGAGCCGCAGGCGCTCGTAGAGCGTCCGGAAGCCGCGTGCGGTCATGCCGGGTGCCACCGTGGGCTCCGTGGACGGTGTCACGCGTGCCCCCAGGGGCTCGGGCCCCACCGGAGCACGTGCGTCGTGCCCGGTTCCAGGACGGTGAGGTCCGTGCCGCTGCGGAAGGCGTCCGGCGGACAGGACATCGGCTCCACGGCGACGCCGCGCCGTCGCCGTTCGGGCTCGGCGAGGGTGTCACCCGTGTGCACCTGTACGTAGCGGGAGCCCTCGCCCAGCCACAGCTCGACGCCCCGCAGCCCGGAGGGATGCGCGAGCCGCACGACCGTCCGGCCGTCCGGAGCGCGGTCGAGTCCGGTGAACGCGGTGTCCAGCCGCAGATCTCCGAGGGGGCGGGCGGCACGGAAGTCGTACGGGCCCGTCTCGACGGGCTCCCGGCCGACCGGCAGCCCCCGGTCGTCGGTCCGCAGGACGTACCGGGCCGGGACGGTCGGCACGGCGCTGTCCACGAGGTCGGTGCCGACCGTCAGACAGGGGTGCTGCCCCACTCCGTGGGGGGCGGGTTCCGCACCGGTGTCGGTGGCGCGGACGGTGGTGCCGAGCCCTTCGGACCCCAGCCGGTACTCGACACGGACCTGGAGGAGGAACGGGTATCCGGGCTGGGGACAGAGCGTCGTGCCGAGCGTCACCGCGTCGTCGGTGCGGGCGACCGGATCCCACAGGGTCCAGCGGAGCAGTCCGTGGATCGCGGTGCTCTTCTCGACCTCGGTCAGGGGGAGTGGGAGGCTCCTGCCGCCGAAGTCGTAGCGTCCGTCACCCACGCGGTTGGGCCACGGGACGAGCAGTTGTCCCCTCCCGCCCGTGATGGCGGATCCGGGGGAGAACCCGTCGAGCAGCGGTCGGCCGTCCACCGCGTAGTCACGCAGGGCGCCGCCCAGCTGGACCACCACCGCGCTCTGTGCTCCGTGGACCAGTCGCCACGACTCGCCCGTGGGGCCGGGGGACGCCCGGGGCATCAGCGCGAGCACCGTGGCGACGACGGATTCCGGCGGCCGGTCGATCTCCACCACCAACGGGTGTTCGTCGGGTTCCGGCTCCTGGAGGTCCGCGAGCCGGCTCTCCAGCGGCTCTGCGGGGAAGAAGTGGCCGTGCCGCGCGGCCAACCGCGAGCCCAACAGCTCGCGCGAGCCGCGCAGGTGCACCAGGAGTACTTCGGGGCGTCCCGCGAGGAGCGTGTCCCGGTACGCGCGCTTGAGCGCGGAGCAGGTGACGACGGCCTGCTGACCAGCGGCGATCGCATCGTCCATCCACTCCCCGATCGCCGCGAGCCACGGCCGCCGGTCGGTGTCCGTGAGGGCGTGACCGGCGGCCGTCCTGGCGCGGTCGGACGCGGAGTGGAACTCGTCGGCGTCCCGGTAGGCCCAGCCCGGCCGATCGGCGAGGAGGCGCCCCACCGTCGACTTGTCCGAGCCGGCGACGCCGACGACGAGCACCAGCCGCGGCGGGCACCCGGTCGTCGTTCCGTGCGCCATGGGCGTCGGTCCCCTGCGTCAGTCCCTCACCGGCTTGGGCGCGACGCACAGCCCCCAGATGACGAGGGCGTCGATGGCGATGAACACCAGCGCCCACCACGGGGTGTACGGGAGCCACATGAAGTTGGCGATCATGCTGAGACCGGCAAGGACCACGCCGATGACCCTGGCCCATGTGGCGCCCGTGAGCAGGGCTCCTCCGACGAGCGCGATCAGGATGCCCAGGATGAGATGGATCCAGCCCCATCCGGTCAGGTTGAGCTCGTAGACGTAGTTACGAGTGGCCAGGAAGACGTCGTCCTCAGCGATGGCCGAAATGCCGCCGAGCAGCGTCATGATGCCGCTGAAGATCATGATGACGGCGGCGAACACCAGCCAACCGCTGGTGTGCGTCTCGTCGCGCCGGCCCGGCGCACTCGCGTGGGTCGTCATGACAGGCTCCTCCATGTCGTCCGGCTGCCCGCCGGGACGTCACCGTCCCCTGGGGCGGATACCTCCAATCTGACCCCCGGCGGCACCCGGCGCATGTCGGCGCCCCTCGGCGACGGCGAAGACCCCGGTCCAGGGCCTCGCGGCGCAACCCCTCACGTCCGGAATCGAGTGGTTCCGGCCGGCACGTGCCGGCAAGTGCTTGCCATGGCGACGACTTGCCAGCACGAGGCCTTCACGACACCGTTCGCCGGTCGGTAGACCCATGGCATGCACTCCCTCTCACATGCCGCTTCCCTCCGGCGCAGGCGCCGGCAGCTCATCGCGGCCGCCACCGCGGTGCCCCTTCTGACGGTCGGGCTCGTCGTCCTGCAGGCACCCGCACAAGCCGCTCCGAGCAAGCCCACCGTCCCCGTCAAGCCCTCGGCCACCCACAAGGTCACCCTGGTCACCGGCGACGTGGTCACGGTCACCACGACGGCCGACGGCAGGCAGCTCGCCGACGTCGACCGGCCGGACAGCGCCGTCGGCGGCGTGAGGCTCCAGCAGGTCAAGGGCGACCTGTTCGTCATCCCGGACGAGGCCGTGCCGCTGCTGGGCGCGGGCACGCTGGACCGGCGGCTGTTCAACGTCACCGACCTGATCGAGATGGGCTACGACGACAAGAAGTCGTCCGCGGTGCCGCTGATCGCGACGTACACCCGGTCGAAGACCCGCGCGGCCGTCGAGCCGACGGCCCCCCGGGGCAGCAGGCTGACCCGCAAGCTCAAGGGCATCGGCGGCGCCGCGCTCAGCACCGAGAAGCGGCAGGCCCGCACCTTCTGGAACACCGTCGTGCCGCAGGGCGGTACGACGCTGGGCGCGGGCGTGGCGAAGCTGTGGCTCGACGGTCGCGTGAAGGCCGCGCTGAAGGAGAGCGTGCCGCTGGTCGGCGCGCCCGAGGCGTGGGAGGCCGGCCACACCGGCAAGGGCGTCAAGGTCGCGGTGCTCGACACCGGCATCGATGTCCACCACCCCGACCTCGCCGGTCTGATCGACGGCACGGCCAGCTTCGTGCCGGACGAGGGCGTCACCGACGTCAACGGGCACGGCACGCACGTGGCCGGCACGATCGTCGGCTCCGGTGCCGCGTCCGGCGGCGACAACAAGGGCGTCGCCCCCGACGCCGACCTCTACGTCGGCAAGGTGCTCGGCGGCGCGGAAGGCTCCGGCCAGGACTCCTGGGTCATGGCCGGCATGCAGTGGGCCGCCGAGTCCGGTGCCGACGTCGTCAACATGAGTCTCGGCAACTCCTACCCCACCGACGGCAGCGACCCGATGTCGCAGATGGTCGACACGCTCTCCGAGCAGTACGGCACCCTGTTCGTCATAGCCGCGGGCAACGCCGGTCCCGAGAGCATCTCCGCCCCGGGCGCGGCCGCGTCGGCGCTGACCGTGGCCGCCACGGACAAGCAGGACCTGCTCGCGTCCTTCTCCAGCACCGGCCCCCTGGCCCACTCCGGCGGAATGAAGCCGGACATCGCGGCGCCCGGCGTCGACATCACCGCGGCCCGTTCGCAGGAGATGACCGGCGGGGGCGAGGGCCTCTACCGCACCATCAGCGGCACCTCCATGGCCACCCCGCACGTGGCCGGCGCGGCGGCGATCCTCGCCCAGCAGCACCCGGACTGGACCGGCGCGCAGCTCAAGGAACACCTGACGAGCACCGCGAAGGGCCTGGACGGCGGATACACGCCGTACGAGGTCGGCACCGGCCGTCTCGACGTGGCCGCCGCCGTGCGCACCACGGTCCGCGCCACCGGGTCGCTCTTCTTCGGCAACCACACGTGGCCGCACGAGCCGGGCGACGTCGCCGTCACGAAGGACCTGACCTTCACCAACACCGGCTCCGCCGACGTCACGCTGGACCTGGCGCTGACCGCCGAGGGCGGCCCCTTCACCCTGGGAGCCACCACGGTGAAGGTCCCCGCGGGCGGCACCGCCGCCGTCCCGGTGACCGGTGACCCGGGGGCCGCCCCGGTGGGCCGGCAGACCGGCTACGTGACGGCCACCGACACTGCCACCGGACAGCCGGTGACCCGCACGTCCGTGGCGCTGCTCGAGGAGGAGGAGCGCTACGACCTGAACATCGAGCTGGTCGGCCGGGACGGCAAGCCCGCCGCCGGCTGGGTCGGCATCAACCTGGCCGGCGACAACTGGCCGTGGAACGTCTACGTCGACGGATCGACCACCATGCGCATGCCTCCCGGCCTGTACACCGTCGCGGGATACCTCGACGTGGCCGGGGAGAAGGCGGACCGCTCGGGCCTGGCCGTGCTGGTCGACCCGGAGACCGTGCTCAAGGACGGCCCCGCGGACGTGGTGCTGGACGCGAGCAAGGCGCGCCTGCTGGAGACCGAGGCGCCGCAGCTCACCGAGGACCGCCAGCGCAAGGTCGACTTCAACGTCCACTACGAGGGCTTCGACCCGTACATGGACTACCGCAGTGCCTACGTGCTGCCGCCGACGTACGACGACGTCTACGTCGCGCCGACGGAGCCGATGGCGCACGGCGAGTTCATGCTCGTCACCCGCTGGCGCAAGGGCGAGCCGCTGCTCGGCCTGAGCACGCCGGACGGCCGGCTCCGCTTCGAGACGCAGGTGCAGGCGGGCAGCGCCGTGGGGACCGCCACGGACCGGCTCGGTGTCGTCCACGCCGGCGACGGCGCGGCGGCCGCGTACGAGAAGACCGACGCCAAGGGCAAGGTCGCCGTCGTCGAGCGCAGCGACGAGGTCTCGCCGCAGGAGCGCGCCGAGGCCGCGGCCGCGGCCGGCGCGAAGGCACTGATCGTGGTCAACGACGGTGTCGGCGCCCTGGTGGAGTACGTCGGGGACTCGGCCGTCCCGGTCGCCTCCGTGCACCGTGACGCGGGCAGGGCCCTCCTCGCGATGGCGAAGAGCGGCAGGTCCAGGCTGACCGTGAAGCAGACCGAGTACACGCCGTTCGTCTACGACCTGACCCGGGACTACCCCGGCCGGGTGCCGGACCGGGCCCTCGTCTACAAGCCCTCCAAGAGCGACCTCGCCCGTGTCGACGCCCGCTACTACGCGGCCGCCGGTGGCCGGCGGGCGGAGGGTTACCGCTCCGACTTCACCCTCAGCCCGTCCTTCAACTTCCCCGACACCGAATGGCACCCGGGCACCCGCACCGAGTGGGTGACGCCCGGCCAGGTCTGGAGGGAGTTCCACGCCCAGGGCGTCGACGGGCCGCTGCCGTGGACGATGGTGTCGGGCGACAACACGTACGCGAAGGGCAGCACGACCCGGCTCGACTGGTTCGCCCCCGTGACCCGCCCCGGCCAGAGCGAGTCCTTCGGGGTGTACAACTCCCGCTGGCAGAACTTCATGACCTGGAACGTGCAGGCGTGGGCCTCCGCCAGCGACTCCATGCGGCTCGGCGGCTACCTGCCGTGGGGCGAGACGCCCTCCCATCTGCAGGTCTTCCAGGGCGACAGGCTGATCCACGACAACCCGGTCGGCGGGGACATGCAGTGGGTGGAGGTGCCGCCGGGCAACCTGCCCTACCGCGCCGTCCTCGACGTCGAGCGGCCCGCCGACGCCTTCCGGCTGTCGACCCGCACCCACACCGAGTGGACCTTCCTGTCCGACACCGTCGACTCGAACTCCTTCGAGCCGTTCTCGGCGCTGAACCTGGACTACGGGCTGGAGACGGACCTGCACGGAGACGTCAGGGCCGGCGCGGCCCAGCGGATCGCGCTCAAGCCGGTCTCGACGGACCTGGGCACCGTACCGGGCACCGTCACCACGGTCACGCTGGACGTGTCCTACGACGACGGCGCCACCTGGCGGAAGGTGCCCCTGGTCAGGGGCGCGGACGGCTCCTGGACGGGGTCGTTCACCACGGCGAGGAAGCCCGGCGGCTTCGTCTCGGTCCGTGCGAGCGCCGGGACCGACGCCGGCTTCGGCGTCAAGAACGAGATCATCCGGGCGTACGGCCTTCGATGAGCCGCACCGCCGGGCCCCGGGAAGGCGACTTCCCGGGGCCCTTCCTCCCGCACCCACTCCCAGCAGGGCCTTTCCAGGGTCTGCCCCCATGGCGCATACTCTCCCCGCTGCGGCAAGCGGAAGAGAGTCGATCGCCGATGCTGGATGCTCTGGGCCTCGAACCCGATGAGGAGCGCGTCTACAGGGCGCTGGTCGGACGACCGACGACCACCGCGGTCCTTCTCTCGGACCTGCTCGCACTGTCCCACGCCCACGTCGACAAGGCCCTGACGCGCCTGGTCGAGTGGGGGCTGGCGACCAGGACGGCGGACGCCCGGTTCACCGCCGCGCCGCCGGCCATGGCACTCGGCGCGCTCATCGGCCAGCGCCGGGACGGACTGCGCACGGCCGAGCAGGCACTGGTGACCCTCGCCGAGGAACACCGGGCCGCGATGACCGACAGCAGCATCACCGACCTGATCGAGATCGTCACGGGCGTCGACGCCATCCGCCACCGGTTCCTCCAGGTACAGCAGGCGGCCAGGACCCAGGTCCGCTCCTTCATCACCGCACCGTTCGTCGCGCTGCCGCCCGACGAGAACACGGCCGAGCCGATGGCCCTCGACCGCGGGGTGCTCTTCCGCGCCGTACTGGACCGCGAGGTGCTGGCCGAGCCCGGCATCGTCCGCGACGCCGTCGACTCCCTGCGCAACGGCGTACAACTGCGTGTCGCGGACCACGTGCCGATGAAACTCGTGCTGGCCGACGCCGATCTCGGCCTGGTCCCGCTCGCGGTCACACCGGCGGGAGAGCCCGGCGCCGTACTGCTGCACCGCAGTGGCCTTCTGGACGCGATGGACGCGCTGTTCGAGACGGTGTGGCGCACGGCCCAGCCACTCGAACTGTCGGGCACGGGAGGCGAATCCGAAGCCGCCGTCGAGGTCGGTCCGCACGGCCCGACCGAACTCGACCGCAAGATCCTCGCGCTGCTCCTGGCCGGTCTCACGGACCTGACGGCCGCGGCCCAGCTCGGCCTTTCACCGCGCACGCTGCACCGGCGCCTGCGCCACCTCATGGACATGGCCGGGGTCCGGACCCGGATGCAGCTGGGCGCCCACGCCGTGCGGAACGGCTGGACGGAGTCCCCGCGAGCGTGACCGGATGACGGCACGGGGGACGGAGTGGAGGTAGCCGACGTAGCGGGGCCGCCAACCGGCGCTTACCAGGTCGGGGTTGAGCTGCTGCCGGGCCAGGGCTCCCGCTCGCATGTGGGAAACCACGGACGGTTATGCTCGTCGACATGCTGAACCGTGTTCCGTTCGATGAGGCGCTGCTCTCCACCGTGGGCACCCCCGAGCAGACCGAACTCCTGGACAGCAGCCCGCGGTCACGGGTGTGGCGGGTGCGGCTGGCGGACCGGCGGCTGGTGATCGTCAAGCAGATCACCGACGCTGGGGACACCGGCGCCGACGCGAACACGCGCTTCGCGCGGGAGGTCGCCGGGCTGCGCCTGGCGGGGCGGGCCTCCGGGCCCGCCGTGGCCCCCGCGGTGCTCGCCACGGACCTGTCCTCGCGGGTGATGGTCCTCGAGCACGTGGACGACCTCGGCAGGACGGACGACTGGATGCCGGGATACGCCGAGTCGCTCGCCCGGCTGCACGCCCTGACCGGGCCCGCCGACGCGGGCGCACTACCGGCCTGGTCGGGGCCCACGGCCACCGACGCGGAGTCCTTCCTCAGCCTGGCCAGGGCGCTCGACGTGCCCGTGCCGTCCACGGTTCCCGATGAACTCGCCGGTCTCCTGGAGCGGTTGGACCCCACACCGCACCACGCGCTGCTGCACGGCGACCCCTGCCCCGGCAATGATCTGCGCACCGCCGACGGCGTCCGCTTCGTCGACTTCGAGCGGGCCTCGCTCGGCAACGGCCTGATCGAACTCGCCTACTTCCGCATCGGCTTCCCCACCTGCTGGTGCGCCCTGTCGGTCACCGCGGCCCCGCTCACGGAGGTCGAGGACGTCTACCGGACCACCTGGCGCGGCCTCACCGGGAAGGACGTACCGGGTGACCTCGCCGACGCGTGCGCAGGCTGGCTGATCCAGGGCGACGCGCTCGTCGAGCGGGCCCACCGCGGAACGGCCGACCAGCTCGCCCGAGTGCCCGCCGAGGACTTCGCATGGGGCTACGTCTCCGCCCGTGAGCGGCTCGTCCACCGCCTGGGCGTGGTCGCCGACATGACCCGCGACCACGATCACCTGCACGCCGTCGGCCGCCTCGGCTCCGCCCTGGCCGACCGCCTGCTCGAACGCTGGCCGAAGCTGCGTCCGCTGCCCACGCATGACGCCCGCCCTTGGTACTGAGGGGTGTCCCGCACATGACCTCCGGACTGCCGCGGGCGTGGTCGGTGATGACGCTGTCGCTTGCCCGTCACGTCGTCGGAGGAGCAGCCGCAGCACGGGCATTCCGCGCCCTGCGGACAGAGAGACCGACGGGTACACCCCTCGGGCCGGTGCGTCTGTGCCAAGCCGGGCACGCCGTGTGCGATTCCGGAGGTGAACAGGGTGGCGAGCAGCTACCGGGGCGGTGCACTGCTTCACCTGGAAGGCGTCTCCGCTTGCTGACCTTCGCCCCGCAGTGAGCCTTCGCCGGCTTGAAGTCGCGGTTCAAAAGGTTGGTGTGCGCGGTTCCCGGGGCGCTCACGCCGGTCGTGGGGCCGCGCTGACCGACCTCGGCCTCGCGCCGGGGACCGTCGGTGGCCACCCACGGTCGGTTCGGGGGCGGTCCTCAGAAGCCGCCGGAGCCAGTTACGTTGCCGGATCCCGGACCGTTCGACCACCCGGAGTTGGCGATCACGCCTGCATGAGCCGAACCTGACCGACGAGGTTTCGGCGGAGGCTTGGGCCGCCGGGTGCGCCGTGTCTGCAGCTGAACGGGGACCCCGACATCCGACAGGAGCGCGTCCAGGGCCTCCTTCAACTGCTGTCCGTCCGTATGCCGCGGGTGACCACAAGCCAGCTCGGCCAAGTCATCGGCCCTGACCAATACGACCATCAGCGTTCGGGTGGCCGGCAACGGGTCGCCCTCGTACGGCTCGGTGACGCTCTCGACCAGATCGATGCGCGCGAGGTCGGCGATCGGCATCCAGGGATCTGGCCTGCCCGCCCGGATCAACCGGAACCGGGGCGGGTCCTGAGCCAGGGCGAACCGAACTCGACGGACATGACGCAGCGCGCCGGACACGACGAACGGTGCGGCGATCAGAGAACCGGCCGTCGCGACCAGGCCGGCCACGATGAGCGCCTCGGGGAAGTCGACACCGAAAAAGGCCACGAAAATCATGATCACGGTTCCCGCGCAGCCGAACAGGATCGCCATTCGTACCAGAGAAGCGAGTGCGATCAGCACCGCGTGGCCGCGCGAACCGCCGGTCTCACGGAAGACGAGGTCGGTTGTGTCACCGTCAGGTCCGGGCCGTACAAGCCAACCGGGAGTCATGCGATCCAGCCTAGACCTGACCGCCGCCGAGCAGAAGGCGACGGACAGGCCACGCTGAGCGGACCTGGCCGCCGGTTCTCGCTCACAGCGCCCGGTCGACCTCCGCGATGCGGCACCAGCCAGATCACAGACTCGGTCACACCGCCGCCTCCCAGATCTACTGGGCGATGGCCCATGTCATGGACCGAAGCTCCACGGCCCTGAGGCCGGAACACCACTACGGGTCATCAGGGCTGACCGTAGCCTTCGGGAGGCGGCGACCATGCCCTGCGCCTCTGCCGGAGTCGGTGCCTGCGCCTCCGCGCCGACCTGGAACTCATCCATGGGAACGGCAAGGTTCAGCAGGCGCTGGACCGCCTGGTGGGCGTTCAGCAGAGCCGGCCCGTCGGCGCCCGGGCTCGCCGTCAGGTGGAGCGGGTGACGTGGATCGGCGTGGCGACGAGCACCCCGGCCCTGTGGAACAGCGGCTTGGCGAGGAACTCGAGGCGGGCCCCGCCCGCCGGCAGCACACCGGGCCTCAGCATGCTGTCGACCGCGGCCTCGTAGCGCGGCCCCGGCCATTCCTCGCCGTCTGTTCGAGCACGGTCGGCGTCCCGCCTCATGTACAGGAGGAGGTAGTAGTCGAGACCGTGGTCCGTCAGGGCTTCCCAGCTGGTGTCGCCGAGGCCGTCGGGGGAGCCGATCAAGGCCAGTTTCACCCCGTCCGCGACACCGGCGAAGACGGCCAGTTCGGCGGCGTAGTCCCGGAGAACGCCATGCCGAAGCCGAGCGGCACCTCTCACGTAGAGGCCCGGCTCGGCCACCGTTCCCACCCAGCTCCGCCGCCTGTCCAGGTAGCCACGGAGAACCGCGGCCCTGGCGACGCTCCCCGCCGGGAAGCCGGAACCGGCTTTCCCGGCAGCGACCGCCGCCATCTTGATCCTCGCCTGAAGGAGACGGCGATGCGGCGCCGGTGCCTGGGGCACGAAAGCCCCCGGCCCGCTCGGCGATATGTAGACGTAGCGTGGCGACGGGCCGTGCCCGGTGCGCCCGGCATCTCCCTGCATGAACCCCACCCCATCCATGTGGACGACTGGCTCCAGTCTGCGCCGTGTTCCGCGTCCGCCGTGCGGGCCGGTCCGTACGTGAGCCGGGCCTTGGACATTCTGGAACTCTTCCCCGAAGGGGACGGCGCACCGGCCGCGCCCGACATCGTGCGCGGACTCCAGCTGTCCCGGACGGCTGACCCGGAGCAGGGAAACGCCTTCTTTTGTTCGTGGTATCGAACGTCGTTCGAGATTTTGCCCAATCCGTTGACGCTGTGTTGCGGGCCGTCTAATTTCGCGATTCGAAGTTACGAAAGCCGTTCGTAATCTCGAACGCACTTCTTCCGGTCGTCTTCTCGAAGGAGCCTTTCCATGCCTGTCGGGCGCCCCGTCCGTCGCCGGACCGCGGCACTCCTGGCCGCCACCGCCGCGGTCCTCGCCTGTCTGGTCCCCCCGGCGTCGGCCGCTCCGTCGGCCGCCTACCCCGATCCGCTGCCCGTCACCGGGGACGTCGTCGTCCACGATCCGGCGGCGATCAGGCTCAAGGACGGAACCTACGTGGTCTACTCCACGCACGGCGGCCTCGAAGCGCGCACCTCGCGGGACGGCCGTCACTGGGAACGCGCGGGGTCCGCCTTCACCACGCTCCCCGCCTGGTGGCGCTCCTACTCCGCGGAAAGCGATCCCTGGGCCCCCGAGATCGTCCACCGCAAGGGCCGCTACTGGCTCTACTACGCGGTCTCCTCCTTCGGTTCGAACCACTCCGCCATCGGGCTCGCCACCTCGCCCAGCGGCAGGCCTGGCACATGGACCGACCACGGAGAGATCTTCACGAGCGGTACGACGGACCCCTACAACGCCATCGACCCGGGCATCGTCGAAGGCGGAGGCAGGCTCTGGATGTCCTTCGGTTCCTACTGGACCGGCATCCGCATGGTGGAGCTGGACGGCCGCACCGGACACCCCCTCCCCGCGGCCCCCGTCCACCACCTGGCCACCCGGCCCGACGCCCCCTACGCGGTCGAGGCCCCGTACATCGTGTACCGGGACGGCCACTACCACCTCTTCGTCTCCTACGACCGCTGCTGCGCGGGCACCGCTTCGACGTACAACATCCGCGTCGGCCGCTCCACTTCGCCGACCGGCCCCTACACCGGACGCGACGGCAGGCCGATGACGGAGGGCGGCGGCGACCTGCTGCTGGCCGCCCACGGGAAGTACCTCGGACCCGGCGGACAGTCGGTGCTCCGCGATCGCGGCCGGGACGTCCTCGTCCACCACTACTACGACGCCGAGGACCAGGGCACTCCCAAGCTCGGTCTCGTTCCGCTCTCCTGGAGCGCCGACGGCCGGCCGACGCTCACCCGCTGACCGCGCCCGGCCGCCCGACCCCTCCGAACCCGGCTCCTCCGACTTCGGTCCCTCCGAGGTCGGTCCCTCCGGCCCCCGGCCTCTCGGACCCCCGCCCCACGAAAGGAAGTCATGACCCCGAACCCGGACCACGCCGCCCGGTTCACCCTCGACCCCGCGTTCACCGTCGGCGAGGTGAACCCCCGCCTCTTCGGCTCGTTCGTCGAGCACCTCGGCCGCTGCGTCTACACCGGCATCTTCGAACCCGACCACCCCACGGCGGACGAGGCGGGCCTGCGCACCGACGTCCTCGACCTCGTACGCGAGCTGGGCGTCACGGCCATCCGCTACCCCGGCGGCAACTTCGTCTCCGGATACCGGTGGGAGGACTCCGTCGGCCCCGTCGAGGACCGGCCCCGCCGCCTCGACCTCGCCTGGCGCTCCACGGAGACCAACCGCTTCGGACTCGGCGAGTTCATGGCCTTCCTGAAGAAGGTCGGTCCCCAGGCCGAGCCCATGATGGCCGTGAACCTCGGCACCCGGGGTGTGGCGGAGGCCCTCGAACTGCAGGAGTACGCCAACCACCCCGCCGGCACCGCCCTTTCCGACCTGCGGATCGCCCACGGCGACAAGGAGCCGTTCGGCATCCGCCTCTGGTGCCTCGGCAACGAGATGGACGGGCCGTGGCAGACCGGCCACAAGACGGCGGAGGAGTACGGCCGGCTGGCGGCCGAGACCGCGCGCGCCATGCGCCAGATGGACCCGGGCCTCGAACTCGTCGCCTGCGGCTCGTCGAGCCAGGCCATGCCCACCTTCGCGGCCTGGGAGGCGAAGGTCCTGGAGGAGACGTACGACCTTGTCGACCACATCTCCCTGCACGCCTACTACGAGGAGAAGAACGGCGACCGCGACTCCTTCCTCGCCTCCGCCGTGGACATGGAGTCGTTCATCGAGAACGTGGTCGCCACCTGCGACCACGTCGGCGCCCGGCTGAAGTCCAAGAAGAAGATCAACCTCTCCTTCGACGAGTGGAACGTCTGGTACCAGAGCCGCTTCGAGGCCGAGGCGGCGGAGAAGCCGCTCGACTGGCCGGAAGCCCCCCGCCTCCTCGAGGACAACTACTCCGTCACCGACGCCGTCGTCTTCGGCTCCCTGATCATCGCCCTGCTGCGGCACGCCGACCGCGTGACGGTCGCCTGCCTCGCCCAGCTCGTCAACGTCATCGCCCCGATCATGACCGAACCCGGCGGCCCGGCCTGGCGCCAGACCACCTTCCACCCCTTCGCCCACGCCGCGCGCCACGGCCGTGGTGAGGTCCTCGACGTGCGCGTGGACTCGCCCACGTACCCCACCGCCCTCTACGGCGACGTGCCGCTGCTGCAGGCCACCGCGGTACGGGACCCGCGGACCGGCGCGGTCACCGTCTTCGCCGTCAACCGCGCGCAGCGCGACCCTCTGCCGCTGCGCGTCGCACTGGGCGGCATGGACCTCGGAGAGATCGTCGAGCACACCGTCCTCGCCGACGCCGACCCGGACGCCCGCAACACCCGCGACGCGCCGGACCGCGTGACGCCCCATCAGGGCGAGGGAGCCGTGCTGGACGGCTCCGTGCTGAGCGTCACCCTCGAACCGCTGTCCTGGACCATGATCCGCCTGGTCTGACGGGCCGCCCCTGCAGGAAAGCCGCCTCCGGGCGGCTCCGCACCGGAGGGCGGCCGACAGCCGCCCTCCTCCGCATCCCGGGAAGACGAGCCGCTATGCAACCATCCCACCCCAGCCGGCGCCGTGTGCTCGCCGGCTCCCTGAGCGCCCTCGCCACCACGGGCCTCCTCGCCTCGACCGCGAGCTGCGCGGTGCCCTCGGCCGCCGCGTCCGGCCGGACCCGGCTCCGGTTCTGGCACCTCTTCGGCGGCGGTGACGGCGTCAACATGCAGAAGATGCTGGATGCCTTCCGCGCCGCCCACCCGGACGTCGAACTGGAGGCCACGACCCTCCAGTGGGGCGCCCCCTACTACACCAAGCTCGGCATGGCGGGGGCCGGCGGCCGCGCGCCGGAGGTCGCCGCGCTCCACATGGCCCGGCTGGCCGGGTTCGGCCCCGGACGCCTTGTCGACCCGTTCGACCCCGACCTGCTCGCCGAGGCCGGCATCCGCCCGGCGGACTTTCCCGAGGACCTCTGGCGGCGGGGACAGATCGACGGCCGCCAGTACGCCGTCCCCCTCGACACCCACCCCCTCGTGCTCTACTACCAGACCGACATCTGCCGCAAGGCCGGCCTGATGGACGGGGAGCGCCTCAAGCACATCGGAGGAGCGACGGAGTTCACCGAGGCCCTGCGCGCCGCCAAGAAGGTCACCGGCGCGGCC
Source organism: Streptomyces sp. NPDC058664 (assembly GCF_042716635.1). NCBI lineage: Bacteria > Bacillati > Actinomycetota > Actinomycetes > Kitasatosporales > Streptomycetaceae > Streptomyces > Streptomyces sp. NPDC058664. The sequence goes on along the minus strand of NZ_JBHXRW010000031.1, from coordinate 70,269 downwards.
GCCCTCGTCACCGAGACCCTCGGCCCCGACTGCATCACCCCGTGGCGCATCTTCTCCACCTTCTACTCCCAGACCGGAGGGACCGTCCTCACCCCCGACGGCGGGGGGCTGGCCCTCGACGACGCCAAGGCCCTGCGGGTGCTCGAGTACATGGCCTCGCTCGTGGAGGAAGGGCTGTGGACGCGCCGCGCCGACTACGGGGCGTCCGTGGGCATCTTCAACCAGGGACGAACGGCGTTCCACCTCAACGGGGACTGGGAGGTCACCACCTTCCGCACGGGAGGGACACCCTTCTCGATGGCGAGGATCCCCGCCCTGTTCGGACGGGCCACGGCACAGGCCGACTCCCACGCCTTCGTCCTGCCGCACCAGCGCGGCCGCGACACCGAGACCGACCGGGCGGCCTGCGCCTTCGTCGCCTGGATGCTGAAGAACTCCGTCGAATGGGCGGCGGGCGGCCACGTCCCGGCGTACCGGCCCGTTCTCACGGATCCCGCCTACCTCGCCCTCGATCCGCAGTCCGCCTACCGCGACGTGATCGACGACGTCGTGCTCGACGAGCCGGCCTGGTTCGCCGGGTCCGCCTCCCGGATGTGGATCGAACTCGGCGAGGTGTTCTCGACACTGCTCACCGGCTCCCGCACCCCCCGTGAGGCGCTCTCCGAGGCGAAGCTCCGGCTCGGGCGCCTCCTCGACACCCGCAACCCCCTCCCCGGAGTCGCGTCATGACCACGCTCACCCCCGCCGCTCCGGCGCCCCCGGCCTCCGGAGCGGGCCGCAGCGCCGACACGGCCCGCTCCGGAGCCGTCCGGAGGAAGTGGACCGAGCACGGCCTCGTCTTCGTGGCCCCCTTCCTGGTCGTCTACGGCCTCTTCCTCGTCTGGCCCCTGATCAGCGGCCTCGGGATGAGCCTGACCAGCGAGAACATCACCGGCACCGAGGCGGAGTTCATCGGCCTGGACAACTACGCGGAGGCGCTGGCCGACCCGCAGATGTGGTCCTCGCTGGGCAACACCGTCTGGTTCACGGTGCTCTCCACCATCCCGCTCGTGCTGGTCGGACTCGTGCTAGCCCTGCTCGCCCACCAGCTGCGCGTCGTGCAGTGGCTGTGGCGGATCAGCTGGTTCGCGCCCTTCCTGCTGCCTTCCGGCGTCGTCTGCATGCTGTTCGCACAGATGATATTCCCGCCGGGATTCGGGCTCGCCGACCAGCTTCTCGCCTCCGCCGGACTGGAACCCGGCATCGGCTGGCTGAGCGACGAACGCTACGCCATGCTCTCCATCGTCCTGACCACGGTGTGGTGGACGGTCGGATTCAACTTCCTGCTCTACCTCGCGGCGCTCCAGGCCGTCCCGCAGCACCTGTACGAGGCGGCGGAGCTCGACGGCGCCGGCGCGTGGCGGCGGCTCCGACACATCACCCTGCCGCTCCTGCGGCGCACCACCGGCCTCGTGCTCGTCCTCCAGGCGCTCGCCTCGCTCAAGATCTTCGACCAGGTCTACCTGATGACCGGCGGAGGACCCGACGACTCCACCCGGCCGATCCTGCAGTACGTCTACCAGCAGGGCTTCACCGGCTACCGGATCGGCTACGCGTCCGCCGTCTCCTACGTCTTCTTCGCTCTCATCCTGATCGTCTCCCTGGTCCAGCCCGTACTGGCCCGGCGCAGAGAGGAGGCCGGCACATGAGCCTCGCCGCCGTCCGTGACCGCACCGCACGAGCGACCCGCACCGCACGAGCGTCCCGCACCGAGAGCCGGCGGCCCCGCTGGACCGGGGGCCGGATCGCGCTGCTCGCCGTGGCACTCGTCCTGGCCGCCGCCTGGCTGCTGCCGCTGCTCTGGGCCGTCGCCACCTCGCTCAAGCCGGAGGGGGAGACGACCGGGACACCGCTGGAGTGGATCGGCTCGCGGGTCACCTTCGAGGCGTACGCCAAGGTGTGGGAGTCGGGCACCCTCCTGCGGTGGACGGTGAACTCCTTCGTCGTCTCGGGGCTCACCACCCTGTTCACCGTCGTCCTGTGCGCCATGGCCGCCTACGGCTTCACCCGGACCGTGTTCCGGGGGCGCAGGGTCCTGTACGGCCTGGTCCTCGCCGGGATCATGGTGCCTCCCCAGGTCCTCATCGCGCCGCTGTTCACCCAGATGGTCCGCATGGGGCTCGTGGACACCTACTGGGGGGTGATCCTCCCTCAAGTCGCGGTACCCGCGATGGTGTTCATCCTGGTGAAGTTCTTCGAGGGGGTTCCCCGGGAACTGGAGGAGGCCGCCTTCGTCGACGGTGCCGGGCGCTGGCGGGTCTTCTGGACGATCGTCATGCCGCTGTCCCGGCCCGTTCTCGCGGCGGTCGCGATCTTCACGTTCATCTCCACGTGGAACAACTTCCTGTGGCCGTTCCTCGTGACCACGGACCCGCAGGCCATGACGCTCCCGGTGGGACTGGTCAACGTCCAGTCCGGCTTCGGGGTCCGGTACGCCCAGATCATGGCCTCCCTGGTGATCGCGGGCCTGCCCCTGCTGCTCGTCTTCGCCCTGTTCCAGCGGCAGATCGTGCGGGGCATCGCCCACACGGGCCTGGCCGGTCAGTGAATCCGCCGCGGTGCCCGCCGGCAGGCCCGGTGGACACCGCGGCATCGCTCCGGCCGGTTCCCGTCCGACCTCCGTGCCCCGCACCGCGCGAAGGGACCGTTCCTCCTGAGGGAGGAACGGTCCCTTCGCGCGGGAGCGCGTGGTCAGAGCGTGGTGAAGGAGTGCGCGGTCGAGGACCGGTAGGTCTCGCCGGGACGCAGGACCGTGCTGGGGAACTCCGGCTGGTTGGGGGAGTCGGGGAAGTGCTGCGTCTCCAGGCACAGCCCGTCCCCGCGCCGGTAGGGGCGGCCGCCGCTCCCCGTCGAGGTGCCGTCGAGGAAGTTCCCGGAGTAGAACTGGACACCGGGCTCGGTCGTCGTGACGCGCAGCATCCGGCCGGACACCGGCTCGTACAGCGTGGCGGCGGGTTCCGGGGCGGCGGTGATCCCCTTGTCGAGCACCCAGTTGTGGTCGTAGCCCCCGGCGTGCCGGAGCTGGGGGTCGTCGGCCGACAGTCCCGGCCCGATCGTCCTGGGCGTCCGGAAGTCGAACGGCGTTTCGGCCACCGGAGCCAGACGGCCCGTCGGGATCAGCTCCGCGTCGACCGGGGTCGTCCGCGAACCCGCTATGGACAGTTCGTGGCCGTGGACGGAGCCGGCGGACTCGCCGGCGAGGTTCCAGTAGACGTGGCTGGTGAGATTGACGACCGTGGGCCGGTCCGTGACCGCGTGGTAGTCGATGCGCCAGTCGCCCTCCTCGGTGAGGGTGTACACCACGCGTACGTTCAGGGTCCCGGGGAAACCCATGTCGTCGTGGGGACTCGTGAGGGTGAGGACGAGGCCGACGTCGGTGCCGCGGACGAACCCGTGCACGGTCCAGTTCCGCCGGTCGAAGCCCCGGGCACCGCCGTGCAGGGTGTGTTCACCGCCCGAGACGGACAGGAAGTGGCGCGTGCCGTCCAGGTCGAACCGTCCCCGGGCGATCCGGTTGCCGTAGCGACCGACGACGGCACCGAAGTACGCGGAGGAGGCGAGGTAGTCGTCGACCTCCTCGAAGCCCAGCGACACGTTCGCGCGGCGGCCGTCCCGGTCGGGTCTCTCCAGACACTGCACGATGCCGCCGAGGCTGAGCACCGCGAGGCGTGTTCCGCCGTTCTCCAGCCACCACCGGCGCACCCTCGTGCCGTCGGGCAGATGGCCGAAGGGTTCGGATACGGGGGGCAGGGGCGGGTGGTGGGGTGTCATCATCGCGTTCCGGATGTCGAGGGGATCAGGCGTAGGTGAGATCGCGCCGGGGCGTGCCCACCACGTGGGTGCTGATCCGGGTGATGCGCACGCCGGGGACTCCCGTCGTTCGATATTTCGACAAGCGTTCGAAATCTTGCCGCGACAGTACGAAGCACGGCGCGACGATGTCAACGGTCGCGCGCGACGGGGGATTTACCGGGCGGGGAGGTGACCCTTGACCGCACCGGAGGGGCGATCCTAGCCTGCGGCGACCGAGATCAGGAACACCGTTCGATATGACGAACGGCAGGGAGGGACCGGTCGACCGCGCTCCCGGCAGCGGGGAGCGCACCCGGGTCGCGTCCACGGCAAGGGCCGTCGCCTTGGAGGCCGATCCCGGCGCCGAGGACGCGACCACCGATTCGCCCCGGACACGCCCGAGGGCCACGAAACGGGGGGACGTCGGTCCCTCCTCGGAGGATGGACATGAGCGACACCCTCACCAACTGGGCGGGGAACATCACCTTCGGCGCGGAACGCCTCAGGGCCCCCACCTCGGTCGAGGAGCTCCAGGAGCTGGTGGCCGGCTCCCGCGCCGTACGCGCCCTGGGCACCGGCCACTCCTTCAACGCGATCGCCGACACGTCGGGCGACCTGGTGTCCACGGCACGCCTGCCCCGCGTGCTCGACATCGACCGGCGGGCCCGCGCCGTCACCGTGAGCGGGGGAACCCGCTTCGGGGAGATCACCGGTGTCCTCCACGAGGCCGGGCTCGCCCTGCACAACCTCGGTTCCCTGCCGCACATCTCGATCGCCGGCGCCTGTGCGACCGGCACGCACGGGTCGGGGGACGGCAACGGCACCCTCGCCGCGGCCGTACGGGCCGTCGAGTACGTCGCGGCCTCCGGCGACCTGGTGGCGACGGAGCGGGGTGACGAGGACTTCGACGGCTCCGTGGTCGCCCTCGGCGCCCTCGGCGTCGTCACCGCGCTGACGCTGGACCTGGTACCGGCCTTCGACGTCCGGCAGTGGGTCTACGAGGGGCTGCCCGTCACCACCCTCCGCGACGCCTTCGACGAGGTGATGTCCGCCGCGTACAGCGTCAGCCTCTTCACCCGCTGGCGGGGGGCCCTGATCGACCAGGTGTGGCTCAAGCGGAGCGCGGACGCCCCGGGGCCCGCGACCGCGCCGGCACGATGGCTCGGTGCCGTGCGGGCCGACGGGCCGAGGCACCCCGTCCCCGGCATGCCGGCCGGCTCCTGCACCCCGCAGCTGGGACTGTCGGGCCCGTCCCCGTACCGGCTGCCGCACTTCAGGCTGGAGCACACCCCGAGCAGTGGCGACGAACTGCAGTCGGAGTACTTCGTCGCCCGTGAGGACGCCGTCGCGGCCTTCGACGCCCTGCACGCCGTGCGGGGGGCCTTCGCCCCGCACCTGAGGGTGGGGGAGATCCGGAGCGTGGCCGCGGACGGCCTCTGGCTCAGTCCCGCCCACGGGCGGGACTCGGTGGCCTTCCACTTCACCTGGCTGCCCGATCCCACCGCCGTGACGAAGGCCCTGCACGTGATCGAGGGCGCCCTGGCTCCCTTCGCGGCCCGGCCGCACTGGGGCAAGCTCTTCGCCACGGAGCCCGACGCCCTGCGCGATCTCTACCCCCACCACGACCGCTTCGCGCGGCTGACGGCGGACGTCGACCCCGCGGGGAAGTTCCGCAACGACTTCATCGCCCGCTGCTTCCCGCGGTGAACCGTCCGCGGAACACGACCGGGACGGCGTCGGGACGGCGTCGGGGCGGCGTCGGGGCGGCCCCGCCCCCGGCGCCGCCCCGGCCGCCACGTACAGGTCGGACTTCGCCGATCAGTGGCTTCACCTCACGAGTCACGGCGTGGGAAGACGACCAAGCGTGTTAACGCTCACAAGATTCAGCTCAGCGCTTGATGTCCTGGATGCCTCGCTAGGCGGCAGTAGGGCCCATCTCGCATATCAAGAACGGGTAACGGTGGTGCGAACCCTTGAGTTACATCTCTGTTAGCGCTCACAATGTGTCCCACTCGCCAGCCCGCCGGCCGCCGGGGCGGACGCTTCACCTGCCTCGTCGGCCGCGACCGACCCGCACGCGGCCACGCCGCCACCGGACCCATCGCCTTCAGGCCTCCGCCTGGTGTCACGCACGTCCCGAGAGGAAACACGACATGGCCCACAGAGCCCTCCGTACCGTCGCCGCCGCCGTTCTGGCCGGCGGGGTGCTGACCGCCTGCACCACCGAGCCCGTGGACACCGGCAGCACCGGTGGCGCCGGCAAGGGCTCCTCCGACGGCAAGCTGGTGCTCGGCTTCGCCCAGGTGGGTGCCGAGAGCGGCTGGCGCACCGCCAACACCAAGTCCGTACGCGAGTCCGCCGAGAAGGCCGGTCTCACGCTGAAGTTCTCCGACGCGCAGCAGAAGCAGGAGAACCAGATCAAGGCGATCCGCACCTTCATCCAGCAGAAGGTGGACGTCATCGCCTTCTCACCGGTGGTGGAGTCCGGCTGGGACACCGTCCTGAAGGAGGCCAAGAACGCCGGCATCCCGGTGATCCTCACCGACCGCGCGGTCGACTCCGAGGACACCTCCCTCTACCGGACCTTCCTCGGCTCCGACTTCGTCAAGGAGGGACAGGAGGCCGGCAAGTGGCTCGTGAAGGAGTACGAGGGCACCTCCGAGCCGGTCAACGTCGTCGAGCTCCAGGGCACCACCGGCTCCGCGCCCGCCAACGACCGCAAGGCCGGCTTCGCCGAGGTCATCAAGGGCGACCCCAAGTTCAAGGTCGTCGCCTCCCAGACCGGCGACTTCACCCGCGCCAAGGGCAAGGAGGTCATGCAGGCTTTCCTCAAGTCCCACGAGGACATCGACGTCCTGTACGCCCACAACGACGACATGGCCCTGGGCGCCATCCAGGCCATCGAGGAGGCGGGCAAGAAGCCGGGCGTCGACATCAAGGTGATCTCCATCGACGGCATCAAGGACGCCTTCGTCGCCATGCGGGAGAAGAAGATCAACGTGGTGGTCGAGTGCAACCCGCTCCTCGGCGAGCAGCTCATGGACCTCGTCAAGAAGGTCGCGGCGGGGGAGAGCGTCCCGCGGCGGGTCGAGGTCAAGGAGGGCGTCTTCACCCAGGACCAGGCCGCGGCGGCCCTGCCCGGCCGCCAGTACTGACCTTCCGCCCGCACCGATTCCGGGGGCGGCCCTCGTGCCGCCCCGATCCCTCAGGAGAGGAGGGCGGATGGCAGCCCCACCCACCCCCCGCACACCCACCCGCGCCGACCGGCCGGTCCTGGAAGCCCGCGGCGTCCGCAAGGCGTTCCCCGGCGTCCTCGCCCTCGACGGCGTGGACCTGCGCCTGTTCCCGGGTGAGGTCCACGCGCTGATGGGCGAGAACGGCGCCGGCAAGTCGACCCTCATCAAGGTACTCACCGGGGTCCACCCGCCCGACGGGGGAACCGTCTCCGTCGACGACGCCCCACAGCGCTTCGCCGAGCCGCTGGACGCCCAGCACGCCGGAATCAGCACGGTCTACCAGGAGGTGAACCTGTGCCCCAACCTCTCGGTCGCCGAGAACATCCTCATCGGCCGTGAACCCCGGCGCCTCGGCCTGGTCCACTGGTCGGCCCTCCACGAGCGCGCGGCACGGCTCATCACCGAACTGGAGCTCGACCTCGACGTCCGCCTGCCGCTGAGCGCGCACTCCCTCGCCGTCCAGCAACTCGTCGCGATCGTCCGCGCCGTGGACATCGAGGCGAAGGTCCTCATCCTCGACGAACCCACCTCCAGCCTCGACCGGGACGAAGTCGCCCAGCTGTTCGCCCTGGTGCGCCGGCTGCGGGACCGGGGCGTCGCGATCCTCTTCGTCACCCACTTCCTCGACCAGGTCTTCGACCTGTGCGACCGGGTGACCGTCCTGCGCAACGGACGCCTCGAAGGCGAGTACCGGATCGACGAACTGACCCCCGTCTCCCTGGTCCACCGCATGGTCGGCAGCGAACTGCGCACCCTCGACGAGCTCGCGGAGACCTCCCACACCGGCCCCACCGCCACCTCGGGCCCCGCGGACACCCCCTTCCTGAGCGCCCGCGGGCTCGCCAGGACCGGTTCCGTCCAGCCCTACGACCTGGACATCCACCGCGGCGAGGTCATCGGCCTCGCCGGACTCCTCGGATCCGGACGCACCGAGGCGGCCCGGCTGCTCTTCGGAGCCGACCACGCCGACGAAGGCGAACTCCGGATCGACGGCGAACGCACCGCCCTGCGGTCCCCGCGCACCGCGATCGCCCGCAAGATCGCCTTCTGCTCGGAGAACCGCAAGGCGGAGGGCCTGATCGGCGAACTCACGGTCCGCGAGAACATCGTGCTGGCCCTCCAGGCCGCACGCGGCTGGACCAGGCCCCTCTCACGCGCCCGGCAGGACGAGATCGCCGCCCGGTGGATCGAGGTCCTGGACATCCGCCCGGCCGACCCCGAGGCACAGGTCCGCAACCTCAGCGGCGGCAACCAGCAGAAGGTGCTGCTCGCCCGGTGGCTGCTCACCGACCCCGAGCTGCTGATCCTGGACGAACCCACCCGGGGCATCGACATCGGCGCCAAGACGGAGATCCAGAAGCTGGTCACCCGCCTGGCCGCGGAAGGCACCGCGGTCCTCTTCATCTCCGCCGAACTCGAGGAAGTGCTCCGGCTGAGCCACCGCGTGGGCGTCCTGCGCGACCACCGGCTCGTCGCCACCCTCACCAACGACCCCGCCCTGACGCCCGACCGGATCCTGGGCGCCATCGCCACCGGAGCCACCTCATGACCCCACCCGACGACACGGGCGCCCGGACGCGCCCGGCCCCGGCGCCCGGCGCCCGGCGGTTCACCCAGCACCGCCTCTTCTGGCCCGCCGCCGTCCTCGCCACCCTGCTCCTCGGAAACGTCGCCCTCACCCACGACTTCTTCGCCGTCCGCGTCCAGAACGGACACCTCTACGGCAGCCTCGTCGACATCCTCCAGTTCGGCGCCCCGCTGATCCTGGTGTCGCTCGGCATGACGCTGGTCATCGCCACCCGGGGCATCGACCTCTCGGTCGGCTCGACGGTGGCCATCGCCGGCGCCCTCGCGTGCGAGCACATCGCCACGGCGAAGGACCCCGGAAGCCTGGGCACCGTCATGTCGGCGATCGCGGTGGCGATCGGCGTCGCCGCCGCGATCGGACTGCTCAACGGCTTCCTCGTCGCCCGGCTGGGCGTCCAGCCCATCGTCGCCACCCTGGTCCTCATGGTCGCCGGGCGCGGTGTGGCCCAGCTGATCACCGACGGGCAGATCATCAGCGTGTCGAGCAGCGCCTACAAGATGATCGGCGGCGGCTACTGGCTCACCCTGCCCTTCGCCGTCCTGCTGGCCGCGGCCCTCGTCGTCATCACCTCCCTCGTCACCCGCCGTACCGCACTCGGCATGCTGATCGAATCGGTGGGCGGCAATCCGGTCGCGAGCCGGCTCGTCGGCATCAGGGCGGGCGGACTGCTGGTCATGGTCTACGTCGTCAGCGCCGTGTGCGCCGCGGTGGCCGGCCTGATGATCAGCTCCAACGTCTCCAGCGCCGACGGCAACAACGCGGGCCTGTGGATCGAGCTGGACGCGATCCTCGCCGTGGTCATCGGCGGCACCGCCCTCACGGGCGGCCGCTTCTCCCTCGGCGGGACGGTCCTGGGCGCGCTGATCATCCAGACCCTCTCGACCACGATCTACACCCTCGGCGTACCGCCGGAGACCACCCTCGTCTTCAAGGCCCTGGTCGTCATCGTCGTGTGTCTCGTCCAGTCGCCCGCGTTCCGCGCGCGGTTCTCACGCCGTCGCCGACCGGTCGCCCCGGCCCCCGCGGCCGGCGACGCGGGAGCCCGCCAGCAGGAGGTCCACCCGTGAGCACCACCCTCAGCTCCCTCACCAAGCCGCTCCACCGGTTCTCGGCACGGCACTCCACCCGTCTGCCGCTCATGGTGACGGCCACGCTCCTGATCGCGATGTTCTCGATCGGCTCCCTGCAGTACGAAGGCTTCTTCTCCGCGCAGGTGCTGCTCAACGTCCTGATCGACAATGGGTTCCTGCTCGTCGTGGCGATCGGCATGACGTTCGTCATCCTCACCGGCGGCATCGACCTGTCCGTCGGCTCCATGGTGGCCCTGTCGACCATGCTGACGGCCTGGCTCGTCGAACAGAACGGCCTCCCGCTCGCCCTGGCCGTGCCGCTGGTCCTGCTGGTCGGCGCCGGGGGCGGTGCGCTGATGGGCTGGGTGATCCACGCCTTCGAGATCCAGCCCTTCATCGTCACCCTCGCGGGCATGTTCCTCGCCCGCGGCCTCTGCTACATGATCAGCACCGAGTCCATCTCCCTCACCGACCCGACGACCACACGGATCGCCCAGACCCGGGTCCTCCTGCCCGGGGGCCTGTTCGTCTCGATCGGGGCGGTCGTCGCCCTGGTCGTGCTGGCGCTCGCCTTCCTCGTCCTGCACCACACCCGCTTCGGCCGCGGCGTCTACGCCCTGGGCGGCAACGAGTCCTCGGCGCGTCTCATGGGCCTGCCCGTGGGGCGTACGAAGGTGGCGGTCTACGCCGTGAGCGGCCTGTGCTCCGCCCTGGGCGGTCTGCTGCTGACCTTCTACATGCTCTCCGGCTACGCCCTGCACGCCGTCGGCATGGAACTCGACGCCATCGCGGCCGCCGTCATCGGAGGGACGCTGCTGACCGGAGGCTCGGGCTTCGTCCTGGGCACCGCGCTGGGAGTGACGGTCCTCGGCCTGATCCAGACCGTCATCAGCTTCCAGGGCACGCTCAGCTCGTGGTGGACCCGCATCGTCATCGGCGGCCTGCTGTTCGTCTTCATCCTCCTCCAGCGCCTCTTCGGAGGTTCCCGTCCGACCGCGTAGGCGTCCCCGCCGGATCCGGGCGTACGGACCCCGGCGTCGGGATCCCGAGCAGGCGTACGGACTCCGGCGTCGGGATCCCGAGCAGGCGTACGGACTCCGGCGTCGGGATCCCGAGCAGGCGTACGGACTCCGGCGTCGGGGCCCGAGCACCGCTCCGTCCGGTGACGGGGGCCGGGCCGTCCGCGGCTCCCGTGCCCCCGCCTCGCCGCGACCATGCTTCCCGATGGCTGCCCCTCCGCCTTTTGTTAGCGCTCACAACGTCGTGATGCAAGAGGCGCTAGGATTTTTCTCGTATCGACACCCAGCCGCAAACAGGCAGAAGGGAAGCGAACGTGGCGCACCCCGCGGAAGACGTCCGCCCTCCGACGATGGCCGACGTCGCACGGGAGGCGGGCGTTTCCCACCAGACCGTGTCCCGGGTGCTGAGCGAGCATCCCAACGTGCGCGCGGCCACCAGGGAGCAGGTCACCCTGGCCATCGAGAAGCTGGGCTACCGGCGCAACTCCGCCGCGCGCGCCCTCGTGACGCGCCGTACGAGGACGCTGGGCGTCATCGCCGTCAACACCACTTTCTACGGTCCGGCCAGCACCATGACCGGTCTGCAGGAGGCGGCCCGGGAAGAGGGCTATCTCGTCTCGACCGTCAATCTGCGCCCGGGGGAGGAGCGGGGGCTCAAGGACGCCGTCGACCACCTCGCGTCCTGGGGCGTGGAGGGCGTCGTCGCCATCACCCCCCAGCGCTCGCACGCGCAGGCGCTCGCCGAACTCGACGCACCCTTCCCCGTGGTCACGGTGGAGGGAGGTCATCAGCTCGACCTGCCCGGGGTCTCCCTCGACCAGGAGCTCGGCGCCCGCATGGTCACGGAACACCTGCTCGCCGCCGGGCACGGCACCGTCTGGCACGTGGCGGGGCCGGAGGACTGGCTGGAGAGCGAGGCCCGCACCGAGGGGTGGCGTGCGGTCCTGGAGGAGAGCGGCATCGAGCCCCCACGCGTACTGGCGGGCGACTGGAGTCCGCTGTCCGGGTACCGGGCGGGGCAGGAGCTCGCCGGACTCGCGCTGTCCCGCCGCGGGGCGACACCGGTCACCGCGGTCTTCGTCGCCAACGACCAGATGGCGCTCGGGGTCCTGCGGGCGCTGCGCGAGGCCGGCATCCGCACTCCCGGGCAGGTGGCCGTCGCCGGTTTCGACGACATCCCGGAAGCCGAGTTCTTCCCTCCGCCGCTGACGACGGTCCGCCAGGACTTCACCGCCATCGGGCGCCGGAGCATCGGGCTCCTGCTGGACCACATCGAGGGGCGTACCCGCAAGGCCGAGCATCTCCTGGTGGAGCCGCAGCTCATCATGCGCGCGAGCACGCGTCCTTCCGGCGACGTCTGACGCGACGGGCGCCTCCCGCCCCCTCGTCTTTCGCCGCCTCGTCTCGCGTCACCTCCTGGCGGTCCGTGACCGGTCTGCCCGCTCCGTCGCCGTTCTCGTCGCTCCCGCGGTCCGCGTGACGCCCTGCCCGTGATGCCCCGCCCGCGCGATGCCCCGCGCGCGGGGAGCCCCGCGCGTGGGACGCCGCGCCGGCCGCCTCGGGCGGGGCGCGGCGACTGTCGGCACCCCCTGGGTGAGCGCTCACGCCCAAGGCCCTGAGCCCTTCTCGAATGTTCGGCAGAAGTGCACCAGGCTCTTGCCGAACCAAATTGTGAGCGCTAACAATTGGCGAGGTGTTCCACCGCCCCTGCCCATGATGAGAGAGACCGCATCGTGACCCCACACGCTTTCCCCGATCTCGCGGACCGTCACGCCCCCGAGGCGTGCACGATCGGAGTCGACTTCGGCACCCTCTCCGGACGCGCCGTCGTGGTCAGGGTCCGGGACGGAGCCGAACTCGGCTCGGCGGTCCACGAGTACCGCCACGCCGTCATCGAGGACCGCCTCCCTCTCACCGGCACCCCCCTGCGCCCCGACTGGGCCCTGCAGCACCCCGAGGACTGGCGCGACGTCCTGCGCATCGCCGTCCCCGCGGCGGTCGCCGACGCCGGAGTCGACCCCGCCCGCGTCATCGGCATCGCCACCGACTTCACCGCCTGCACCGTCCTGCCGGCCACATCGGACGGCGTCCCCCTCGCCCTGACACCCGAGTGGGCCGACCGCCCGCACGCCTGGCCCAAGCTGTGGAAGCACCACGCGGCCCAGGACCAGGCGGACCGCATCAACGCCCTCGCTCACGCCCGGGGCGAGAAGTGGATCGCACGGTACGGCGGCAAGATCTCCTCCGAGTGGCAGTACGCCAAGGCCCTGCAGGTCCTGGAGGAGGACCCCGCCGTCTACGCCGCCTGCGCCCGCTGGATCGAGGCGGCCGACTGGATCGTCTGGCAGCTGACCGGCACCGAGTCCCGCAACACCTGCACCGCCGGATACAAGGGCATCCACCAGGACGGCGCCTACCCCTCGCCCGACTTCCTCGCCCGACTCCACCCGGACTTCGCCGACTTCCCCGCCACGCGCCTGGAACACCCCCTGTCGCCGCTGGGCTCCCGTGCCGGCACCCTGAGCAGCCGGGCCGCCCACTGGACGGGTCTGCCCGAGGGCATCGCGGTCGCCGCCGGCAACGTCGACGCCCACGTGGCCGCGCCCGCGGCAGGCGCCGTGGAGAACGGGCGGATGCTCGCCATCATGGGCACCTCCACCTGTCACGTCCTCAACGGTGCCGCCCTCGCCGAGGTCCCCGGCATCTGCGGAGTCGTCGACGGCGGCATCGTCGAGGGCGCCTACGGCTACGAGGCAGGCCAGAGCGCGGTCGGCGACATCTTCGCCTGGTGGCTCCGCCAGGGCGTCCCCGACCACTACCGCACCGAGGCCGCGGCATCGGGTGAGGACCTGCACCAGCTCCTGACCCGCAAGGCCGCCGGCCAACCGGTCGGCGCGCACGGCCTGGTCGCCCTGGACTGGATGAACGGCAACCGCTCCACGCTGGTCGACCACCACCTCTCCGGAGTCATCGCCGGACTCACCCTCGACACCCGGCCCGAAGACGTCTACCGGGCCCTGCTCGAATCCACCGCCTACGGCACCCGGATGATCGTCGAGGCGTTCGAGGACGGCGGAGTCCCCGTCGAGGAGTTCATCGTGACCGGGGGCCTGAAGAAGAACGCCCTGCTCATGCAGATCTACGCCGACGTGCTCCGCCGCCCCGTCTCTCTCGGCATCTCCGAACAGGGGCCGGCACTCGGCTCGGCCATCCACGCCGCCGTCGCCGCGGGCGCCTACCCCGACGTCCGCTCCGCCGCCTCCGCCATGGGAAGCGTCCAGCGCCACGCCTACGTACCGGATCCCACGCGGGCGGACGCCTACGACGCGCTGTTCGACGAATACCGCGCCCTGCACGACCACTTCGGTACCGGCGCGGACCTCCTCCTGCACCGCCTGCGACGGATCCGCAACACCGCACGCACCGCGACCACCGACTGACCGGGCCGCCTCCGCGCCGGGCCGCCTCCACACCCGGTCTCTTCACGCCCGGCCGCTTCCACACCTGGCCCCTCCGCACCCGGCCCTCCACTCCAGCACCTTCGAGGAGCACACTCGACATGACGCTCGCCCAGCCCGACCGCGAAATCTGGTTCCTCACCGGCAGCCAGTCCCTCTACGGCGACGACACCCTGGCCCAGGTCGCCGAACAGTCACGCGTCATCTGCGAGACCCTCGCCGACCAGCCGCAGATGACCGTCCGTCTCGTCTGGAAGCCCGTGCTCACCGAGGCGGCCGCCATCCGCGCGGTCTGCCTGGAGGCCAACGCCGACGACCGCTGCGTCGGCCTGATCGCCTGGATGCACACCTTCTCCCCGGCCAAGATGTGGATCGCCGGCCTCGACGCGCTGAACAAGCCCCTGCTGCACCTGCACACCCAGGCCAACCGCCGCCTGCCCTGGTCCACCATCGACATGGACTTCATGAACCTGAACCAGGCCGCCCACGGCGACCGCGAGTTCGGCTTCATCCAGACCCGCCTCGGCGTCCCCCGCAAGACCGTCGCGGGCCACGTCTCCACCCCCGAGGTCGTCGACCGCATCGCCGGATGGGCCCGCGCGGCCGTCGGCCGCGCCGAGCTGACCACCCTCAAGCTCGCCCGCTTCGGCGACAACATGCGCGACGTCGCCGTCACCGAAGGCGACAAGGTCGAGGCACAGCTGCGGTTCGGGGTCTCGGTCAACACCTACGGCGTCAACGACCTCGTCGCCGCGGTCGACGCCGCCGACCAGGACACCGTCACCGCACTCGTCAAGGAGTACCAGGACCTCTACGCCCTCGCCCCCGAACTGCGCCCCGGCGGCGAGCGCCACGACTCCCTGCGCTACGCCGCACGCATCGAGGCCGGACTGCGCGGCTTCCTCACGGAAGGCGGCTTCCGCGCCTTCACCACCAACTTCGAGGACCTCGGCGGCCTGCGCCAGCTGCCCGGCCTCGCCGTGCAGCGCCTGATGGCGGACGGCTACGGCTTCGGCGGCGAAGGGGACTGGAAGACCTCCACCCTGCTGCGCACACTGAAGGCGATGGCCCACGGCCTGCCCGGCGGCACCTCCTTCATGGAGGACTACACCTACGACCTCACACCCGGCCAGGAGCTCATCCTCGGCGCCCACATGCTCGAGGTCTGCCCCTCCCTCACGACGGCCACTCCCACCTGCGAGATCCACCCGCTCGGCATCGGCGGACGAGAGGACCCGGTCCGCCTCGTCTTCGACGCGGACCCCGGCCCGGCCGTCGTCGTCGGTCTCGCCGACATGGGCGACCGGTTCCGCCTCGTCGCCAACCACATCGACGTCGTCGCCCCGCCCGAGCCGCTGCCCCGGCTCCCCGTCGCCCGGGCCGTCTGGCGCCCCCGCCCCGACCTGCGTACCTCCACCGAGGCATGGCTGACGGCCGGAGCACCGCACCACACCGTCCTGACCACCGCCCTCGGCGGCGAGGAGCTCGAAGACCTCGCCGAGATGCTGCGGACCGAACTCGCCGTCATCGACGAGGACACCACCGTCCGGCGCTTCACGCGCGAGCTGCGCTGGAACCAGGCGTACCACCGGCTGGCCCAGGGCCTGTGACCACTCCCGCCCCCGCCTCTTCCGCCCCGCAGGGGGCGCCCGTGACCGCCTCCACCCCCACCAGGACGGAGCCCTCCGTGAGCACGACCGTTTCCAAGGAGCTGCGCCGAGAGGTGCTGGAGGCCAACCTCCGCATCCCCCGAGCCGGGCTCGCCACCCTCACCTGGGGAAACGTGAGCGGTGTGGACAGGAAGGCCGGCGTCTTCGTCATCAAGCCCTCGGGAGTGGCCTACGAGGCGCTGAGCGAGGAGGACCTCGTCGTCGTCTCCCTGTCCGACGGAAAGGTCGTGGAGGGCCACCTGCGCCCCTCCACCGACACGGAGACGCACCGCAGCCTCTACCTGGCCTTCCCCTCCATCGGAGGCGTGACCCACACGCACTCCACCCACGCCGTCGCCTTCGCGCAGGCCCGACGCCCCATACCCGTGCTCGGCACGACCCACGCCGACACCTTCAACGGCCCCGTCCCCGTCACCGAAGCCCTCACCCCGCAGCAGTGCGCCACGGACTACGAGTACAACACCGGCCAGGTCATCGTGGACCTGCTGGACCGGGACGACACCCGGGCCCGCGAGGTCCCCGGCGCCCTGGTCGCCCACCACGGCCCCTTCACCTGGGGCGACAGCGCCACCAAGTCCCTGGAGCACGCCATCATCTGCGAGGCGGTGGCCGAGATGGCCCTCCACACCATCAGCCTGGGCACGGTCGAACCCCCGCAGCACCTCCTGGACCGTCACTTCACGCGCAAGCACGGCCCGGACGCCTACTACGGCAACCCCCCGACCGTGTGAACACACCGGGACGGCCGTGGCGCGCGGCCACCCACGCGCCACGCCGCGAAGACCCCCGGACCACCCACGCGCCGCGTGGCGAAGACTCCCGGATCACCCGCGCACCCCCTCCGGCCACGGGAGCCCGAGCACCGGTGAACGCCAGGGCCCCACCCACGACGCACCGCGCACCGAGAGCACGACGTCCCGCACCGTCCACCTCAGGGAGAGCCGCTTTGCGCACACGCAACCGCACCACGAGAAAAGCCGGTGTCATCACCGGCGGCCTACTCGCCGCCTCGCTGGCAGCGGGCCTCCTCACGCAGTCCCCGGCGGCGGCGGACACCGCCGTGACGGACTACACGATCTCCGTCGACGCCGACCGCACGGGACCGGCGATCGACCCCACCATGTACGGCGTCTTCTTCGAGGACATCAACAACGCCGCCGACGGCGGCCTCTACGCCGAACTCGTACAGAACCGCTCCTTCGAGTACAGCCCCGTCGACAACCGGTCCTACACCCCGCTGACCTCCTGGCAGCAGACCGCGTCCGGCGGCGCCACCGGTACCCTGCGGGTCGTCGACGACACCGAGCGGCTGAACGAGCGCAACCGCAACCACCTGCGCCTCGACCTCACCGGCGCGGGCGGCAGCACCGGCCGCTTCGGCATCGTCAACAGCGGCTACGGCGCGGGCATGGCCCTCAAGGAGGGCGCGCGGTACGACTTCTCCGTCTGGGCGCGTACGGACAACGCGGCCGGCACGCGCCTCACGACCGAACTGCGCACCGGCGACGGCACCGTCCTGACCGCACCGCTGGGCATCGCCGTACGCGGTGACCGATGGACCAAGTACACCGGCACGCTCGTCCCCAAGGTGACCACCACGGCGGGACGGCTCTCGGTGACGGCCGCCGGCTCCGGAACCCTGCGCCTCGACATGGTCTCGCTCTTCCCCCGCGACACCTACAAGGGCCGCAAGAACGGCCTGCGCAAGGACCTCGCCCAGAAGATCGCCGCGCTGGACCCCGGCTTCCTCCGCTTCCCCGGGGGCTGCCTGGTCAACACCGGCAGCCACTACGCCTACGAGGCCCCGAACTGGGAACGCCGCCGCTCCTACCAGTGGAAGGACACGATCGGTCCGGTCGAGCAGCGGGCCGTCAACGCCAACTTCTGGGGATATCACCAGAGTTACGGACTCGGCTACTACGAGTACTTCCAGTTCGCCGAGGACACCGGCGCGATGCCGCTGCCCGTCGTGCCCGCCCTGGTCACCGGCTGCGGGCAGAACCAGGCCACCGACGACCCCGCTCTCCTGAAGCGGCACATCCAGGACACCCTGGACCTGATCGAGTTCGCCAACGGTCCCGTCACCTCCACCTGGGGCCGCAAGCGGGCCGAGATGGGCCACCCGAAGCCCTTCGGCCTGACCCACCTGGGCGTGGGCAACGAGGAGAACCTGCCCGACGCCTTCTTCGCCCGCTTCACCGAATTCCGCAAGGCCATCGAGGCCGAGCACCCCGAGATCACGATCGTCTCCAACTCCGGCCCCGCCTCCGGCGGTGACACCTTCGACCGGCTGTGGGACCTCAACCGCCAGGCGGGCGTCGACCTGGTCGACGAGCACTACTACAACACCCCGCAGTGGTTCCTGGAGAACAACAACCGCTACGACTCCTACGACCGTACGGGTCCCAAGGTCTTCCTCGGCGAGTACGCCTCCCGCGACAACCGCTTCTCCAACGCCCTGGCCGAGGCCGCGTTCATGACCGGCCTCGAGCGCAACGCCGACGTCGTCAAGCTCGCCTCGTACGCCCCGCTCCTGGCCGACGTGGACAAGAACCAGTGGCGGCCGGACATGATCTGGTTCGACAACAACCGCTCCTGGGGCTCGACCAGTTACGAGGTCCAGAAGCTGTTCATGAACAACACCGGTGACCGGATCGTGCCGAGTCGCGCCTCCGGCACCCCTGCCGTCTCCGGCCCGATCACCGGCGCGATCGGCCTGTCGACGTGGGCCACCAGTGCCGCCTACGACGACGTCGAGGTCACCGCCGCGAACGGCACCACCCTGCTGAAGGACGACTTCTCCGCCGGGGACTCCCGATGGACGCCGGCGGCCGGGCGCGGCACCTGGGCCGTCCAGGACGGGGCGTACGTCCAGTCCGACGAGGCCGCCGAGAACACCCTGGTCACCGCGGGTGACACGGGCTGGCAGGACTACGACCTGAAGGTCAAGGCCACGAAGAAGTCCGGCAAGGAAGGGTTCCTGGTCGCCTTCGGCGTACGCGACACCGGCAACCACTACTGGTGGAACCTCGGCGGCTGGGGCAACACCCGCTCCGCCGTCGAGAAGGCCGTCGACGGAGGCAAGCAGACCCTGCTGGAGAACTCCACCACCATCGAGACGGGCCGCACCTACGACCTCCACGTCCAGGTACGGGGCCGACAGGTCACCCTCTACCTCGACGGCCAGAAGTGGGGCTCCTTCACCGACGACAAGACCGCCGAGCCCTTCCGCCACGTGGTGGCCAGGGACAAGGGCGACCTGATCGTCAAGGTCGTCAACGCCCAGGCGGCCGCGGCCCGTACGAGCATCGACCTCGGCACCTCCCAGGTCGCCCCGACGGCCAGGCTCACCACCCTGGAAGGCGCACCGGACGCGGTGAACAGCGCCGACGCCTACCCGATCCGGCCGCGCACGTCGACACTGGAGGGCATCGGGCGGACCTTCACGTACACCTTCCCCGCCCACTCGGTCACCTTCCTGCGCGTCAGGACCGGCTAGCGGGAACCGGCGGCGCGTCGCACCGCCGTCCCGAACTCCCGGCCGGAGAGGACGCCCGTCCTCTCCGGCCGCAGCGCACGCGGCCACGGACAGTCGCCCGGGCGGTGGCGCTGTCCGAACCGGGCCGCTGGACCGTGCGTCACACGCTCTCCTCCCGACCGACGGAGAAGGCACCCGCGGCAGCCGCCAGGACCGCCGCCTCCGCGGCCCGTCGCGGGAGGTGCGGGTCCGGATCGGCGCGCAGGAGCACCAGTTGGTGGTAGAGCGGCGCGGTGGCGGCGATCAGCAGGCTCCGCGCGTCCGCGTGCGCTGCGGGGAGCTCACCGCGCTCGACGGCGCGCTCCACGAGGATCCCGCACTGGGCGTACCGGTCCGTCCACAACCGCGTCTGGGCTCGCGCGGCCTGTTCGGAGTGGAACGAGGCGGCCATCAGGGCGACCGCGAACGACGGCTGGACGACCAGGGATTCCTGGATCTCCTGGTTGAGGGCCGTCAGATCGCCGCGCAGCGAGCCGGTGTCCGGCGGCTGCCAGTCGATCTCGCCGGCGGCGTCGATGACGTCGACGAGCAGGCCGCCGACATCGCGCCACCGCCGGTAGACCGTGGCGCGGTGCACTCCGGCCCGCGTCGCGACACCCTCCATCGTGAGTCCTTCGTGGCCGCCTTCGGCGAGTTCGGCGCGCACCGCGTCGAGAACCTGGGCGCGGACGCGGGCGCTGCGACCGCCCGGACGGCGCTCCGGCGTCGTGTCCAGCGGGTCTGTCATCGGTGATCGGTATCCGGTTGATCGGGGCGGCAGGGCTGTGCCAGCATCTTAACGCGACAGTTGTCGCCCCGGGTCCGTAGGAGAGGAACCGCACCCACGATGCCGCCCGTTCCCGCTGACCCCACCGTGCTCCACCCGATGCCCGAGCACCCGCGCGTGGTGCTGCTCAAGCCACTGCTGAAGTCGCCGCTGATCGAGGTCGGTGACTTCACCTACTACGACGATCCGGACGACCCGACCGCGTTCGAGACGCGCAACGTCCTGTACCACTACGGGCCCGAGCGGCTCGTCATCGGCAAGTACTGCGCCCTGGGCACGGGCACCCGGTTCCTCATGAACGGCGCCAACCACCGCATGGACGGCCCGTCCACCTTTCCGTTCCCCACCATGGGCGGCTCCTGGGCCGAGCACTTCGACCTGATCACCGACCTGCCCGGCCGGGGCGACACGGTCGTCGGCAACGACGTGTGGTTCGGCCACGGCGCCACGGTCATGCCCGGTGTGCGCATCGGTCACGGCGCGATCATCGCCGCCGGCGCCGTGGTCACGGCTGACGTCCCCGACTACGGCATCGTCGGCGGCAACCCCGCCCGGCTCATCCGTGCCCGCTACGACGCCGCGGACATCGCCCGGCTCCTCGCCGTGGCGTGGTGGGACTGGCCCGTGCGGGACATCACCAGGCACGTCCGGACGATCATGTCGGGGACCGTCGCCGATCTCGAGGAGGCCGCCGCGCGGATCGACCGGCCCTGACACCGCGTCCTCGCCACACCGCACGCACCCGTCCCGCGCCAGGAACGAGTGATCGCCCGCGTCCCGTCGTCGCGCCCACATCACGAGGGCCGGCGCTCCCGTCGTCAGCCCTGCCCTGCCACGCGCTCATCACGTGAGCTGGTAGCCCGCGGGCACCGGGTCGCCCATGCCAACGCCCCGTTCGTGGCCGACCGGATCGAGTCCGCCGATGCGGAACCCAGGCCCCTACCCTGGCGCAGCCCCACGTCCTCACCTCCATCGACCGGGCGAACGGCACCGATCACACCTATGTGGCCGAGGCGACCGGCAATACCACCGACCGCAACGTCGCGGGCGGATCGCAGCAGCTGACGTGGAACGCCGAGAACAAGCCGACGTCCACCCGGAGCGCGGCCGACGGGGCCGTGGAGATCGTCTCCTCCGGCAAGCGCCTCGACCTCCAGAGCAACGCGGCCACCGACGGCACGGACCTCCAGGTGGCGACCTGCGCCGTGGTCGCACGCCAGCAGCGGGCGCGCGCCGAGTCCACGACGCCGACAACAAACACCGGGCAGCTACACCTCGACACACACAAGGTTTTCCTCGGGTTCCAGGGCGGGTGGGGCCCGGAGGGGCCACCTGCACAGCCATGAACACCGCCTGAGCCGAACGAACCGAGAAGGACCATGAGCAAGCAAGTCGTCACCGTCTGTCTGCCGCCGTGCGGCCCGGGCGAGCTGCGCCCGGCGCTCGCGGAGGCGATGGCCCCGTTCGAGTACGACGCCCAGATCGGCAGGTCGGACGAGGAATGGCAGGGGGAGTGGGACCACTGGTTCATCGAGGCGCGCGGCAAGGAGTTCACGGTACGGCCCGGCTGTGAGGACGATCCACTGGTCGTCCGGGACGAGGACGCGCCGCCGCGCCCCCGCTCGCTGTGCGAGGGGGGACCGAAGGGCCTGCTCGACCTCGACACGGGCCCCGCCACGGCCGCGAGGGAGGCCGGGGACGAGTGGGACGCCTGGCACGCCTTCGCCGCGGGCTTCCCGCCGAGCCTGCCGTACGCGCATTTCGCCCGGAGGGCGGTCGGGGACCCCGGCTCCACGCAGGAGCGGGTGGTGGAGGATTTCCGTGCCCAGCCAGTGATCCGTGCGCTCGGGCAGGACCCCGCCCTCGAAGGGAGGTTCGGTTTTGACCCGGTGCCCTGGTTCGGCGGGGACCGTGCCGCCTTCGTGGCGCGGGCGGCGGCGGACGTCCTGCCGACCTTCGCCCTCCTCACCCTCGACGGCCGCTGGCTGGACGGTAGCTCTCACGCGCACAACGTCCGCTTCAACGCCTACCTCGACAGCCTCCAGGACACCACGATCCTCGTCCGGGTGCTCCACCACTCCTGAGGCACGCCGCACTGAGCGGCGTCAGTCCCATCGAGTGTCCGGCAGGGCGCGAGCGGTGCCGGCGGCTCAACCGCGGGGGAGACCGGCAGGCCGACTCGGCGCTTCAGCGGATTGCGCAGGCGCGTTGCGGCGACAGACCCGACAGGTCGGCCGCCTGCTCCTCGCGGCTGCTGTGCTGCCCTCGTCGCGACCACAGCGTTTCGACGGCGAAGTGGTGGCTCCGTCCCGTCCGAGTTCCGTGAGCGTCCCGGGCCCGGGACCGGTGGCGGATTGCGGGAGTGGGTCCGGCAATGGTCCGGCTCTTGGTGCGCACGGTACCTGGGAGCGGCGGGGACCGGGGGAGGGGCTGGAGCCGCCACGTCGCGCAGAAGCGGCGCGAGGCCGTCGGACGTGGTCCGGATCCCAGCCGCTGGTTCCGTTCCGGGGGAAAGACGTCCCGCAACTGTGCGCCCCCGGGCATCCTTGTCGTTGCCGCCGGCGGGGACGACGACGGAGATCCGCCGGTCCACCGCGGGGTTGACCGGGGGCCCCGCTCACAGATGCGGCACGTGCCACCGTCGGTTGATCACCGGCGACCGGAGTGCTCCTGCCGGCGCAAGGCTGTCCCCTGTCCGTGCGCGAGGGGTTGTTCCCCTTGTTCCGTCATGTCGTCACGTCGGGCCATGATCGCGACTCCCGCCTGCGGCGGGGTCCCCCACGTCCTTCGGAGGCGGACGCCGGTGTTCCTTGTCGTCATCGTCGCCGTACTCGCCTTGATCGCGGATCTTCAGGGCGAAGTCCTGCGCTCGGCGCGAGAGCGTTCGCAACGCCGCTCACGCCCCGTGCCACCGGAACCCAGGAGCGAAAGCACTGCGGGCCGCGCCCCGCCCGCGCTGCGTGGTGGCCGTCCGCACCGGACCGAGCGCACTGCGGTCGCGACCGCACGGAAGGATGATAGGACCATGGAAGGGCTACCTTTCACTTCTCCCGCCGGGGCGGACGAAGGCGGGCACCTCGGTCCGCCCCCGGCCGCTTTCGCCCTGATCGCCGCGGACGGAGTGCTCGTCGGGTGGAGTCGTGAGGCCGAGGCCCTACTGGGGTATCCCGCTTCGCAGGTACTGGGACGCCGGGCGGCGGACCTGCTCGTCACCCCGCACGCCGATCGCGACGGATCGGAAGAGCGGCGACCGGATCAGCGGCTGTGGTTCGGTGGGGCACGCAGTGCCGTCGTGGACGTGCGCCACCGAAGCGGACACACCGTACGTGTGGCAGTGACTCTGCGTCCCCTGGCCTCCGCCTCCGACGGGGACTCCACCGGCAGGGCCCCCACCGCCGTCCTCATGGCGGCCGAGCTGGAGGGGCTCCGCTGGTGGGAGACCCGACAGGCGATGCTGCAAGGGCTCGTGACCCAGTCGCCCGTGACACTGACCATCTACGGTCCCGGCGCGCGCCTCTTGTGGGCCAACGCATCCAGTGTCCGGGAGCTCGGCGGCGACCTCACAGCATCGCTGGGCCGCTCCATGACCGAACTCTTTCCCGGCGATGTCCTCACCACCGAGCATCTGGCGCCGCCCGAGGACCTTGTCCAACAGATCCTCGAGACCGGTGAGCCGGTCATCGACGTGCATTTCCGAGGGCGCGCCCCGACCGACCCGCGGCGTGAGCGCGTCTGGTCCTCGTCCTATTTCCGACTGCTGGACGGCAGGGGAGAGCCGGTGGGCGTGTGCGAACAGTCCATTGACGTCACCGACCATTACCGTGCGCAGCAGCGCCTCGCGCTCCTCGCGGAGGCCGGTGCACGGATCGGAGCGACGCTCGACCCGTCCGGAACGGCAGCGGAGCTCGCCAAGATCACCGTGCCGCAGTACGCCGACGCCGTGCTGGTCGACGTGGCGGCAGAGGTGCTCGGGGGAGAGGAACCGAAGCCCGTGACGGCATGGGACCTGGTACGCGTGGCCGATTCCGACGGAGAACCCTCCCGGGTGGGCGAGCGGGTCGCGTACGCCGCCGGATCGCCACAGGCCGAGAGCCTGACAGGGGGCCGTACGACCGCGGACGCCGTGGCCTCGCCGACACGACTGTACGTCCCGCTGATCGTGCGGGGGACGCCATTGGGCCTTGTCACCTTCGTGCGGGGCGACGACTCGGAACCCTTCGGCGACGGCGATCGGGCGGTGGCGGAGGAGCTGGCGTCGCGGACTGCTGTGTGCCTCGACAACGCCCGGCGGTACCGACGAGAGCGCACCGCCGCGTTCATGCTCCAGCGCAGTCTGCTGCCTCGATCGCTGCCCGAGCTGAGGGCGGTCGAGGCGGCGAGTCGCTACCTGCCCGCCGACAGTCACCTCGGCGCCGGCGGCGACTGGTTCGACGTCATTCCGCTGTCCGGCGCACGTGTCGGACTCGTCGTGGGGGGCGTTGTCGGCCACGGGTTGGGAGCCGCTGCGACCATGGGGCGCCTGCGCGCGATGGTGCGCACCCTGGCCGAGCTGGACCTCGCGCCCGACGAACTCCTGGCCCGGCTGAACGATCAAGTCGGCAAGGACGCGTTGGACCAGAACGTGAAAGGCTCGGACGGCAGTGGCGCCGTCGGAGCGACGTGTGTCTACGGGATCTACGATCCGGCTTCCCGAACGAGCACCTGGGCAACGGCGGGACACCTGCCGCCGGCTGTGGTGCAACCGCACGGCCCCGTCAGTTTCCTTCGTCTGCCACCGGGGGCTCCTCTGGGCGTGGGACGGCTTCCGTACGAGGGCGCGGAAGTGACGCTCGCCGCAGGAAGCCTGGTCGTCCTGTTCACCGACGGCCTCGTGGAGGCCCGGGGACAAGGCACCGACGTGGGGTTGGGCCGCTTGGCGGCGGTACTCGGGGAGCAGCGAGGATCGTCGCCCGACCTGTTGTGCGCCCAGGTCGTCGCGGAGCTGGTGTCCGGCGATGTGCGGGACGACGCGACGCTCCTTGTCGTGCGCACCCGCGCGCTGGACGCACGCCAGATGGCGGCCTGGGAGCTCCCCTCGGACCCCGCGCTCGTCGCACGCGCACGTTCCATGGCTGCGGAACAGCTTGGGCGATGGGGACTGGACGATCTGGCCTTCACCACGGAACTGGTGGTCAGTGAACTGGTCACCAACGCGATCCGTCACGCCTCCGGACCGGTCGGTCTGCGCTTGATCCGGGACCGTTCTCTCATCTGTGAGGTCTCCGACTCGCAGCACACCTCACCGCATGCCCGTTACGCCGGCAGCGACGAGGAGGGCGGACGTGGACTGTTCATGGTCGCCCAGCTCACCGAACGCTGGGGTACGCGTTACATGCCGACAGGTAAGACGATCTGGGCGGAACAGGCCTTGCCCGTGCCTTGATGGCCATGCGCCGCCCGCCGTGGGTCGAGGGGGTCGAGGCATTCCAGGCCGTCGCCCCGGAAGGCGGCGAAGGCCCAGCCGGTGAGAGTCTCCTTGGCTCGTGGAGCGACACCTCGCTCACGGGCATGGTTCACGGCGTGTGCAGGCGTACGGCCAAGGCGGCGATGTCATCGTCGAGGCTCCCTCTGCTGTGGCGGAGGAGCTCGTGGTGCAGGGCCGTGAGCAGATTACGGGGAGGTGTGGGGGGCTGTTGGCGCATCCATGCTGTCAACGGGAAGAACTCACCGTCCCGGGCACGGGTTTCGGCGACCCCGTCCGTGTAGAGGAGGAGAAGTTCGCCGGGAGCGAAGTCGAAGGCGTCCGCATGGTACTGGTCGCCGATCAATTCCGCGAGGCTGAGCAAAGGCGATGGGACGGACGGTTCGAGGATGCGGACGTTCTTGGGGCTGTGGATCAAGGGCGGAGGGTGTCCGCAGTTGACGATGGTGATGTGGCTGCCTTGATGCGGGATCTCGACGAGCAGCGCGGTGGCGAAACGTTCCATCGGTGCCTCGGGTGGATGGGCGGCGTTGTGCCGGGCACAGCTGGCGTCGAGCCTGCGGGCGACGTCGGTCAAGGAGGCCTCGCCATGTGCCGCCTCCCGGAAGGCGTTGACGATCGCCGCGGCCGCCCCCACTGCCGGCAGGCCTTTGCCCCGCACGTCTCCGATGAGCAGCCGTACCCCGTACGCAGTGTCGACGACCTCGTAGAAGTCCCCGCCGATGCGGGCTTCGGCGGCGGCCGCGAGGTACAGCGATTCGATCTCCACGTTCCGGAAACGGTGCGGCAGGGGCCGCAGCACCACCTGCTGGGCCGCGTCGGCGACGAGCCGTACCTGGATGAGCGTGCGCTCTCGTTGAAGCCGGACATGGCTTCCGTACGCGGCGGCCACGGTGACCGCGATGATCCCCCCGCACGTCCACCACGTACCGAGATCGGGGAAGACGAGGCTGAGGCCGATCATCAGAAGGAGGCAGACGGTCCCGAGGAGGACGGTCGGGAGGACCGGCCACATGGCGGCGGCCAGAGCCGGCGCCGCGGGCAGGAGGCGGCTGAAGGCCATCTCCGGCGGAGTGGCGTAGGCCAGGCTGGCGATGACGACGGTCAGAATCACCGGCGACAGCCGCACGAGCCTGCCGTGGCCGTAGCTCCGACGGAGCCGCGGCCGTCCGGGCTCGATCATGAATCCCAGAGTATCCGCGAGGGATCCGCTCAGCGACGTGACGAGGGGGCTCCGCGTGTGACAGGGCACGCCTGCCCGCTCGCGAGGGGCGCGACCGCGTGGTTCGTCACCGAGCCTCTTCCATCCTGTGCTGGAGGGTGAAACGGGCTGGTCAGCGGGGGTGGTGACGAGACAGGGCCCCTCGTCGCCGGCGTGGTGATTCCACTCGACACACACGGCGACCGAAGGGGCACTGTTGGTGTACCCTGCCACGCTCGACGTCCCGCATGAGCTCGTCGAGCGTGTCGCCCGGCTGCTGCACGGGCACCGCCGAGCCCGCAGCACCCGCCGGCGCAAGCTCGGCTGCTTCCAGCCAGCACGCGTCCGCGTGGTGTCCCGCTTGCTGACCTCCGACCCGCAGTGCGGCTCCAGAGCACGGTTCTCGGGCTGAACGGACGGTCCGGCACAGGCCCGACAGCTCGCCCGTGACGTGGGGTCCTTCTTCAAGGACTGCGACTGCGCGAAGCCGACCCGCTGCCCTCACCCGTACGTGATCCGTTTCCGGGACGCGCTGGGCAAGCAGCGTGAGGAGTCCGGTTACGGCACGCAGGACGACGCGATCGAGCGCCTCACGCAGCTCTACGCGGAGAAGAAGACCACGGCGCCGTCCGTGGCGGCGGCCCGCCGGGAACTGGGCCGGCCGACGGTGGAGGAGTACGCGAAGCAGTGGCGTCCCCGACAGCGCAGGATATGACGGATTGCTCCACGGGCGAGCACGTCGACAGCTCGATCAACGTGCACATCGTCCCCCGTCTCGGATCGCGGAAGCTGAACTCGGTCACACCGATGGTGTTCGGGCGTTTCCTGGACGAGGTCTCGCTGACAGTTCGTGCCTTCCGTGCCGAAGAAAGTGCGGGGATGAGGGACGAGCCGATCGAGAACCTCGGGGTGGGCGTGACTCTGGCACCACGCCACCTGAGCCCGCCGTATGGAAGACCCCCGTCATGCGTGTCGCTCTCTTTCTTACCTGCGTCAGCGACACGCTGGGCCTTTCCGACCACACGCTTCAGTGTGTGGTCGGAAAGGCCCAGCCGATTCGATGGGGCTATTGGTTGCAGCAGCTTCTGGCTGGCGCTGAACTTTGCAGCAGTTTCAGTGCGGCTGTAGCAAGCCTTCGGGCGGTGGTTTGTGGTTCGGCGGCAGGTAGGACGAGATGGCTGATAGTCATACGGACGATGACGTCCGCTGTCATCTCAAGAGTCTCTGTGCGCTGCTCCGGGTACCGTGTGCCCAACCATTCCCGCACCAGGCCCTGGCCCGCGTCGAAGATTGGGTCCGCTCGGGCGGTGAGGTAGGGGAGCAGGCTGTCGGAGCCGTGGCGGGCGGCTGCGATGACAGCCCGTATAAGGGGCTGGTGGTCAGCTTCCTTGAGCACGTACAGGATGGCGGCTTCGAGACAGGCTTGGGAGTCGGGCAGGCCGGGATAGAGCGTGTCGGCTACCCCGGCGAGGAACTGCCCGGTCTCACGGACCACCAGAGCGCGTCCCAGACCGGCACGGTTGCCGAACTCCTTGTAGACGGAGGGGCGGGAGACCCGAGCGCGTGCTGCGACGGCCGAAAGGCTGACCTGGTCCCACCCGGCTTCGCAGGTCAGGTCGTGAGCGGCATCGAGGACGCTTGCCCTCATCTGTTTGCGCCAGGCGATGCGCGGGGGATCAGGTGATTCTTCACCTGCGGGGTAATCCGTTCGGTGTTGTTGTTCGGTTGCCATGCCACAAGTCTGTCCGCGGGTTGAGCCGCGGAGCGCGAGTAGGTCCGCGAGCACGCGGCCGGATGAGTACGCGATGGTGCCGGCCCCTTGATACGGGGGTGGAGCCGGCACCACGTCAGGAGGCCGGGTGAACCGGACCGTCAGGAGCGCTTGCGACGAGCAGCGAAGAGGAGGCCGCCGCCGAGGGCGAGAACGGCCGCCGCGATGCCGAGGGGGACCAGGGGATCGGAGCCGCCGGTCTGCGCGAGCGGGCCGCTCCCGCCGTCCGCGTTCAGGCCGGAGTCGCCGTCACCCTCGGTATCGTCCGGTCCTTCCGCGCTGGGCGAGGTGCTGGTTCCGCCCGTGCCGGGCGAGGGGGCCGTGCCGGTTTCGCCGGGCTGCTCCTCCTTGGGCGTGGCGTCGTCCTGCCGACCGCTGGAGGCGGTCTCGTCGGCGCCGGATCCGGAAGCGTCCTGTGTCACGTCATCGGTGCCGGCCCCGAAACCGTAGGCGCCACGGTCGGGCGCGCCGCCGGCCCGGTGGGTGCCGGTGGTGACAGCGGCGAACGGGGTGCCCGATCCGATGGCGGGGGAGCCGTCGCGCAGCCGGAAGGCGGCGTTCGCCGTGGTGCCGGCGTCGGCGAACTTCGGGTCGGCGACGATGTCGTGCGGACCCTTGACCTCAGGGGCCTTGCCGCCGAAGTAGACGTTGTAGTCGTAGGTCACGTCCACGTTGCGGGACTTGCTGTTCGTCGCCTGGCCGGGCCGGCCGTACGCGATGTTGTTGAGCAGTCGGACGTCGGTGCTGTCATGGGCGAAGATGTTGGCGTAGCTCTCCATGCGAGTGCTCCGGCCGTTCATGTACGCCGTGTTGTGGACGATGTCGACGTGTTGGCTCTTGAAGGAGTGAATTCCCGAGCCGCCGTTGTCGTAGGAGAGGTTGCCGGCGACCAGGACGCGTCCGCCGTACGCGGGGTGGCCGGCGTCGCCCTTGAGCGTGTCGACGATGATGCCGTTGCCGTCGGAGTAGCAGCGGCACCTCTCCCATTTGATCTTGGTTTCGTTGTCGTGGACGCGATTGCCGGTGATGCGGATCTTGTACGTCCTGGCGTCGGAGCTCCCCACGTCGCGCGGGGTGAGGACGGAGATTCCGCTGGTCGCGTAGACCGTGTACCACGAGTTGGAGTACACGTGGTTCGCGGAGATGGTCACGTGGTCGGAGTCGATCGCCGATATGCCGCCGCCTGCACAGGCGTGCACCTTGTTGCCGGTCACCTCGATGTGGTGCGACGAAGCACCCGTGGATTTGTCTCGTTCGATCGAGATGCAGTTGGTGTTGTAGGTGGGGTCGCCCTTCTTCGATCCGCGTTCGGCGCCGGCCAGGTTCAGGGCGGCGTTGTTGCCCCTGATTTCCAGGTTCTTGATCGAGATGTAGGACGCGCCGTAGACGCTGATGCCGTTCCACGCCTTCACCGGGTGGATCACCGGCTTGTGGCCGGGGTGCGCGGTGAAGGTGATGGGCGAGTCGGAGCGGCCCGAGCGCTTGATGGTCAGCACGTTGGAGCCTGCGGAGCGCTCGGAGTACGTGCCGTTCATGATCGAGACGGTGTCGCCGGGGCCGGCACTGTCGGCGGCCTTCTGAAGGGTGCGGAAGGGCGCTCCGGTCGAGGTTCCCGGATTGCTGTCGCTGCCTTCGGGGCTCACGAAGTAGGTCCGGTTCGCAGCATGGGCTGTACCGGCTCCCACGGTGACGACGCCGAGTGGGGCGGATGACGCGAGCAGTGCTGCGGTGACGGCGAAGGTGCGCGTGCGTTTCATTGGTGCCTGGTCTCCGAAGTCGTCCGGACTGAAGCGGGCCGTGTCCCCTCGGCCGGGAGGCCGTGCGCGGGAAAGAGGGCGCCGGGAAGGACAGGGCAAGGGCGTTACGCCGTGTCAGGGCGCCGGCATGGGGCGGCGCGCGACACACGGGTGCGCTCCGAAGTCCGCTGTGGGGGTGGGGCGTTGCGTGAGTGACAGTTACAGAACTGAAAATTGAACGCAACCCCGTACCGCCTGTAAATGTTCTGACACCTGGTCAGGCGGGCTGAGCGGTGTCGACTGCCCGGAGGGGTCGTTTTGGAGAACTCCTGCACGGGGGTTGCGGGTTGGCATGCTGGTATACCAGCATGCCGCCATGCCACAGATCGACTATCCAGTGAACAGCGCTGAAGCCCTGCCTCCCGGCTCACTGCCGCCCCTGCGTCAGGCCGTCTCCCGAACCGACCGGGTGCGGGAGGCATTGCGGCAGGCGATCCTCGAAGGTGTGCTCCCGCCCGGAAAGGCCCTGGTCGAGCGGGAACTCGCGGAGGTGTACGGGGTGTCCAAGACGCCGGTGCGCGAGGCCCTGAAGCAGCTGCACTCCACCGGTCTGGTGGAGATCAACGCTTACCAGGGAGTCAGCGTCCGTCGCCCCGACAACCGCCTGGTGCAGGAGCTCTACACCGCCCGCCGCGCAGCGGAACCCGAGGCCGTGCGCCTGGGCGCGGTCCGCCTCGGTGCGACCCCCCACGCCGCTGCCCGCCAGGCGCTCCAGGACGCGACCACGCTGATCGGCTCGGGCGAGACGCGCGGTCTGGGCATCGCCAACCGGCGTTTTCACCGCGAGCTCTACAGCGCCTGCGGGAACAGCTTCCTCTGCGGCTTCCTGGACCAGCTCCAGGACCTCACGGCCTTCGTGGCCGGCCTCGGCTGGCGGTTGCGCGCCACCTGGGAGGAAGAGGCCGCCGAACACGCGGCGATCCTGGAGGCGATGGAGCAGGGCGACGGTCCGCTCGTGGAACGGCTGACCCGCGCGCACATCGAGAAGGCCCAGCAGACCATCTCCCGCGCCCTCGGCGACGACCCCGGAGACGGCCGATGAACGTCGAGCTGTTCGCCCACCCGCTCTCCTTCCGCCGGCAGCCGCAGGCCCAGGCGGACCGACTGGCCGCACACGGCGTCGACGGTGTGCGCCTGGCGTTCAGTTATCACGGTGGGCGGTGGCTGCTGACGACCAGCGACCCGTGTGCCGTGGCCGACTTCCGGGCCGGGCAGTGGTTCCGCGACGAAGCCGCCCCCGTCCACGGGGACGGCCTCGCCCTGCCGGTTCTCGGTGACGACGCGACGGTCGCCACGACCGCCCTGCTGCGGGCCGGCCTCGGTGTGACGGCCTGGCTTGTCGGGCTCCACCAGTCCGGACCCGCCACCCGCCGTCCCGAATCGGCGCTGCGCAACGCCTTCGGACACCACTACCGGCACGCACTGTGCCCGGCAAGGCCCGAGGTCCGCGCCTATGCCGCCGACCTCGTCGCCCGAGCCGCCCGCCGGCCCGGTGTCACCGGCCTCGAACTCGAAGCCTTCGGCTACCTCGGCTGGCAGCACCAGAGCGCCCATGACAAGCTCGGCGCGGCCCTTCGTCCGGTGGACCGCTGGCTGCTCTCGCTGTGCTTCTGCTCCGCCTGTACGGAACGCTTCACCGACGCGGGCATCGATGTGCCCGCCCTGGCCGAAACCGTCCGCGCGGCGCTGCTCGCCCAACTCGCCGAGCCGCGCGAAGCCGGCGAGCTCGGCGCCGACGCCCGCGTCGCTCTGGGATCCGACCTGCACGACACCGTCCTTGCCGTGCGCTCGCGAACCACCGTGACCCTCGTGCGGGACGCCGTCGCGGCGGCCGACGGGCTGCCCGTCTCCGTACGCGCCACCGGCGACCCGTACGCCTGCGACGGCAAGTCCGCCGCCGACACGAGCACCCTCGCCGCAGCAGCGGGCGCCCTCACCGTCACCGACCTGTCGGGGAACCAGGACGCCCTGCGCCGCGAACTCGCCGCAGCAGCCCGGACCGGCGCACAGGTGACCGCCGGATGGAACCTGGCCGCGGACAGGACCACCGGTGAACAGCAACTCACGGACGTCGCCCAGGACGCGTACGCGGCCGGAGCCCGCTCCCTGGCCCTTTACGCCTACGACCTGGCCCCGGCACAGCGCCTCGCGTGGCTGCGTGGCCTCTCCCGCCTCACCGACCGTCCCGACACGGCCGAGCCCGCACTCACGCCCCTCATACCGGAGCCGGTGAAATGACCGGATACCTCGTACGCAGACTCTTCCAGCTGATCCCGGTCGCCCTCGTCGTCTCCCTGGTGCTCTTCATGCTCCTGCGGCTGATGCCGGGCGACCCCACCCTCGCCATCCTCGGCCAGGAGGCCACCGAGCAGGACCGAGCGGTGCTCCGAGAGGACCTCGGTCTCGATGCGCCGCTGTGGCAGCAGTTCACCCAGTGGCTCGGGAACCTCGTCCGCGGCGACCTGGGCAGCTCATGGCTCACCGACGAGGAGGTGGGCACGGTCATCTCCGACCGGTTCGCCGCCACGGTCGAGCTCGGAGTCATCGCTCTGCTCTTCGCCGTCCTCATCGGGATCCCCGCGGGCGTCCTCGCCGCCGTCCGCCGTCGCACCCGCACGGACACCGCGCTGAACTCCGTCGGTCTGCTCGCCCTGTCCGCCCCCCACTTCTACCTCGCCGCACTGCTCATCCTCGTCTTCGCCCTGTGGCTCAAGGTCCTCCCGCCCTCGGGATACGTTCCCTTCACCGAGGACCCCGTCGAGAACCTGCGGCGCATGATCCTCCCAGCCGTCACGATCGGCTCCACCATCGCCGCGGTCACCATGCGCCAGACCCGCGCCGCTCTCCTCGCCGCGTTCAACGAGGACTACATCCGCACAGCCGAGGCATCAGGCCTCTCACGCGGCCGGATCGTGGGCGTCTACGCCCTGCGGAACGCCATCGTGCCGGTCGTGACCGTGATCGCTCTCCAGATCGGGGCGCTGATGAGCGCCACCGTCGTCACCGAGACCGTCTTCACCGTTCCCGGCATGGGCACCTTGATCGTCAACGGCATCTTCAGCCGGGACCTCCCCGTCGTCCAGGGCGCCGTGCTGATGGTCGTGGTCCTCGTCCTCCTGGTGAACCTTCTGGCGGACCTGGTCTACGCCTGGCTCGACCCGCGCATCACGTACTGACCCGGCCCCTCGGCCCCTCGGCCACAGAGTCACCCGATCCGCGCCCCCTGCGCCGATCAGCACGTCCCGCACCGCACGTCCCGCACGCACCTCCTGGAGCGCCGATGGCCATAGACCTCGCGCCGAAAGTCTCCCGCAGACCGGTTCTGGACCGGCTGCGCCGTGACCGCCGCGCCCACATCGCCGTACCCCTGCTGTTCCTCCTGCTCGTGGCCGCGGCCGCCGCACCCTTCATGTCGGACTCGGTCAGCGCCACGGACACCGGCCGGCTCCTGACCGGCCCCAGTTCCCAGCACCTGCTCGGCACCGACGAGATCGGGCGGGACGTCCTGGCCCGGATCGTCGCCGGAGCCGTGGTCACCGTAGGGGTGGCCACCATCACCGTGGGCGCCGCCCTCATCGCCGGAACGGTGCTCGGCCTGATCGCCGGATACCGCGGCGGCTGGGTGGACACCCTCGTCATGCGCGTCTCCGACGGACTGCTCGCCTTCCCCCTCCTCGTCCTCGCCCTCACCGTGGTCGCGGCCCTCGGTCCCGGGCTGCGCAACGCCCTGATCGCGATCGCCGTCGTCACCACCCCGCGTTTCGCCCGTGTGGTCCGGGGAGAGGTGCTCTCCCTGCGCACCCGAGAATGGGTGTCCGCCGCGCGTATCGTGGGCGTCACACGGACCACGATCATGCGCCGTCACCTGCTGCCCCACCTCGCCGGCACCCTGCTGGTCTTCGCCGCCCTCCAGGTGTCCACCGCGATCATGGCCGAGGCCGCGCTGAGCTTCCTCGGGCTGAGCGTCCAGCCCCCGCAGCCGAGTTGGGGCGCGATCGTCGCCAGCGGCACCGACCACCTGAGCGCGAGCTGGTCGCTCAGCGTCTTCCCCGGACTCGCGATCCTCCTCACCGTCGCCGCGTTCAACCTGCTCGCCGACGCCCTGCGCGACGCGCTGGACGCCCACCGCCCGGACCTCGCACCCGCGCGCTGAGCCGTCTCCCAGCCCTTCACCCCGTTCCCCGTACAGAGGAAGTACTTCGTCATGCCCAACTCCACGCCGCCCCGGATACCACGTCGCACCGTCCTGGCGGGTGCCGCGGCCACCGCGGCCATCGCCACCCTGGCCGGATGCGGCTCCTCGGACTCCTCCGACGGAACCTCCGGGGGGACGCTCACCGCCGGTTTCGACAACGAGCCCGTCACCCTCGATCCGGCGCTGAGTTCCGCCATCTCCTCCGACCGCAACCTCCTGAACCTGTTCTTCGACACCCTGCTGCGTCAGCGCCGCGACGGGACCTTCGAGCCGGCCCTCGCCACCGAATGGACCGACACGGGCACCGAGATCACCTTCGAGCTCCGCCAGGGCGTGAAGTTCCACGACGGCACCCCGTTCGACGCCGACGCGGTCGTTCTCAACCTGAAGCGGATCTCGGATCCCGCCACCCGCTCCACCAAGACGGCCGCACTGGCCTCCATCCGCGAAGTGAAGGCAGCCGGCCCGCGGACCGTCACGGTCACCCTGAAGGCGGCCGATCCGCTGCTGCTCACCCAGCTCGCCCATGAGCCCGGGATGATCGCCTCGCCCACCGCGCTCGCCAAGGGGGCCGAGGAGTTCGGCCGCAGGCCGGTCGGGACCGGCCCCTTCGCCTTCCGTCAGTGGAGGACCAAGGTCCAGCTGACCGCCGAGCGCAACAAGACCTACTGGGCCAAGAGCGAGGAGGGCGACGCGCTTCCGCTCCTCGACAAGGTGGTCCTGCGCTTCGTCACCGAGGCCAAGGTACTGCGCGCCGAACTGTCCACCGGGGGAGTGCACCTGGTGCGCGCCCTGCCCCCGGAGGAGTACAAGCAGCTGGCCGACGCTCCACGGATCACCATCAAGGACGAGGGCGTACGCCGCAACTACTACGCCTCGCTCAACGTCACCAAGGGACCCTTCCGCGACCCGCGGGTACGCGCGGCCTTCGCGATGGCCGTCGAGCGCAGGTCCGTCGGCAAGGCCGCGGCCGGCGGCGACTTCGACATCGCCCCCTCCTTCGCCACCTCCGACGACTGGTTCTACGACGACGCCCTCGCCCCCCTGCCGTACGACCCCGAGAAGGCCCGCGCCACCCTGGACAAGGCGGGACTGCGCGGAAAGGTGCCCATCACCCTCGTCGCCCGCCGTCGCGCCCCCGACCCCACCGTCGCGGAACTGCTCCAGAGCCAGCTCACGGCGGCGGGATTCGCCCCCAAGGTGGAGATCCTCGAATTCCAGACCCAGCTGGAACGCATGCGGAAGCAGGACTTCGACGCGGCGATCCTCGTCATCGACATCCCCCGTCTGGACCCCTCCCTCACCTTCGACCCGTACTTCGCCAGTGACGGTCCGAGCAACTGGTCGGGCCTGAAGGACTCCGCTCTCGACGCCCTGCTCGACAAGGGGCTGAGCACGGACGACCGCGCCGTGCGCAAGCAGGCGTACGTCGACGTGCAGCGCCGCATCCTGGAGAACAACTACTGGGTCTTCCTGCACCAGGCCAAGTCGCCGCTGATCCACAGCAGCGACCTCAAGGGCGTCGGCCTCGACGTCGACGGCCAGTGGCGCCTCGAGCGTGCCCGGCTCGGCGCCTGAGGGGCCTGCGATGACCCTCCTCGACATCAGCCGGCTCGGCGTCACCTTCCACACCGCGCCCGACGAACCGCCCGTGCGCGCTGTGGACGAGGTCAGCCTGCACCTCGACACCGGTGAGACCCTCGCCATCGTGGGCGAGTCCGGTTCGGGCAAGACCGTCACCGCCCTGAGCCTGCTCGGCCTCAACCCGCCCCCGCCCCTGTGCGAGACCACCGGGTCGATCCTGCTGGACGGCACCGACCTGCGCGGCCTGGACCGGCGCTCCTGGCGGGAGGTACGCGGCAACCGGGTCGCCATGGTCTTCCAGGACCCCGGCACCGCCCTCAACCCGCTGCTGACCATCGGCACACAGATCATGGACGCCGTCCGCGCGCACGAACGCATGAGCCGCGAACAGGCGCGGAAGCGGGCGGTCGAGGCGCTGACGCAGGCCCGCATGCCCGAGCC
Organism: Streptomyces sp. NPDC058664; assembly: GCF_042716635.1. Lineage (NCBI taxonomy): Bacteria > Bacillati > Actinomycetota > Actinomycetes > Kitasatosporales > Streptomycetaceae > Streptomyces > Streptomyces sp. NPDC058664. The sequence continues at coordinate 33,644 of NZ_JBHXRW010000031.1, read as the reverse complement.
CGAGAAACGCCTGACCCAGTACGTCCACGAACTGTCCGGAGGCATGCGCCAGCGCGCCGCCATCGCCCTGGCGATCGCCGCCCGTCCACGACTCCTCATCGCCGACGAACCCACCACCGCCCTCGACGCCGCCGTCCAGGCCGAGATCATGACCATGCTCCGCTCGCTGTGCGACGACCTCGGCATGGGCCTGATCCTCATCACCCACGACCTCGGCGTGGTCGCCGAACAGGCCGACCGGGTCGCGGTCATGTACGCCGGACGGATCGTCGAGAGCGGACCCACCGCCCAGGTCCTGGCCGATCCGCGCATGCCCTACACCCAGGCGCTCCTGGCAGCGACCCCGCGCCTGGACGCACCCGCCCGCACCCGCCTCGCCTCCATCGAGGGCCGGCCGCCCCGGCTCAGCGACCGCCCTCCGGGCTGCTCCTTCGCACCACGCTGCCCGGTCCGCTCGGACGGCTGCGAGAGCGTGGTGCCTCCGCTGCTCACCATCGGCGAAAGCCATGCGGCGGCATGCCTGTTCGCCGACGCACCACGCGAACGGCCCGTGCCGCTGCCCGTGACGAACGACGACCCGACCGAGGACGTCGAACAGGAGGGCGGTACACCGCTCGTCGAGTTCGACGCCACCGACCTGCGCTATCCGGTCCGCACCGGGGCGCTGCGCCGTATCACCGGGCACGTCGACGCCGTCCGGCAGGTGAGCCTGAAGGTCGAGCCGGGGCGCACCCTCGCTCTCGTGGGGGAGTCCGGCTCGGGCAAGACCAGTCTGACCAAGATGCTGCTGCGGCTCGAGACCCCCTCCGGGGGGACCGTTCGCTACGACGGCATCGACGTCCGACGGCCGTCCGCGCCGGAGCTGCGGCGGCTCCAGCGGGAGATCCAGGTCGTCTTCCAGAACCCGTACGCCAGCCTCGACCCCCGTATGACGGTCCGCGAGATCCTCGCCGAGCCGATGCGGGTCCACCGGCTGGACACCGCGGAACCCGAGCTCGTCCGCCTCCTCCAGGACGTCGGCCTCGACGCGTACGCGCTGGACCGCTTCCCCTCCGCCTTCTCCGGCGGACAGCGCCAGCGCATCGCGATCGCCCGGGCGCTGTCCCTGCAGCCGCGACTGATCGTCTGCGACGAGGCCGTCAGCGCCCTGGACGTCTCCGTCCAGGCCCAGATCCTCAACCTGCTCGCCGACCTCCAGGCCGCGCACGGCATGGCCTATCTCTTCATCACCCACGACCTGGCCGTCGTCAGGTCGGTCGCCCACCGCATCGCGGTCATGCGGCAGGGCCGGATCGTCGAGGAAGGCCCGGCGGACCGGATCTACGAGACCCCCTCCCACCCGTACACCCGTGAGCTGCTCTCGATGGCTCCGGGGCGCACCACACCCCGGCTCGCCGGCACGCAGAGCACCGCCGGCACCGACAAGGAACGGAGCATCACATGGCCAAAGTGACCCAGGTCCGCCTGACCTCGATCAACACGCCGCGGCACAACAGCATCACCTGCGGACACATCCTGGTCGAACTCCTCACCGACGACGACGCACTGACGGGCATCGGCGAGATGTCCGACCTCCAGCACCTCCCGCGCTACCACCTCGACGTACCGGACCTGGAAGCCACCCTCAACGAGATCCTCGTGGGCCTCGACGCACTCCAGATCACCGAGATGGAACGCCGCCTGGAGGCGAACTTCCCGCAGGCCGGGTACATCTACGACAAGAGCCGCGCCATCAAGTGCGGAGTCGACATCGCCTTCTGGGACCTGGCCGCGAAACAGCTCGGTGTCCGGGTGTGCGACCTGCTCGGCGGCGCGGTCCGCGAGTCGGTGCCCATCGCGTATCCGATATTCCGCCAGCAGCACGAGGAGGACGTCGAGCGCAATCTCGCCATGGTGGGACGGCGTCTGGAGGAGGGCTTCACCTTCTTCCGCGTATACGTCGGCCGTCGCCTCGACCTGGACGAGCGGTTCCTGCGCACCGCCCGCGAACGGTTCGGCGACCGCATCACCATCAAGTCCCTGGACTTCTCCAACCTCCTCGACGCCAAGGCCGCCTGCGCCTTCGCCGAGCGGGTGGCCGACGTCGGCTACGACCTCATCGAGTCACCCGCCCCGCACCACGACATCCGCGGCCTGGTCCAGGCCCGCGACCGGCTCACCGTCCCGATCAGCGAGCACGTCTACAGCTTCCGGTGGGCACTGGACCTCGTCGCCGCGGACGCGGTGGACGTGTTCAACGTCAGCGTCATCGCCATCGGCGGGATCACACCGGCCCGCCGGATCTTCGCGATAGCCGACGCCGCCGGCAAGGCGTGCCTGGTCGGCACCACGCAGGAACTGTCCATCGGCACGGCGGCCGCCGCCCACGTCGCGATGGCGATGTCGGCCGTCACCGTCCCGAGCGACCCGGTCGGACCGCTCCTCTACACACGGGACGTCGTCACCGACCCCGTCCGCTACACCGGCGGCCTGCTGTCCGTGCCGCAGGGCCCCGGCCTCGGCATGACTCTCGACCCGCAGCGGGTGTCGGCTTCCGCCGGACCGCTGACCTGGGCGGCCACCAGTGCCGCCGCCGTCGTCGACCGGCAGGTGGCCGCCACGTGAGCGACGCACCGCAGCCGGCGAGCGACGCCCGTGCCGAAGGCCGCTTCACCGGCCGGGTCGCGCTGGTCACCGGCGGCGCACGCAACATCGGCCTCGCCATCGCGTGGCGGCTCGCCCAGGAAGGCGCGGCGGTGGCCCTCAACGGCCCCGACCCGGCCGAGACCGAAGCCGCGGCCGCGGCCATGCGCGACAGGGGCATGTCCGCGGTGGCCTGCCCCGGCGACGTATCCGACGCCCGCCAGGTCGACGCCTGCCTCGACCGCACGGTCGATGTCCTCGGCGGACTCGACCTGCTGGTCAACAACGCGGCCGCCCCCATGCTGGGCCGTGGTCCGCTGCTCGACATCGACGTCGCCGACTGGGACCGCAGTTTCGCCGTCAACGCGCGCGGGGTGTTCCTGTGCACGGTGGCAGCCGCCCGGGTGATGCCTGCCGGCTCCTCGATCGTGAACATCTCCTCGGTCGGGGCCACCCGCGCCCACCGGGCCGCCGTCGCCTACGACGCCAGCAAGGGCGCCGTCGACGCGGCGACCCGTGCGATGGCCCTGGAACTCGCGCCCCGGGGGATCCGCGTCAACGCGGTCGCCCCCGGCCCGGTCATCAACGACCGGTTCGCCCTCCTCGATCCGGCCCAGCAGCGGACCCGCGCGCAGCCGGTCCCACTGGGTCGGGTCGGCGACGGATCCGATGTCGCCGGGGCCGTCGCGTTCCTCGCCTCGGCGGACGCGTCCTTTATTACCGGACAGGTGCTGAACGTCGACGGGGGACTGAGCGCGCAGCTCAGGCCCCCGGGGGCCGACCCCGCTCTCGACCACCCCGTCCCCTGACCGGCCGCACCATCGCCCCGGTCCGTATCCGCCATCCGTTCTGCCGCACCGAAGGAAGCACGACATGACCCAGCCCCCCCGGCAGCCCCTCGACCCCGATGATCTGGCCGCCCTGGGCGAGGCCAGCACCGCCACCATCACCACCCAGCTCTTCAAGCACGGCCTGCGCAACACCTTCCTGGCGGGCCTGACCTGTGTCACGCCCGACGCCAGGCGCATGGTCGGCGAAGCTTTCACCCTGCGCTACATCCCGGCCCGCGAGGACATCGACACCCTCGAGGTCTACGACGACTACGACCACCCGCAGCGCATGGCGGTCGAGCAGGCCGGCCCCGGCCAGGTCCTCGTCGTGGACTGCCGTGGCCAGGGACGCGCGGCCGCCGCGGGCAACATCCTGTTGACCCGCATGGCGGTCAACGGCGCCGCCGGCGTGGTCACCGACGGCACTCTGCGCGACATCGAGGAGATCAGCCGCCTGCCCCTGCCCGTCTTCGCCACCGGGGCGGCGGCCATGACCAACCTCGCCCAGCACCACGCGGTCGACCTGCAAGTGCCCATCGGGTGCGCCGGCGTCGCCGTCTACCCCGGGGACGTCATGGTCGGCGACGCCGACGGTGTGGTCTGCGTACCCCGCCACCTCGTCCCGGTCATCGCCGAGGCGGCCCGCGAACAGGAACTGCAGGAGGCGTTCATCGTCGCCCGCGTCGCAGGCGGCGCCCCCCTGCGCGGCACCTACCCCCCGGACGAGGCGACCCGCCGCGCCTACGACGAGTCGCGCGGCGCGCTCCCGGCGACCGACTGACCCACCCGTCCGCCCGACTGACCCGCCCGCCCGGCCGACCCCTGACCGCGCCGGCGGCCCAGTCTCCGGAGCGCCGGGACCGGTGCTCCGGAAGCACGGATCACACCCCGTTCACCGATCGATCCGCCCTCCCCCGCAGAAGGCAGGAACCATGGTCAACCCCGCCACATCCGGCTCTGTACATTCCCGTACGGGAAGGACTGTCCCGCTCCTCCTCTCCGGCGCCCTGGTCGGCGCCCTGATCTCCGTCGCCTCGGCCGGCCCGGCCGCCGCGGCGAACCTCTCCAGCACCTTCGACACCGTCACCCCCGGCGCGCCCGCTCCCGGCTGGACCACCGGCGGGGACGTCACCGTGCAGGACGTGACCGGCACCGTCGACCGAAGCCTTCGTCTACGAGACACCTCCACCACCGCCAACGTCACCGCGACCGGTACGTTCGGGGCCACGACCTCGACCGTCGTCGCCGGATTCCGCCTGCGAGCCGCACAGTCCACCGCCACGGTCGGCGCGCACCTCGACAGCTCGGGCGGCCACAGCGTCACGGTCGCCATGAGCCCCACCGGCCGTCTCTACACCTACGACGGCGCCACCCAGATCGATCTCGGTACCTATGTCGCCAACCGCTGGTACGACATCCGTCTCGTCGCCCGACCCGGCACCGCGAGCGCCGACCTCCACATCGATGGCGAACGCCGCGCGGCCGGGCTGGACTTCCGCACCTCCACCACCGATCTGCGCAGCATTCAGGTCGGGATCTCCGTGGGCGATACCGGCACCGCCTATCTCGACGACGTCCGCACCACCGTCGAGGCGTCCCCGACCGGCTGGCCGCACCTCGGCACGGTCGCCCCCCGCACGGCCGCGCAGGTGGGCACCTCCAAGCTGCTCGTCGGAGCGGAGACCCTCGACCGCGACTACACGAACTACCAGGCGTACGCCCCCTACCTGGGACGGCTGGGAGCGACCGGGGTCCGTCTGCAGGGCGGCTGGGCCAAGACCGAGAAGGCGAAGGGGGTCTACGACTGGACATGGCTCGACCGGATCGTCGACGACGCCACGGCCCGCGGCGTCAAGCCATGGCTCCAGCTGTCCTACGGCAACGGCATCTACACGGGCGGCGGAGGCTCCGGCCTCGGCGGTCAGATCCCGACGTCCGCCGAGGCCCTGGCCGCCTGGGACGCCTGGGTGACCGCCATGGTCAAGCGGTACGAGAACCGTGTCACCGAGTGGGAGATCTGGAACGAGCCCAACCTCGCCGGCATCCCGGCAGCCACGTACGCCGACTTCTTCGCCCGCACCGCGGCCCGCGTCCGCGCCGAACAGCCCGAATCCGTCATCTACGGGCCGGGCGAGGCCGGCATCGACGTCCCGTACACCAACGACTTCCTCGTCCGGCTCTCCGGACAGGGCAGGAGTCACCTGCTCGACGGCATCAGCTACCACCCCTACAACCCCAACCCCGACGACGTGTGGACCTACCAGCAGGTCGACAAGATCCGGGCCCTGATCAACCAGTACGCACCCGGAGCCGTACTGAGGCAGGGGGAGAACGGAGCCCCCAGCGCGCCCAACAGCTTCGGCGCGCTCGGTGACCTGGACTGGACCGAACTGAGCCAGACCAAGTGGTTCCTGCGCCGCCTCACGCACGACCTCGGCCAGGGCATCAGCACCAGCGCCTTCAGCATCTCCGACCTCCACTACCCCTCGAAGATCAACAGCAAGGGCCTGCTCCAGACCAACAGCGACAAGTCGATCCGCTACGCCAAGCCCTCCTACTACGCGGTCCAGACCCTCGCCTCCGTCATCGACAGCACGGTGACGGCACTGCCGGCCTACCCGTTCACCACCGACTCCGCCACCACCCTGACCGTCCAGGGCTTCGCCAAGCGCGACACCGGGCGCCAGATCGTCGGTGTCTGGAACGGCACCGCCACCCCCGGCGACAGCACCACCCGCACCCCGGTCCGCCTGACCCTCCCCGACGGCGACTTCACCGACCCCGTCTACGTCGACGTACGGACCGGAGCCGTCTTCGACATCCCGGCCGCCGACTGGACGGTGTCGGGCAGCACCCACACCTTCCGCAACGTGCCGGTGTACGACTCGCCCGTCCTCATCGCCGACCGTTCCACGATCAGGCTCTAGAACCCGCCGGGCCCCGCCCCTCCCTCCCGGGCGGGGCCCGGCTCCGAGGAGACCCCCATGCACGCCACCGCACGAGCGGCCCTGCGGTCGGTCGTCGGACCCGGACACTTCCGGGAGACGGACGGCGAACTCGTCCCCTACAGCCGAGACGCCACCCCGCTGTTCCACGCCCGGCCCGACGCCGTCGTCCTTCCCGCGGACACCACAGAGGTCGCAGCCGTCCTCGACATCGCCACCCGCTACGCCGTCCCCGTGATCCCACGCGGCGCCGGCTCCAACCTGTGCGCCGCCACCGTCGCCTCCCAGGGCGGCGTCGTCCTGGTCCTGACCCGTCTGAACCGGATCCTCGAAATCGCACCGGCCGAACTCCTGGCCCGGGTCCAGCCCGGCGTCACCAGCGCCGCCCTGGCGGATGCCGCCGCCCGCGACGACCTCCTGTGGGCCCCCGACCCCGGCAGCCGCACGGTGGCCACCATCGGCGGCACGATCGCCACCAACGCCGGAGGCCTGCGCGGCCTCAAATACGGCGTCACCCGCGACTACGTCCTCGGCCTGGAGGCGGTCCTGCCCACAGGAGAGGTGATCCGCACCGGCGGCCGCCTCCACAAGGACGTCGCGGGATACGACCTCACCCGGCTCCTCACCGGCTCCGAGGGCACCCTCGCCGTGATCACCGAAGCCACCCTCGCCCTGCGGCCCGCCCCCGCGACGGCCGGTACGGGAGTCGCCTACTTCCCCGACCTGGCAGCCGCGGGCCGGGCCGTCACCGCGATCATCGCCGCCGGCATCCTGCCCTCCACCCTCGAATTCCTCGACCGGTCCTGCGTCCGGGCGGTGGAGGACTTCGCCCGCCTCGGGCTGCGCACCGACGCCGGGGCGCTGCTCCTCTTCGGTGACGACGGCGAAAGCGACACGGTCGCCCGCGCCCTGGAGCGCATGAGCGACGTCTGCACGGCCCACCAGGCCCTGGACGTCACGACCGCCGCCGAAGTGGCGCGGGCCGAGGCGCTGCTCGCCGCCCGGCGATGCGCTCTTCCCGCCCTCTCCCGGCTGGGTGAGCTGACCATTCTGGAAGACGCCACCGTGCCCCGGCCCCGCATCGCGGAGATGGTCGACCGCATCGACGCGATCGGAGCCCGCCACGGCGTCACGATCGCCACCTTCGGCCACGCCGGCGACGGCAACCTCCATCCCACCTGCGTGGTGAAGTCCCAGGACGACACGGACGCCGTCGCCCGCGCGGAGCGGGCCTTCGCCGACATCTTCGCCGCCGCGATCGACCTGGGCGGCACCATCACCGGCGAGCACGGCGTCGGAGCGGCCAAGCTCCCCTATCTGTCCGCGCAGCTGGGCGCCGACCAGATCACCCTCCTGCGCCGCCTGAAGACGGCCTTCGACCCGGCCGGCATCCTCAACCCCGGAAAGCTGGGCTCATGACCGACCGCACGGGCGACCCCCTCCCGAAGCCCGTCCTCGACCCGGATCTCCTCTCCCGCTGCATCTCCTGCGGCTTCTGCCTCCCCGCCTGCCCCACCTACGCCGAGACCGGTGACGAGGCGTCCTCGCCCCGCGGCCGGATCAACCTCATGCGCGCCCTGCAGAACGGCGATCTCGAACCCGACGACCCCACCCTGAAGGAACAGTCCTCGCAGTGCCTGGGCTGCCGCGCCTGCGAGCCGGTCTGCCCGGCCGGCGTCGAGTACGGGCAGCTTCTGGAGCAGTGGCGCGACCATCAGTGGCGCGGCCGCCGAATGCCCGTACTCGCCCGTGCCCTCATGCTGGTCGCCGGCCGGCGGAGCCTCTTCCGCCTCCTGGGACGACTGCGAGGGACACCGCGCACGAACGTCGCCGAGACCCCGGCCATCGCGTCCGGCGGGGCTTCGCTCATGCTCGGATGCTTCGAGCGCGTCCTCTTCCCGCGCGTCAGCCGCGCCGCCCTCGCCCTCGTCCCCGGCCTGACCGCCCCCGCCTCCCAGGGCTGCTGCGGTGCGCTGCACGCCCACAACGGCGACACCGCCACCGGCGAACGCCTCGCCCACCGGATGGGCGAGGACCTTCCCGGCACCATCGTCACCACCTCCGGCGGCTGCGCCGCCCACCTCGCCTCGGTCCTCGGCAAGGCTCGCGTCCGCGAACTCTCCGACCTCCTGGCCACCGGCTCCCCGTACCGCCCCCTCGGCGAACTCCGGGTCGGCGGTCGCCGGGCCCGTGTCGCCCTCCAGGACTCCTGCCACCTGCGCAACGGCCTCGGAGTATGGACCGCCCCACGTGATCTGCTCGCCGGGATCGCCGACTACGTCGAACTTCCCTCGGCCGGCAGCTGCTGCGGCGCCGCCGGGACCTACTCCCTGCTGCGGCCCCGGGAATCGCGCCGCATCCTCACCGCCAAGATCGACGGGATCGAGGCCGCCGGCGTCGACTTCGTCGCCGCGGTCAATCCGGGCTGTCTGCGCCAGCTCCGCACCGGCCTGCGCCGCAGGCGCTCGCGGGCCAAGGCCGTGCACCTGGCCGAACTCCTGGTCATGGCCGGAGAGAACGGACCTCCGGCCCCCTAGGACGGATCGTCCCACCCGGGACAGCGACTCCAGCACACCCCTCGCCGTACCACTGAGAGAAGACATGCCTTCCCGATCCCCGCTCGACCCCCTGGCCACCGAAGCCGCCCATGCCGCCGCTCCCGGCCTTGCCGCACTCGCCCCGGCCGAGGTCGGCGCACTCCTCCGTGACCTCGCCGACGCACTCCACGAGCACACCGACGAACTGGTCGCCCTCGCGGAGGAGGAGACCCGTCTCGGCGACATCAGACTGCGGAGCGAGGTACTGCGTACCCGCGTACAGCTGGAGATGTTCGCCGAGATCGCCGAAGAGGGCGCCCACCTCGACGTCATGATCGACCGGGCGGACGACGCCGCCGTCCCCGTCCCGCGCCCGGACGTACGGCGCATGCTCGTCCCTCTCGGCCCGGTCGCCGTCTTCACCGCCTCCAACTTCCCCTTCGCCTTCTCCGTCCTCGGCGGGGACACCGCCAGCGCGCTCGCCGCCGGCTGCCCGGTCGTGGTCAAGGCCCACGAGGGCCATCCCCGGCTCACCGACCGCACCGCCGCCCTCGCGGCCGAAGTCCTGCCGCCGGGCGCCCTCTCCGTCGTCCACGGCCGCGAGGCGGGCCGAGCCCTGGTCACCGACCCCGTCGTCCAGGCCGTCGGCTTCACCGGCTCCACCACCGGCGGCCGGGCGCTGTTCGATCTCGCCTCCGGCCGGCCCGACCCGATCCCGTTCTACGGAGAACTGGGCTCCCTCAACCCCGTGGTGGTCACCCCCCACGCCCTCGCCGCACGCGGGCCCGCCCTGGTGAGCGAGTACATCGCGTCCGTCACCCGCAGCCAGGGCCAGCTGTGCACCAAGCCGGGTCTGCTCTTCCTGCCCGAACGGCACGACCTGGACGAACTTCTCCGCCTGGCCGTCACCCGGACCTCTCCCGCGCCGATGCTGGGACCCTGGATCGCCGAGGCCTACCGCGCGACCCTCGACGAGCTGGCCACCCACCCCGCCGTCCGGCGGATCGCGGCCGCACCGACCGGCACCCACCGCACCGGACGACCCGCCGACGGGCCCTCGGCGGCACTCCTCACCATCACGGCCCACGACCTGCGCGCCCATCCCGAACTCCTCCGGGAATGCTTCGGCCCGGCATCGACCGTCGTCACCTATGCCTCCACCGAGGACTTGCTCACCACCCTCCGGGAGCTCCCGGGCAGCCTCACGGCCACGGTGCACGGCCAGGAGGACGCGGACGAGGAACTGTCCCGCGAGATCTGGTCCGCCCTGCGCGCCGGCCGCCTGATCTGGAACGACTGGCCGACAGGAGTGGCGGTCACCCGCGCCATGCACCACGGCGGCCCCTGGCCGGCCACGACCAGCCCGCTGCACACCAGCGTGGGCGGCACCGCCGTCGCCCGTTGGCTGCGCCCGGTCGCCTACCAGAGCATGCCCGAGGCCCTGTTGCCGTACCCCCTGCGGACCTCCAACCCATGGCGGGTACCGCAGCGCACAAGGGCGTAACGCGGAGGAGGTCGTGGACACCCTGCGGGGCCCTGCGGCTCATACGTAACAGGCGATACATTCGTCGAAGGAGAAAGCGCCGCCTGTACGTCCGGAGTCTTCAGGACAGGGGGTACGTCCGTCAGTCGCAGCCGAGAACAGTGGCGGGCGACAGCGATCTGACCACCGCAGGGAGGAAAGCCCATGAGTCCTACGCTGGCCGATGAGATCCGCGACAGGCTGGGGGATCTCAGTCCGGCCGAGCGCAAGGTCGCGCGGGTCCTGCTGGCAGGGTATCCGGCCGCTGTTTTCGAGACGGTCGCCACGATCGCGGCGCGCGCCTCGGTCTCCGCTCCCACGGTGCTGCGCTGCGCGTCCCGGCTGGGCTACAAGGGCTTCCCCGACCTGCAGGCCGCTCTGCGGCTCGAACTCGACGCGCGCACCGGTTCCCCGATCACCTTGTACGAGACCTCCGGATCATCCCGGCGCGATGTGCCGGACCGTTCGGAAGAGGCGTCCGATCCCCGCCTCGGAGAGCGCCTGGCGCTTGTGCAGCAGGCCGTGTCCCAGACCTTCAAGGAGGTCGCCCCGCAGGAGTTCAGCGACGCGGTGCGTCTCCTGAGCGACCCGCGGCGCCGCGTTCACGTCGCAGGCGGCAGGTTCACCCATCTGCTGGCCCGGTATCTGGGTCTGCATCTGACGCAGTTCCGCGACCAGGTGGACTTCCTGCCCGACAGGGATGTGGAACGGGCGTCCTTCCTCACACAGTTCGCTCGTCGCGACGTCACCGTGCTTTTCGACTACCGGCGTTACGAGGCCGACAAGACCGTCATCGCCGAGTTGGCCCGCGAACGCGGAGGGAAGGTCATCGTGTTCACGGCCCCCTGGCTCTCCCCGGCCGCGGCTCACGCCGACGTCGTTCTCGTCACCCAGGTGACGTCCGATTCTCCGTACGACAGCCTCACGCCGGCGCTGGCTCTCATCGAGTCCTTTGAAGCCTTACATCTTCCCGTTCTGACGGATGACTTGTATGTTCCGCTACCAATCCTCGGAGCCCGTGAGGGAGGCAGCCGTCCTCGTGGCGTCCGTCCGCGGTGCCGCACGCACCACCCACCCTTTCTTCTGGAGCACCGACGAAGCCCTCACCTTCACCAGAACCGCCTCGGGGACCGGTACGTACTACGTCGAGGTGGAGGCCTACAGCGGCAGCGGAACCGCCACGTACACCTGCACCCTGACCAAGAGCTGATGACAGCGCCGGATCTTCGACCGAGGACTGACGCGAGGATCCGGCCTGCCACGCTGCCGCCCAGGTCGCACAGCGCTGTTCCGTGCCGGCGCGCTACCCGTCGATGTGCGACGTCGGCCCACTGCCTTTCGCCGGGAACCTCGACGTCTGACGCGGCCTCACCCCTATCGGTCCCACGGTGGCCGTCGACGACCTGGTCCACTCCGCCGGGGGGACGGGGGACAGGTGCGGGCGACACTGCTGCCGCACGGGCCGTGAAGTCCGCAGGCGAAGGCGTACGGAATCCGGTGGGTGCGGGTCGGACGGCCGATGTCCGGCCGCCCGACCCGCGCGCTCATGTCACCGCCCGGCTTGCAGGGCCGTCCAGGTCGCCGCGCCCGCGATGCCGTCCGCTGTCAGTGCTCGGCTGCTCTGGTAGTCCCGGACCGCCTGGGCGGTGCCGGGGCCGAAGCTGCCGTCGATTCCGACGGTCCGGCCCAGCGCGGCCGTCAGCGACCGCTGGAGCCGCTTCACGTCGGCGCCCGAGGACCCTTCCCGCAGGACGGGTTTCGTGCCGGCCGAGAGCAGTGCCGTCCAGGACTGCCGGCCGATGATCCCGTCGGCCGGCAGGCCGCGGGCGCTCTGGAACGCCTTCACGGCGGTCACCGTCCTGGTGCCGAACACGCCGTCCACGGTGCCGGCCGAGAATCCCTGCGCGTTGAGCAGGGTCTGCGCCGCGGTGACCTGGGGGCCGGTCGATCCGCTGCGGAGCGTGTCGTAGGACGGGAAGTCGAGGTTGACGGTCCCACTGCCACTGCCGCCGACGAGCTGCATGTAGGAGGACCAGTTCCAGTTCGGTCCCGGGTCGGTGTGGTCGTTGTTCGGGACCTCGGAGTGTCCGACGATGTGCGCGCGGTCCTTGGGGATGCCGTACTTGTCGGCCAGGTGACGGGTGAGGGCGGCGGACGACCGGTACATCGCGTCGGTGAACCAGGCGGGGTTGTCGACGTACCCCTCGTGCTCGATGCCGACGCTGTAGGGGTTGCCCGAGCGTGCGTGGTAGGCGGTGTCCTTGTCGCGCACGGTCTGGGTGACCTGTCCGTCGGACGAGCGGATGACGTAGTGCGCGCTGACGTTCGAGTTCGGGTTCTGGAACCAGCTGATGGAACCGGCGTACGAACCCTGGGTGACGTGGACGACGACGGCGGAGATCGCCGAGGCGCGGCCCACGGTGTAGTTCCCGCTGTTCGCCGGCACCCACAGGGCGGGCGGGTAGTCGGTGCTCAGGGTGCCCGCGGCGGTCGAGCCTCCTTCGTCCAGGGCGGGCACGTCCGCGTACCGGCCGCGTTCGGGGCGTACGGCGCGGGGGTGCAGGGTGACGGTCTCGCCCGCGTCCGTGGTGGCGCGGACGCCGTTCGCCAGGAAGTCGTAGACGGAGTCCGCGTAGAGGCGGGCCGTGCGCTCGTCCGTGCTGCCGCTGTACTCGGCCACCACCGGATACCAGGCACCGGCGTCGCCGCGGTCATCGGCGTCGAGCCCCAGCCGGTCGGCGTACGAGCGCAGGACGGCGGCCGCGCCGCGGATGTTGGCCGCGGTGCTGTGCCGCAGTGCGGCCGGCGTCTCGCCCGTCAGCTCCGCGGCCCGCTCCAGGGTGTGCGAGCGGGGGTTGCTGACCAGGTGCATCACCCCGTACCCGTTCGCGTGACTGGGTTCACCCTTGTGGGAGTCGAGTCGGCTCTCGCCGTACCCGATCGCCACGAGCAGGTCGCGGGGGACGTCGAACTCGGCGCCGGCCCGTACGAAGGAGCGGTCGACGGTGCCGTGGGCGGCGGGCGCCGAGGCGGCGGAAGGGCCGCCCAGGCCCGTGAACAGGACGGCGAAGGCCGTGCCGAGGACGAGCGCGGTGGCGCGTCTCCATGATCGCGGATGTCGGTGCATACGGAGGTGTCTCCTCGTGGCGGTCGGACCGGTCGGCGAGCCGGGTGGGTCTTCGGCGCGACGGCCGGATGCGCGTGTGAGGCCACTTCAACAAAATTGCATGTTCACGTCAATGTGTGCGCGGACCACTGTGCGACGGGCGTTTGTGGCGAATGGACGGGAGCACGTTCATCGGCGTCACCAGGCGCCATTGGTGCCACCAATAACACCTTTTCTTTCCTCTTGACCTTCGAGGTGTGCGGGTCATCCACTGGGGTGCTCTGCCCGCTCCGCAGCCGCGCGTCTGTCCGCCCGATCCTCCGTCACCACACCCCGGCTTCCGAGGAGACCCACCATCATGAGACGCAGAGACCTCCTGACGGCCTCGGCGGCGCTCGCCGCCACCCCCGCCCTGGCCACCCGGGCCACGGCCGACGCGCCGGACGCCCCCTCCGGGAAGGGCACGCCAGGACCGCGGGCCCGTGTGCGTACCGGTTTCGAGCGGCTGCGCGCGAGCGGCTACGCCTCACTGGCCGGACAGCGGGTGGGCGTCATCTCCAACCCGACCGGCGTCGACGCCGACCTCGGTCACATCGTCGACGCGATGGCCGCCGACGGGAAGGTGGACCTGGTCGCCGTGTTCGGCCCCGAACACGGATTCCGCGGCACCTCGCAGGCAGGGCAGGGCGAGGACTTCTTCACCGACGCCAAGACCGGCCTGCCCGTCTACAACGCCTACAACAGCTCCACCACCATGGCGGGCTACTTCGCCGAACTGAACCTGGACACCGTGGTGTTCGACATCCAGGAGATCGGCGCCCGCTTCTACACCTACATCTGGACGATGTACCTGGCCCTGGAGGCGGCGGCCGAGCTGGGGCTGCGCTTCGTGGTCCTCGACCGCCCGAACGTCCTGTCCGCGAGGGACGCGCACGGCCCGGTGCTGTACCCGGAGAACTCCACCTTCGTGGGGCTGAAGCCGATCGCCCAGCAGTACGGCATGACCGTCGGCGAACTGGCCGGTCTCTTCAACGACACGTTCGTCCCCGAAACGACCGGCGGCAAGCGCGCGGACCTGCACGTGGAGCGGATGGCGGGCTGGAAGCGGCGGATGCGGTACGCGCAGACCGGCCTGCCGTGGGTGCCGCCGTCGCCGAACATGCCGACGGTCGCCACGGCCGAGGCGTACGTGGGGACCTGCTACTTCGAGGCCTCGGCGCTGTCCGAGGGCCGTGGCACCACGATGCCCTTCCAGCTGCTCGGCGCGCCCGGTGTCGACCACCGCTGGCAGGAGGCGCTGAACGGCCTCGGTCTGCCCGGAGTCCGGTTCCGTGAGGCGTACTTCACCCCGACCTTCTCCAAGTGGTCCGGCAAGTCCTGCGGTGGCGTGGAACTCCAGATCACCGACCACGACCGGTTCGATCCGATCCGTACCGCCCTGACCATGATCAAAGAGCAGCGCAGGCTCTTCCCCGCGCACGGCTGGCGCAGCCAGGACGGCGGCAGCAATTACTGGCTCGACAAGCTCAGCGGCGACCGCCGGGTGCGGCTCGCGGTGGAGGCGGGCGCGCCCGTCGACGACATCGTGGCTCTGTGGCAGGACGACCTCGCCGCCTTCCGCACCCGGCGTGCGCGGCACCTGCTGTACTCCTGACGCTCCCGGCACCTGCCGCACCGTTCCTGTCGACGTCCGGGGACGACGGCGCGGCCGCGGGAGCGTACGACAGCACCACCACGGCCGGGTGCCTGTGGTGGTGCTGTCGCCCTGACGGAGAACCCGGGCTCATGCTCCTGCGGTGCCCAGGCCGTGGCCGTAGGGGGAGAGGGTGCCCGTCCCGTCGGCCCGGGGGACGGTGACGGGCAGACGTCCGTGCGGCGGGATCTCGCCGAAGAGGGCGCGGACCGCGGCTTCGAGGGAGACGGGGGTGGAGGAGTAGGTCGCCAGGTAGGTGCGGGCGCCGGCCAGGCGGTTGATGTCGTAGGGGTCGCCGCCACGCCGGCGCTTTCGTATCCGTCGACCTGAGCGGCGACCAGGGAGGCCACCAGACCCGGGTCTTCTCCGAAGGAGCGCACGCCGATGACCGGGTTGCCGGGGGCGACGTTGACGTCGGCGATGGGCGCGTAGTTCTGGTTGATCCCGACGGCGCGCAGCTCGCGGCCCTCGATGAGGGCGGCGGTCCGGGCGTCGTCCGCGCTGCGTCCCGCGCCCAGGGCCATGCCGCCGGGGAACTGCGTGGCAGGTGGGCCGAAGCGGTGGACGACTCCGTGTTCCTGGTCGGTGGGCACGGTCGGCGGAACCGACGTGCGGCCGTGCGCGGCGGAACGCTGGATGCCGTCGGACAGGGCGTCGTCGCTGTGGCCGGGGCCGTCGGCCCCGGCCACAGCCGGTGCGGTGAAGGGCATGGCGGCGGCCGGCACGGCGCGACCCCAGGCCGCCGAACTTGCCGAGGACCGCCGCCCGCGTGGCGCTCGGCCGGGTGACGCCGGGGCCCACGTAGACGTGGTGGTCGATCACGTCGCCGTTCCCGCCGTCCACCGAACCGCAGCAGTGTGCGGGAGCTCGGAACGGCCGTGTTCTCGACGGCGATCGGCTGACGTCCGGAGCCAGCTCGTACCCGCGCACCCAAGGCTCCAGGGGGAGACCATGGCTTACCGGGCGTCAGCTGACCACTGCCGAGGAGAAGCCGGCGGTCGCGCTCTTTTCCGAGGTCTCGTCGGACCGGGCAACGGGTAGCGGTCCGCTGGCTTCGCTCCCCATTAGGTAACGGGGGAGCCGTTGGTGAGCTGTCGGACAGCCGGAACCGAACGGGGCAGCCGCATGTCGGGCCCTTGACCGGCCTGTCTGCTGCGCCCGCGTGCGACTCAGCTGTTCTTGATCGCTGCCTCCGCGCTGTCGAGCAGCATGTCCAGAGCTGTGGGGTAGGCGCTCTTGTTCATGCGGGCGACCAGGAGCGGGGCGGTCGCCGCGATGTTCGGATGGGTACTCGGCGGGAGCTGGGCGTAGGTGGCGTGCCAGACCGCTTCGTCGGCGGAGCGGGCCGCCGCCGGCAGTGCGAGGCTCGCGGCGTCGAGCGCGGCGAAGGCGAGGGTCTGGTCGATGAAGGCCTGGTAGACGCGCACCACATCAGGGTCGGGCAGACCGGTGGAGCGCAGGATCCCGAGGATCGCCTCGTCGCTGTCGATCTCGTGTGTCCGTCCGCTGACGCGGCTGGCGGTGAGGACCGCCGCTTCGGGGTGGGTGAGATAGGCGGAGTGAATGCGCAGGCCGATGCCGCGCAGGTCGGTGCGCCAGTCGCCGGTGGGCTCCCAGCCGCTCATGGCGCGGCCGATCAGCTCGTCGGCGATCGCGAGCGTCAGGTCGTCGGAGCCCCGGAAGTAGCGGTACAGCGTGCTCGGATCGGCTCCGAGAGCCAGGCCGAGACGCCGCACGGTCAGACCCTCCCGGCCGTGCTCGTGCAACATCCGCAGCGCGGTCTCCACGATCAGCCCCTGCGAGAGGACCACGCCCTGTCTGGTCGGTCTCCTGCGGCGCCGGGCCGAGTCCGGGACCACTTCCTTCGGCATCGGGACCTCCTGCTCTCTCCTCGGACCACCTTATGCCAACACTGTTGTAGTGAACGGGGGCGTCACGTTCTCATGGCCGCACCAGGGGCTTCGGCCTTCCCGATGAAAGGAACTGCTGACATGCGCGTACTGCTTGTGGGGGTGGGTGGCGTGGGTACCGCGATCACCAGGATCGCCGCCCGCCGCTCCTTCTTCGACCACATGGTCGTCGCCGACTACGACCTCTCCCGCGCCGAAGCCGCGGTCACCGCACTCGGCGAGAACGAGAGCAGGTTCAGCGCGGCGCGCGTCGACGCCTCCGACCGGACCGCGGTGACCGCCCTGCTCGCCGAGGAACGGTGCGACGTCCTGCTCAACGCCACCGACCCGCGGTTCGTGATGCCGCTGTTCGAAGCCGCGCTGGCCGCCGGTGTGCACTACCTGGACATGGCGATGTCGCTGTCCGCGCCTCACCCGGAGCGTCCGCACGAGGAGTGTGGAGTCAAGCTGGGCGACCTGCAGTTCGAGCGCGCGGCCCAGTGGGAGGAGGCCGGTCGGCTGGCCCTCGTCGGGGTGGGCGTGGAGCCCGGCCTCTCCGATGTCTTCGCCCGCTACGCGGCGGACGAGCTCTTCGACGACATCGAGGAGATCGGTGTGCGCGACGGCGCGAACCTGACGGTCGACGGTCACGACTTCGCGCCCTCCTTCTCCATCTGGACGACGATCGAGGAGTGTCTGAACCCGCCGGTGATCTGGGAGAGGGATCGCGGCTGGTTCACCACGGCACCCTTCAGCGAATCCGAGGTCTTCGACTTCCCCGAGGGCATCGGCCCGGTCGAGTGCGTCAACGTCGAACACGAGGAGGTGCTGATGATCCCCCGCTGGGTGGACGCCAAGAGGGTCACCTTCAAGTACGGGCTCGGTGACGAGTTCATCGAGACCCTCAAGACCCTGCACAAGCTGGGCCTCGACCGTACCGAGAAGGTGAGCGTGCCGGGCGGCGCGGTGGCTCCGCGCGACGTGGTCGCCGCCTGTCTGCCCGACCCGGCCACCCTCGGTGACCGCATGCACGGCAAGACCTGCGCCGGCACCTGGGTGAAGGGCACCAAGGACGGCGAGCCGCGGGAGGTCTACCTGTACCACGTCGTCGACAACCAGTGGTCGATGAGCGAATACGGTTCGCAGGCCGTCGTCTGGCAGACGGCGATCAACCCCGTTGTCGCCCTGGAACTCCTGGCCGGTGGAATCTGGACCGGCTCCGGCGTCCTCGGCCCCGAGGCTTTCGCCCCCCGGCCCTACCTGGACCTCCTCGCCGCGTACGGCTCTCCCTGGGGCATGCGCGAGCAGTAGCCCGGACGCCCGGAACGCGCCAGAGCCCCTGGAAAGCCGACCTCCTGGGAGCGCTGGCTGTCCATGAGCCACACGAAAGCCTGTGAGCTGGTTGCGCTCACGCACCGTGATGCCGCGGATCCCGCACGCCTTCTGCTGCGCGAAAATGTTCAGCAGTCGCTTGACCTTGTGCAGGGCCTTCACCATCTGGTGATGCGTCAGTGAAGTCAGCGAGTGGTCAGCATGAGTCCTGAGAAACCTGGGGACAGCTGACCGGACATGCGAATCGTTGTGCGCTGCGAAGACCGCCCTCGACCTGCGGGAATGCAGGCAGGGAGCAGACAGAACGGGAATCTCTCCATGCTTCGTGCGCTGTTCAGGTCCAAGATCCGACTATTTGGCGTCGCCGCAGGTCAGGGGCATTATCTGCCCCCCTCAGGTCAGTAAAAGGTCAGCACGCGTCCTCGCCGCGTCTCGACCCGCTGGATACCGTCGGCGTCCTGCTGCTTGTCGGCAGCTCCCGCTGGGGCCCCACGCGTCGTGCGTGGCCGTCGCTACAGGGCTGCGTCCGCTCGTGGCTCCCGGTCTCGTGGGTTCGTGTTCGCTGTCGGCCCCCGCTGTTCCGCGCCGCCGGCGGGGACGCGTACCGTCGCGACGACGAGCAGTGAGGCCAGCGCCCCGAGCGCCGCCGCCACGACCAGCATCCCGTTCAGGCCGGACGCGAACGCCTCGCGTACCAGGTGTGCCATCTCGGCGCGCTCATTTTCCGGCCAGCCGGCGACGATCGACCGGGCTTGCCCGCCGCTCAGAGCGGCGGCCGTCTCGTGCGGGTCCGGGACACCGCCGTCGGCCTTCAGCACACGTTCGATCCGCGACTGGAAGATCACGCCGAACACGGCGACCCCCAAGGCGAAGCCCAACTGGCGGAACGTGTTGACCGCGCCGCCCGCCATGCCTCCGCGCTCCGGCGGCACCGAGGCCAGGGCCGCCGCCGACAGACTCGGTGTCACGAGCCCGACGCCCAGGCCGGCGACGACGAGCCCCGCCACGAGGCTGCTGCCCGAAGACCCCGCGTCCAGGGTGGCCTGCATTCCGGAGCCCAGAGCGATGAGCGCGAGCCCGCCCCCGATGGCAGCCCGTGGCGGCCAGGGACCGAAGCGGCCTGCGAGCGCCGAGACGACGAACGCGGCGGCGCACATGGGCAGGATGTACAGACCTGCCTCGACGGGCTCGTACCCCAGTACGGACTGCATCCACAGCGATTCGTACAGCAGATAGGCGAACGCGGCGCCCTGCATGAACAGGGCGCTGATCATGATGCCGGTGAACGACGGCCTGCGGAACAGCGACAGGTCGAGGACGGGATGCTCGTGCCTCGTCTCGACCACGACGAAGAGGGTGAGGGCGACGGCCGCCATCGCGAACAGGCCGAGGGTGAGCGATGTCGCCCAGCCGTCGGAGTGGGCTCGGATCAGCCCGAACGTCAGTGCGCCGCTCGCCACCGTGAAGGTGACCATGCCGAGTACGTCCGCACGCTGCCGGCCGCCGCCCTTGGCCTCTCGCACCGAGTGCAGAGTCAGCACGACGGCGATCAGGCAGACCGGCAGGTTGACCAAGAAGATCCATCGCCAGTCCAGGTACTGGGTGAGGAGTCCGCCGACCATCGGCCCCGCGGCCGCGGCGACCGAGTTGGTGGCGCCCCACACGGCGAATGCCACCCCCCGCTCCCGGCCGCTGTAGTGCATGCCGAGCAGGGCGATCGTCGTACCGAACATTCCGGCCGCGCCCATTCCCTGTACCGCCCGGGCGCCGATCAGCACACCCGCGTTCGGGGCCACCGCACACGCCACCGAAGCCGCGGTGAAGACGATCAGGCCGACGAGGTACACCCTCTTGCGGCCGATCCGGTCGGCGCGGGAGCCGACGCCGAGCAGCAGCGACGCCAGGGCCAGCGCGTAGATGTCGACCACCCACTCCACGTCGGAGAGCGTGGTGCCGAGGTCCGCCGCCATGTCGGGCAGCGCCACGGTCACGATCGTGACGTCCACCAGAAGCATGAAGGTGCCCAGACAGACCGCCACCAAAGGCCACCACTTGCGCATCCGGACCCCTTCCCTGCGCGCCGCGTCGCCGAAGAGGCGCCCCCGGCGGCGCCATGATCCACGGCCGGGCGCCGGTTCCGCCCGGGACCCGCGCGCCACGCCCGTCGTGTGGACCTCAGGGGGGTATGTCTAGGTCCGCCTGGACGATCAGCGGTAGCAGGCCGGCACCCGCGCTCATAGCTTCGGCACATGACCAGACGACAGATCGCCCACCTGGCATGCGCCGCGGTTCTCGCGGCCTCAGGCCTGGGCGCAGCCGCCCCGACGGCAGACAACCGACCGACGGTGCACCGGGTGAAGCCCGGCGAATCGATCCAGAAGGCCGTGGACGCCGCGAAGCCGGGGGACACCGTCGCCCTCTCTCCCGGCACCTACCGTGAGAGCGTCCGCATCACCACCTCGGACCTGACGCTGCGAGGCTCGGGTCTCTCGCCCACCGTCATCGTGCCCGGCGACGCCGCCGGCGACGCGTGCGCCAAGGGCGGTCACGGCATCTGCGTGACCGGGACGGAGAGCCGTCCCGTCGTGGGCGTCACCGTCAGATCGCTGACGCTCAGGGGCTTCACCAACAACGGCCTGTGGGCGTCCTGGACCGACCGGCTCAAGGTCCACAAGGTGCTCGCCGACAAGAACGGCAAGTGGGGCATCGCTCAGGAGCGCTCCGTGCGCGGTGTGTTCAGCCACAACATCGCCCGGAACAACGGTGACGCCGGACTGTTCATCGCCAACACCATCGACAGGGAGCACGGGGCCACCGACGCCAAGGGGACCGTGATCACGCACAACAGCCTGTCCGGCAACCGGATCGGCATCACCGTCCGCCGCCTGCGGAACGTGACCGTCGACCACAACGACGCGACCGGGAACTGCGCCGCGGTGTTCGTGGTCGGCGACGAGTCCAAGCCGCGCGCCGGGGCGATGACGCTGCGCCGGAACAACATCCACTCCAACAACAAGCACTGCCCGCAGACCCCCCGTCTCCCGTTCCTGCAGGGTTCGGGAATCGTCCTCACCGGCGCAGAGCAGACGGTGGTGGAGAAGAACAGGGTCGTCGACAACGTGGGCACGTCCCCGCTCTCGGGCGGCATCGTGCTGTTCAAGAGCTTCGTCGGCGCCAAGAACGAGCAGAACGAGATCCGCGACAACGTGGTGATGCGCAACAGCACCGCCGACCTGGCCAACCGGGACACCGGCCAGGGAAACACCTTCACCCGCAACCGGTGCACGCTCTCGGAGCCCGCCGGAATGTGCTGACCTGTCCGGTTCCCCGCCACCGCCCACGGTACGACAGCAAGGACAAGGCGACAGATGACAACGGTTGAACCGGCTCCCCCGCCGCCCATGCGGCTGAGGGAACTCGTATTCGGGGCGGCGTGTGCCGCCGCCGTACGCGCGGCCGCCCGCCTGGGAGTGGCCGACGCCCTGGGCGACACGCCCATGACCGTGGACGACCTGGCGGAGGCGGTGAAGACCCAGCCGCGGACACTGCGCCGCCTGCTGCGCGCGCTGGCCTGCCAAGGGGTCTTCACCGAGCATCCCGACGGCGCCTTCGCGCACACGGAGATGTCCCGGCTGCTGCGCGAGGACGATCCCCACAGCCTGCGGTACATCGCGCTCTGGTGCACCGAGCCGTGGACGTGGGACGTCTGGCCGAAGCTCGACGAGGCGGTGCGCTCCGGACGCAACGTCTTCGAGGACGTGTACGAACGGGAGTTCTTCGCGTACCTCAACGAAGAGGCGCCCGAGTCCGCCCACGTCTTCAACCGGGCCATGACGACGTCGAGTCAGCAGTCGGCGCGTGACGTCGCGAACCTCCTCGACCTCGGTGACGTGTCCTCCGTCGCGGACATCGGAGGCGGGCAGGGACACGTCCTCGCGAGCCTGCTGGAGAAGCACCCGCTTCTGCACGGCACGCTGCTCGACCTCCCGGGAGTGGTGGAGAACGCCGACCCGCGCCTGCGGGACGGCGGCGCGCTGAGCCCCCGGGTCCGTGTCGTGGCCGGTGACTGCCGTGAGGACATCCCGGTCCAGGCGGACGTGTACATCATCAAGAACATCCTGGAGTGGGACGACGACAGCACCCGCAGGGCGCTCGCCAACGTCCGCGGGGCGGCGCGCCCGGGCGCCCGGGTCGTCGTGATCGAGAACCTCGTGGACGACACGCCCTCGATGAGGTTCACGACCGCCATGGACCTGCTGCTGCTCCTCAACGTCGGCGGTGCGAAGCACACCCGGCAGAGCATGGTCGACCGGCTGACGGACGCGGGGCTCGTCATCGGCGAGATCCGCCCGGTCAACGCGTACCTGCACGCCTTCGAGTGCACCGTTCCCCTCTGACGGAGCCGAAGGAGGTACACCCGAGGCCGCCCGCTCCGCGTAGTTCGCGGGGCGGGCGGCCTCGGGTGTACCTGCCGTGCTTACCTCGGGGGATCAGGAGGACGCGTCGCGCTCCCAGCGGTAGAAGCACTGCGCCATGGCGTCCTTGGGGCTCCGCCACGTCGCCGGGTCGTACGCGCTGACGTACGCCGACAGCCTCTCGCTGGCGTCCCGGAACTCCGGGTGGCCGGCGAGCTTGGCGATGGCCGGCGCCGGGTCCCGGTCCGACTCGATGAGGTGCAGGTACACGTCACCGAACTGGAACAGGCGGCGCCGGGTGACGCCGACCAGATGCGGGAGCTCGCCACGGTCGGAGGCGGCGAACACGTCGGCGATCGCCGGCGCCGAATCGGGCGCCATGCGGGCGACGATCAGGGCGTGATGCATCGAGCGTCCTTCCTGGGTGTGCGGGTGTGCGGGTGCGCGGGTGTGCGGGTCAAGCGGCCGCGCGGGAGCGGTGCGCGGGAAAGCGGGGGAGCGGTGTACGGACGAACGCGCCGGCCGGGCGCGGGTGCGCGCGGCCGGGTGCGGTCAGCGGGGCAGGACCGGGGCGCTCCGGCGGTCGCGGGCGACCTGCTCGATGCGGTCCCGGATGAGAGCCATCTGCGTGCGGGAGTTCCGGTTGATGTTGTCGGTCATCCAGGCGTCGTCGACCGGGGCGTCGGGCTTCATCGCGAAGTCCTGCACCCAGCGCATGTGGACGCCGGCCGGCGTCTCCTCGTACTCCCACCGGATGTCCATGTGGTCGAACGGGCCGGTCTCGACGCGGCGGGCGCGGACCGTCCGCCCGGCGCGGTCGACGGTGCGCTCCGACACCCAGCTCCAGACCTTCCCGGACTCGTCCGGGTGCATGGTCAGACGGAAGGTGGTGGAGTCCCCCTCGCGGGAGAGCACCTCGAGCGAGGCGTACTCGCTGAAGAGGTCGGGCCAGTTCTCGATGTCGTTGGTGATGTCCCAGACGAGGTCGAGCGGGGCGTCGATGGTGACGCTGTTGTCGGTGTGACCGGACACGTCAGACTCCCGTCTTGAGGGCGTCGTTGACCAGGCCGACGAACTCGGCGGGCGTCTTGCAGCGCTCGGCGTCGGTGGGCAGCGCCACGCCGTACCGGTTCTCCAGCTCGCCCACGATCCCGAGCAGGCCCAGCGAGTCGAGGCCGAGGGTGGTGAACGGCGCGTCCGGCGCCTTCTCCAGCTCCCGGGCGTCGACGGTGACGCCGGCCGCCTGCTTCATCAGCGTGGCGAGTTCGTCGAAGGTCAGTGCGGTGGTGATCATCTGTGCTCTCCTTCCCGCCCGGTCCTACCGGGCGGTGTCGTCGCCGCGGCGCACGACCAGCGCCGCGTTGGATCCCATGAGTCCCCGGCTGAGGACGAGGGCCGTGCGCAGCTCGGCGGGGCGAGCGCGGGACATCACCAGATCGAGGTCGTGGCAGATGTCGAACACGTTGGGGGTGGGGGGGACGACGCCGTGTTCCATCGCGAAGACCGCGGCGGCGGTGTCCAGGACGGGTGCCCCGCAGTAGGCGCGGCCGATGCCCGTCTTGGGCGCCGTGACCGGTACGCGGGCGGCGTGTGTCCCGAGGGCGTCGGCGATCGCCAGTGCCTCCGCGCGGTCCGCCTCCGGTACGCCGAGGGCGTCGGCGAAGACGACGTCGATCTCCTCGGGCGCGCAGTCGGCCTCGTCGAGGGCGACGCGGATCGCGCGGGCGAGTCCCTCCCGGGACTCCTCCCACCGGGAGGCGCCGGTGAACGTGGCGCCGTGACCGGCCACGACGGCCCGGACGGCCGCTCCGCGGTCGCGGGCGCGGGACTCGTCCTCCACGACGAGCATCGCGCCGCCCTCCGCGGGGACGAAGCCGCAGGCCCCCGAGGTGAAGGGCCGGTAGGCGCGGTCAGGGTCCTCGACGGTGCTGAGCTCCGGGTATCCGAGCTGGCACACCATCGAGTACGGGGCGAGGGGCGCCTCGGCGGCTCCGACGACCACCGCGCCGGTCCCGCGCCGTACGGCCCGGGCGGCGTGGGCGAGGCCGTCCAGACCGCCCGCTTCGTCGCTCGCGACCACACCGCACGGACCCTTGAACCCGCTCCGGATGGAGATCTGGCCGGTGCTCGCTGCGTAGAACCAGGCGATGGACTGGTAGGGGCCGACGAACTTGGATCCCTGCCCCCACAGTTTCTGCAGCTCTCGCTGACCGAACTCGCCGCCGCCGGATCCGGCGGCGGTGACCACGCCGATCGAGAAGGGCTCCTCCGGGTCGTGGGCGAGGCCGGCGTCGTCGAGGGCGAGCTGGGCCGCGGCCATCGCGTAATGGCTGAACCGGTCGGTCTGGACGAGGAAGCGCTCCTCGATCAGCGAGGAGGCGTCGAACCCCCGGACCTCGCCCGCTACCTTGAGCGGCAGGTCCTGGCACCCCTCGCGGGTGATCCGGTCCAGTGCGCCGAGCCCTTCCCGGACGGACTTCCAGTACGCGTCGGCGCGCAGTCCGTTGGGGGCGATCACACCGATGCCGGTGACGACCGCGCGCCGTGGGCGTTCAGTGCTCATCGTGTCCTCCCGCCCGTCCCCGTCAGGAGGACCGCGGACTGGAAGCCGCCGAATCCGCTGCCCACGGAGAGCACGTTCCTGAGCTTCCGGGGGCGGGCGGTGCGCGGCACGTAGTCCAGGTCGCACTCGGGGTCGGGGGTCTCGTAGTTCGCCGTCGGCGGGACCACCTGGTGCTTCAGCGCGAGGACGCAGGCGGCCACCTCGATGGCGCCGATCGCGCCCAGCGAGTGCCCCACCATGGACTTGATGGAGCTCATGGGCGTGTCGTAGGCATGGGCGCCCAGGGACCGCTTCACGGCGGCGGTCTCGTGCCGGTCGTTCTGGCGGGTGCCGGAGCCGTGCGCGTTGACGTAGTCGATCAGCGTCGGGTCGAGCCGGGCCTGGTCGAGCGTGGAGTCGATCGCCCGGGACATCTCCAGCCCCTCGCCGGTCAGACCGGTCATGTGGTACGCGTTGCCGAAGGTGGCGTAACCGCCGATCTCGCAGTAGATGTGCGCACCGCGGGCCCTGGCGTGCTCGTACTCCTCCAGGACGAGGACGGCGGCGCCTTCGCCCATGACGAAACCGTTGCGGTTGTTGTCGAAGGGCCTGGAGGCGTGCTCCGGGTCGTCGTTGTCGGGCGACGTGGCCTTGATGGCGTCGAAGCAGGCCATGGTGATCGGGGAGATCGGGGAGTCCGAAGCGCCCGCGATGCAGACGTCCGCCCGGCCTTCCTCGATGGTGTGGAAGGCGTAGCCGACCGCGTCGAGACCGGAGGTGCACCCGGTGGAGACGGTCTGCACCGGTCCGCGGGCCCCGAACCGTTCCGCCACGACGGAGGCGAGCGTGCTCGGCGAGAACGCCATGTGCAGCTTGGGATCGGCCGCGCGGTGGTCCACGTCCCACCGCCGTCCGCCCTCGCTGACCAGTACGTAGTCGTGTTCGAGGCGGGTGGTGCCGCCGACGGCGCTGCCCAGGGAGACGGCGACGCGCCAGGGGTCCTCCGTGTCGGTGTCGAGTCCGGAGTCGCGTACGGCTTCCCCGGCGGCGACGACGGCGAACTGGATGTACCGGTCGGCGTGGCGGCTCAGATCCGGGTCCAGTCCGTGGTCCGCCGGGTCGAAGTCGCACTCGGCGGCTATGCGCGAGCGCAGCCCGGCCGGGTCGAACAGGGTGATGCCGCGCGTCGCGGTGCGGCCGGCGGCGAGGAGGTCCCAGAACGCCTTCGCTCCGGTGCCACCCGGAGCGACCACACCGATACCGGTGACGGCCACTCGCCGGGTCACTCGATGGCCCCGCTTCGCTCGGACACCTGAGCCGGGTCGTGCACGGTCAGGTGCGGGCCCGCGGCGGCGAGCTCGGCCTCGTCGGTGAGCTCCGTGTCGACGTGCCCGAGGCTCGGCCGGGGCGCGAGCGGGCCCAGGTGGAAGACCATGCGGGCCTCCTCGGCGCCCACGTTGCGGAAGCGGTGCCGCACGTCGATCGGGATCAGGAGTCCCTGATCGGGCTGGAGAGCGTACGTCTCGCCGTCCAGGTCCACTTCCAGCGCGCCGGAGACGACGTACACGAACTCCTCGGAGTACGGGTGGTAGTGCTCGCCGATCCGCTCGCCCGGCTGAACGATGGCCAGACCCATGAAACCGCTGGTGGCACCCACCGTGGCCGGCGTGAGCATGGCCCGCAGGTCACCTCCCCGCCTGCGGTTGGGTTCCGTCTCGCTCAGGTTCACGATGCGTGGACGCTGCTTGAGCATGGTTGATACCTCCGGATGTGGCAGTGACGTGCTGGGGAGCGACTGCGGCGGGGGCCGCCGCGACCGCCTGTCAGGAAGCCGCCGAGCGATCGGTGACGGGCAGCATGTCGGCGTGCGACAGCAGCCGGTTGATGTTGCGCTCCGTCTTCAGGGAGCCTTCGACGCCGATCGCGGCGCCGTCGAGGAGGCGCTCCAGCTCCTCGGCCTTCCCGGTGTCCTTGAGCCCCAGGGAGGAGACGGGGTCGAGGTCGAGTTCGCCCGTGATGTCGATGAGGCGCACCACGATGTCGTCGCGCTGGAAGACGGTGCTGCCGTACACCGGGCTGTCCGGGTCGTCCGCCGCGACCTCGTCCTGATGGGCGAGCAGCCGGGCCAGCTCCATCCCGCGGCCTTCCTTGGCCGGGTAGTACAGCGCGTGCCGCCGCAGGTCGGCCGGTGCCGGCCGTCCGGACACCACGTGGTGGACGGCCGGGAGCGCGGCCCGGGTGAAGAACAGGCGTGCCGACTCGGGGTCGGTCAGGTCCCGGTCCTGCTCCAGGTACGGGTTGATCGCCTCCTCGACGGCTCGGACCTCGGGCTGACGGGCGACGTGCCGCAGTGCCGCGAGGAGGTCGCCCTCCACCTCCACGGCCCGCACGACGCGGTTGCCGTGCATGAAGAGGGACGTGCGGCGCAGCCGGGTGGTCTCGTCGACCTGGGCCCGGGGGGACTCGTATCCGGCCAGGATCTCCGCCACCTTCGACTCGGAGCCCGGCTTGACGGTGAAGGTGAGGGCGTGACGCGCCACACCGTCGCCCTCGCGGGCGGCGACCTGGACGCCCTTCGACGCCGCCTCCCGGGAGGCCGGCTGAGCGGGGCCGGTCTCCCGCACGATGCTGTAGCGCATCGAACGGGTGTCCCGGACACAGCTGTGCATCGGCTTGACGGTTTCGACGTGCTCCTCGCTGTTCACCCAGGCGAGGAACGGCGGAGCGCTCTCCCACTCGCTGGTGATGAGCCACTGCGAGGGGTTCTCGATGGACTGGCAGAGCTGGTCACTGATGTGACCGGGGACGGAGGCGACCTGCTTGCGCATGAGCTCGTACGCGTCCAGGAACTGCTGCTGAGCTCCTTCGTACAGGTCGAGCAGGAGGATCACCCGCAGCCTGGAGCCGTCGAACGCCGACTGGGAGATGCGTCCCGAGGGGGCCATCCGGCACACCTCTTCTCTTCTCGAGTGGGGGTGGGGACGACCTGCGTGACCGAAAGGCCGGGGTCGTCATGTGCTGATCGTTGACAGGAGCACGGACAGCGCGCGAGTCCCACGGGGCGGACGAGTGAACCGCGTGTCATCCGGGTGCTCCCGGCACGCGGACCCGTCCTCTGAGGGAAGGAATCCGTTCCCATCCCCGACTCGCGTCGCAGGCGACGCCGGAGACGAACAATGAACCGATTCGACGCGGCCGGCGAGGCAGCCGGTCACCGCACGACCGTACTCATCGTCGGCGGCTCGCTGGTGGGTCTGTCCACCGCGCTGTTCCTGGGGCGTCTCGGAGTGCCGCACACCCTGGTCGAACGTCACGCGGGCACCTCGATCCACCCGCGGGGACGCGGCAACAACGTGCGCACGATGGAGCTGTTCCGAGGAGCCGGGATCGCGCGGTCCGTCCAGGAGGCCGCGTCGGTCCTGGCGCGCAACAACGGCATCCTGCAGACGCCGAGCCTGGCGGGCGACGTCGGAGAGTGGCTGTTCAAGGAGATCGACCCCGGCGGCGGCCTCGCCCGCTTCAGCCCCGCCGGGTGGTGCCTGTGCAGCCAGAACGATCTCGAACCGGTGCTGCGCGAGCACGCCGGGGAGCTGGGCGGAGACCTGCGGTTCGCGACGGAACTGATGTCCTTCGAGCAGGACGCGGAGGGGGTGACCGCGCAGGTCAAGAGCCGCGAAACCGGTGAGCACACCACCATCCGCGCGGACTACCTCGTCGCGGCGGACGGCCCGCGCAGCCCGGTCCGTGAGCGGCTCGGCATCGGGCAGAACGGTCCGGGCGACCTGTTCCACAACGTGAGCATCACCTTCGTCTCCCGCGGCCTCGCGGACGTCGTCGGCGACCGGCACTTCATCGTCTGCTACCTGACGAACCCCGAGGCCGACGGGGCCCTGCTGCCGGTCGACAACGGGGAGCGGTGGGTGTTCCACGCTCCCTGGCACCCCGAACAGGGCGAGACGATGGAGGAGTTCACCGACGAGCGGTGCCGGGAACACATCCGCCGGGCCGTGGGGGTGCCGGACCTCGACGTGGAGATCACGGGCAAGGCCCCCTGGCACGCGGCCGAACGGATCGCCGAGCGGTACGCGGACGGCCGGGTGTTCCTCGTCGGCGACTCCGCCCACGAGATGCCGCCCACCGGGGCGTTCGGTTCCAACACCGGTATCCAGGACGCGCACAACCTCGCCTGGAAGCTCGCCGCCGTGGTCGGCGGCTGGGCCGGTCCCGGCCTGCTCGCGTCCTACGACGCGGAGCGCCGGCCGGTGGCGGAGACGACGAGCGCCCGGGCTTCGGCGCGGTCGGTCGAGCACAGCCACCCCGGCTACACCCCCGGCCCCGGATCCGGCGGCCCGAAGGGACGCAAGGGCGGCATCATCAACGAGGTGCTCGGCTACCGCTACCCGCGGGGCGCGGTCCTGGGCGCCGACCCGACGCTGCCGGTCATCTCCGACGGGCTGCGGTTGACGGGTGAACCCGGGAGCCGGGCGCCCCACGTGTGGCTGGACCGCGCCGGTGCCCGGGTCTCCACCCTCGACCTGTACGAGCGCTCCCTGGTGCTCCTGAGCTCCGAGGACGGCGCCGGCGGGTGGCACGCGGCGGCGACACGCCTCGGGCGAGAGCTGTCGGTACCGCTCGACGCGTACCGGATCGGCGACGGCCCCGACGCGGAGCTCTCCCACGCGAGCGACACGGACTGGGCGGAGGCCCACGGCGTCACCCCGGACGGCGCGGTGCTGGTCCGCCCCGACGGTTTCGTCGCGTGGCGGTCCGAAGGGGCGTCGCCGGATCCGGAAGCGGCATTGCGGCAGGCCCTCACGTCAATCCTGAGCCGGGGCTGACGGGGGATTGACGGCGCACTGACGCCGGGAGTTCAACGGGCTGCTGCTCGGCGCCAGACGGGGGGGTGCCTGCGGGGACCGGCGCCAGGGCCGTGCCCCCGCAGGCTACTTCCGGGCCTTCCGCGTCCGGCAGGGCGATGGAAGTCCCGCACAGCCCCCACGGGCGTCAACGGCCGCCCGTCCCACACGGCCCGGCACCGCCGCGCACCCCTCGTCGCTCACCGAAGCCGACCGTCACGAGTGCTGCGTTTGACGACAGCCCGGCCCGGGGCTGCACCGGATTCATGGACGCTGCGGCGACTTCGTCCTTGGGCGCGGAAGAACCGATGCTCCCTCTCCGTGAAGCTGACGAGCGGCACACGTGATCCGGCGGAGGGCCCGGGACAGTCAGGAACGACGGGCACTCGTACTGTCGGCAAGCCGCCGGTCACCCCGGTGACCAGTCGGCACAGCCACTCGTGCCTGCCACCCAAGGCGGCTGCTGTCAGGGCCTGGCGGACTGGATCGCCTCCTGCAGGTCGCCCACGGCCCGCTCGGCGTGCGCGCGGACGCTGTCCCAGGCAGCGGTGAAGTCGCGAACCGGGAAGCTCAGCCCAAGCGCATGGTGGGCGCTGGCGAGTTCCGGCCGTGGCTTGGGGTGGATGGCGGAGTTGCGGATGACAGGGATTTGATCCAGGAGCTGCACGGCCTGGTGCACCGCGTCTCGGTCGAGCGGCTTCCAGCCGGTGAGCGTGGCCGGCTTCCAGCGGGGCCGGCCCGGCACGGTGGTGTCCTCGGGAGCGGGCAGGCTGCCCCGGCTCTTGCGGCTGCGGGCGGCCTGAACGCTGATGCCCAGGTGGGCGGCGGCCTCCGGGTACCGCCAGAGCGGTGGTCGTCGGCCCTCACCGCCAAGGAATCTGAACGGGCGGCCTCGGCAGCCGGCCCTCTCACACCTCTCGCCCACTGAGGACGGGGGCGTCCTTTTCTGTGGCAGCCAAGCTCGCGACTGTCCCGCTGCGCGTCGGTGTGGACCAGGGCGGTCAGATCTGCGTGATGGTGACCCACGGTCCGCTCGCCACCGGGTACGCGGCCCGGGAGCTGCCGGCCGACTGTCCGCCCCGCTCGTCAGTGGTGTCCATGGCTTCCCCGGCACGCGAAGGCTCAGGAAGGCCCCGACGGCCGACCGTGTCGAAAAGGGCGTCGTTCATGGTTCGCCCCTGTCAGGGGCGAACCATGAACGTGGCGGAGGTGAAGGGCTGCGCTGGTGGGATGTGCTGTCGGGTGTCATGGTGAGAGAAGCCGCTGTGGGCGGAAGTCGCTGTGCCCGGCCTGCGGGAGAGCCCCTGGGGACGGTCTGCGCCCGGGCGGGTGTACGCCGCGCGGGCCGTGGCGGGGAACGCCTTGCAGCGCCCACTGACCACTGCGCCGCGTCGGCCCCGATGGTGCACGGATAGGTGTCGGGTATGACGATCGACAGGGGTGGCGCCCAGACCAAGACCCAGGGGCAGCGTGTGGCCGACAGCCGAGCCATGGAGGTTGCCTCCAGGGTCGGGCTCTGCGCCCGGGGAGTGATCTACGTCCTGGTCGGCCTCCTCGCCGTACGGATCGGTTTCGCCGGTGACAGCGGCGGCAAGGAGGCCGACCGGTCCGGTGCGGTGCGGACCATCGGTGAGCAGCCGTACGGACAGGTGCTGCTGTGGGCGCTGGTGGTGGGGCTGGCGGCGATGGCGCTGTGGCGACTGTCCGAGGCCGCGTTCGGGCAGGCGACGGCAGGCGGTGACAAGTGGGCCCGGCGCCTGGGCTCTTTGGGGCTGGCCGTCTTCTACGTCGTGATCTGTGTCAGCGTGGCGCAGACCGCGCTGATCGGCGGGGCCGCCGGGACCCGCGCCAGTGACGAGACGTCGAAGGACTACACCGCGCGAGTGCTGGAGTGGCCCTTCGGACGCGTACTCGTCGGCGCGTTCGGAGCCGTGCTGGCCGTCGTGGGCGTGGTGGTAGTGGTGCGCAGCCTGATGCGGAAGTTCGAGAAGGACCTCCGCACGGACCGGATGAGCCGGAGGACGCGGCGCGTCGTCGCCGTTCTGGGCGTCATCGGAGGCGTTGCGTGCGGGGTCGTGGCGGCGGCGGCCGGCCTGTTCGTCCTCCTGGCCGCGGTGCGCTTCGACGCCGACCAGGCGAAGGGCCTGGACGAGACACTGCGCTCGTTCGCCGAGACGCCCGCCGGGCCCTGGCTGCTGATCGCCGCGGCGCTGGGCCTCCTGACGTTCGGCCTCTACTCCTTCTGCGAAGCCCGCTGGCGCGAAGCCCCTGAACACCACGCCCCGGCGGAGCGGCCGGTCAGCCGCGGTGACGGCTGACCGCTCTGTCGGCACCCGTTCCCGCCCACGCGCTGGCGTGTGACGGGCCGCGGTCGGCGACCCGTGGGCACTTCATCCGTCGACAGGAGGTGAGATCCTGACCTCTGGTCAGGGCGTGTGAACGCCAGGTGGTACCCGAGCACGTATCTCCTGCAGAACCGGCTCGTCTTCCGTGTACTTGCCGATGACACCGCGCGGCGCGACACACGGTCGGTGAGGTCCTTCACAGAGGTGGCCACCGCGCTTCACCGGTCGTGCCCGCGCGGTCCTCCGGTTCCGTGGCCTCGGGCAATCCGCTCCTCAACCGATAGACATCGTGGCAGGCTCCCCAGGTCAGGCGACGTAGCAGTGCGGAGAAGTCTCCGAGACGGGAAGCCCTCGCTCGAGTCACGGAAGTCCGGGGGAGGAAAAACCTCCGGAACCTCCCACCTAGGCGGCCGTGCTCTTCCCTCGCCCGATTCGTCATGCCGCCGTCGGAGGGCTGCCCGGGGTCATCTGGAGGACGAGTTCCCGGCGTCTGTCGTTGCGGAACGCGGGAGCGGTCGTGGGGTGTCCGCAGCGGGCGACAGCGTTCCGCAGGCCGAGTCCCGGCATCTCCGGGACTGCCACGGAGTCCCGGAGGCGACCCACTGCCAAGAGCATCACGCCCCGTTCGCTCGATCTTCCTTCACGCAAGCACTCGGTGGGGTCGTCGCAGACATGAGCGGGCCACCGAGCCGACCGCAAAGAGGAATCCATCTGGTACCTCGTTTCCAGGGATCAGCCGACGAAGTGGCCGACTATCCCGGACCAGGAGCGGCATGGGTAGGGAGGCGGAGAGTAGCGGATCCGACCGCCGTTTCTTGTGATGTGTCAGAGGCTGTCGCACCTGCTGAGCCAGCGCCGGAGCGCGGTGTGGGTGGTGTCGTCCAGTGCGCACAGGGCCTCGATGGCATCGAGGTCGCCGGGCAGGGGCGCGATGCCCGCGGTGGTGAGAGCGGCGTGCAGCTCCAGCCGGCGGCGGTCGGTCGGTTCCAGGCGATCGGGCAGGCGGGTCG
>NZ_JBHXRW010000030.1:0-104815 GCF_042716635.1 Streptomyces sp. NPDC058664 | reverse complement strand
CTTCTGCCCAACTGGGCGCTCAACTTCCCGCTGCTGCGCCGGCTCCACGGCGCCGGACGGCAGATCAGTGTCGCCGAACACCTGGAGCTCACCGCGCTGGTCATCGAGCGCTACGGCTGGCACCACGGCTCCCTGCGCTCCACCTCGGGCCGTCGCTGCATCCTCGGCGCCCAGGCCGTTCTCTTCCGCCTCGGCTACGGCGACGAGACCACCGCCCGCACCGCCGGCCACCACCTCCAGACCGTGCTCGCCGCCCGCGGGGTCAGCGAGCCCTACCACCGCTGGAACGACGCGCAGGGCCGCACCCGCGCCGAAGTTCTCACCCTCGTCCGCACCGCCGCCGCCCACGCCCGCCAGGAGGCCATCCGATGAACGAGACCACCTTCGAGGAGGAAGACCAGGACGCCGCCATCTGGGACGGACGCGGCATCGTCAACACCCCCGACAAACCCACCACCGCTACCGACAACGACTGGTGAGCTGACACGACGAAGCCCACCGGCCTTTCGCCCGACGACGGGCCCTTTTCGGCACTCCAAACTCCACCAGCCCCAGCAGAGGTTTGGTACCGCCCTACGCAGGCGCGCGAAGGACGACGTCAGCGGTTCGTTGACGGGAGATGCTCAGCGCTCTCATCGGCGAAGGCGCAAGCCCAGCTGATGCTCTCGCGATAGCTCTCTGGTGTGCCGTGGTGCTCCTTGCGGGGTGGCCCGTCGATCCACTGATGCCAAAGGCCGTCTGGGGCCAGGAACCGGGCCGCTTGATCGGCACGGAGTTTGGCATCGAGGTGGAGGAGCGCGCCCATGGCGGCTGGCTGGTCGTAGTAGAGGTCCGGGCGCCGCAGGTAGCGGTCGAGGTAGGCGGCCAGCAGGTCCGCGTCGGCAGGAGTGCCGAAGCTGGCCAAGGTCACGCAGTAGTCCGAGCCTGCGAAGCAGACCTCGCTGGCAAGCAGCAGTTCGCCGAGGCGTTCGCGGAACTCAGTTCTGCGGGCCACGGCGATGAGCCAGGCAGCGGTCCTGCGCTCGCGCCAGCCACCTTCGAGCAGGATGGCCAGCTCGCCGGGAGTGATAGCTCCGGCGTCTTCGCCCAGTGCCCGTACGAACTCGGTGCGTTCAGGATCACTCGTGCGCCGGATGTGGCCACCGAGTTTGAGGTAGCGCCGGTTGGGTGCGACGTAGCGGTGCACAAGAGCGAACAGCTCAGGGTCCTCGTTGGGGTAACGCATAGCTGCATCCTGCTCCTGGACAAAGCCGTTCGACCAATGCGTTTCTCAGTCGCACCGGTCGGCCCGTCGGACGGTGCCTGATCCACCACAGCCGCGCGATCCATCGCGCCGGCACCCCCTGACCCTGGGCATGAAGCGGCCGACGGCGCCCGTCATGAGACGTACCCCGCTCTTTGCAGGAGCTAGGCGGACGCGCCGTCGGCCATGTCCCCGAGCTTGTCAGCACCCGAGGTACCCGCACCCTACCCAGCCACCCCACCTTGTGATCAAGGGAGTTTCGGCATGGCCATAACCGTCTCGCTCGTCGCCCTCTTCGGACTCGTCCTGTACTTCCTCCTGCGCGCCGGAAACCTCGGCTACGGCAGCGCGCTCGTCGCTGCCGGGTTCGGGTTCTTCCTCGCCTCCACCGGCGCTGCCGGCCCCATCAACCGCCTCGCCCAGAGCCTCATCGACGCCGCCTCCAACCTCTGAGGAGACACACCGTGTTCGAGATCCGCGTCATCTGCGACCCCGACGACACCGACCACGTCATCGACACCCTCGGCAGCGTCTTCACCACCTGGTCCGCCCACCGCACGGCCACCCGCAACGGCGACCGCACCCGCATCTACCTGTCCGCCGACCACCGCCCCGCCACCCCGGAGGAGTGGCCGACGCCGGAGCAGGCCTATGCCAAGGCCCCGAGCATCATCCGGGAGATCGGCTGGGTCGCCCGCACCGCCGCCGACCGGCCGTTCGGCACCGAGACGAGCCGGGAGTTCTGGCTCCGCAAGGCCGCCCTGCTCGACCGCATCGCCCTCGGCGACGAGGTCGCCCCGCCCGTCAGCGACGCCACCACGGACGCCGACCGGGCCGCCCGGCGGCTCATGGACGTCGACGACGCGGCCGTGATCTGCGACCCGCGCCACTACGTCCGCCAGACCACCCAGTCGACCTCCTGACGGGCATGGACCCGCTCCTGGACTGGGGCGACGCCCGGCACTTCGACCGTG
Organism: Streptomyces sp. NPDC058664; assembly: GCF_042716635.1. Taxonomy (NCBI): domain Bacteria; kingdom Bacillati; phylum Actinomycetota; class Actinomycetes; order Kitasatosporales; family Streptomycetaceae; genus Streptomyces; species Streptomyces sp. NPDC058664. The sequence continues at coordinate 102,598 of NZ_JBHXRW010000030.1, read as the reverse complement.
CACGTAACCGGCCGTGCGGCCTGTGTGGTCGGCCGACCCCGCTGCGGTCGCACGCCGGTGAGCCTGTCCACAAGGTGTGTGCGGAGGAGTGGAACGCCGCCCACCTCGGTGAGCCCCGCCGCTACACCCGGCCCGGGTCGGACCGGCCGCAGCACGACGTGGGCACCTGGCGGTTCCACAACGACGGCCCCGTCACCAACCAGCGGGTGACCGTCCTGACCCCGGTCGCCCCCATCACCCCGGTCACGACCGGCGCCGGGCAGTCCGTCGCTGGCGTCGCTGTCCCGGTCGAGCCGGGGCAGGCCGATCTGTTCGCCGCGTAACAGCCAACCGTTAGGGAGATCTCCGCGTGCGTTTCTACCTGACCACCCACAAACAGCACTGGGTCCGCGCGGTGCGGATACCGCTGTTCCTCAAGGCCCAGCACTTCACCCAGACCAAAATCCTCCACCCCGCCCTCGGCCCCTACGCCGTCGACTCCGGCGGCTTCACGGAGCTCCAAAAGCACGGCACCTGGACCCGCAGCCCGCGCCAGTACGTCACCGATCTGCGGCGCATCTGGGAGTCGGTCGGCCCCTATGACTGGGCCGCCGGACAGGACTGGATGTGTGAGGACCTGATCATCCACGGCGGACAGGCCGGCCCCCTGCGCTTCGCCGGCACCGGTCTCAGCGTCGTCGAACACCAGCGGCGCACGGTGAACAACTTCCTCGACCTGCGCAGCCTGGCACCCGACCTGCGGATCATCCCCACCCTGCAGGGCAACACGATCCCCGAGTACGAGCACTGCCGGGAGCTCTACGAGAAGGCCGGGGTCAACCTGCGGGCCGAACCGGTCGTGGGACTGGGCTCGGTCTGCCGCCGCCAGTCCACCACCGAGGGCGCGGCCATCGTCACCGCCATGGCCGCCCACGGGCTGCGCCTGCACGGCTTCGGCTTCAAGACCCTGGGCCTGGCCCGGGTCGGCCACCTCCTGGCCTCCGCCGACTCCCTGGCCTGGAGCTACCACGCCCGCCACCGGCCCCCAATCCCCGGCCACACCCACAAGAACTGCGCCAACTGCCTCGACTACGCCCTGCGATGGCGCACCCGCGTCCTGGACGACCTGCCCGCCTGGCACCAGCCCGAACTTGCGGCCTGACCAGCACGACCGAGGGCGGCCCCCGTCTCGCCAAAGCCGGGGCCGCCCTCACATCCAACCCGCTCGCAACGAATTGGAGACACCCAGCATGACCCATCCGATCCCCAATCCGCGAGACCACGCACCTCGGACGGTGACCGAGTGAGCGATCTGCCCACGATCGACCTGCCGGGCCTGGACCTGCTCGCCCACGCGATCAGCGCCGCCGAACGCGGCTGGCCCGTCTTCCCCCTCCGCTCTCGGGACAAGCGGCCCGCCGGCCACGCCGACTCCCGCTGCCCTCGCACCGGCCGCTGCACGGACGGGCACAAGACCCCCGAGCAGCGCGCGACCACCGACCACGACCTGCTCGCTGCCGCCTGGACCCACGCCCCGTACAACATCGGCATCGCCACCGGCCCCTCCGGACTGCTGGTCGTCGACCTGGACACGCTCAAGCCGACAGACGAAGAAGGAACGCCTGACGGCGTGACCACCTTTGAGGCGCTCTGCGAGCGCGCCGGACAGGCCGTCCCCCTCACCCACCGGGTGAGGACCGCGCGCGGTGGGCAGCACCTGTACTTCACCCAGCCCGACGGTGTCCGGCTCGGCAACACCGCCGGACGGCTCGGCAAGCACATCGACACCCGAGGGTGGGGCGGCTACGTCGTCGCCCCCGGCAGCCACACCCTGGACGGCTTCTACGAGGTCCTCGACAGCCGACCCCCGGCCCCGCTGCCCGCCTGGATCCTGGACGCCCTCACGGCCCGCCCCAAGCTCGTCCAGACCGCCACGGCGCCCCCGGTGCCGCTGAGCGTTCGGGCATCCCGCTACGCCGCCGCAGCGCTGCGCAACGAGACGGACAGCGTCGCCCGCGCCGCCGACGGCACCCGCAACGCCACCCTGCTCGCCGCCGCACGGGCCCTGGGACGGCTAGTCGCGTCCGGCGACCTCGCCCGGCAGGACGTCGAGGAGGCTCTTAGAAGGGCGGCGGCGGGGAACGCCACGCAGTCGCAGCGCTACTACGACGACGTCATCACCCGCGGGCTCGACTGGTCCATCGCCCACAACCCCGCCGGCGCCCGGAGGACGGCATGAACCACTTCCTCCCCCCGCCTCCTAAGAGCCGTCCCGTCCACCACATGCCCGAGTCCGCCGAACAGCCCGGCCGACTCCCGGCCGTGGGCACCCCGACGGGCGTCGCCGAAGGCGTCTCCTCTGGCTCTGACCCGCACCCGGCCCACCGCACTGACCCCCTGCCCCTGACCGATCGGGAGGACGCCGTATGAGCGCGCACGAGCCGGACCTGTGGGCCGGATTCGACGAGATGACCGCCGAGGACGTCGCCGGGCCGGTGTGGGACGAACCGGTCCCGCTCAACCCGCGCGGGCAACTCCCCGTCTTCCCCGTCGACACGCTGCCCGACTGGCTCGGCGCCATGACGGCCGGTGTCGCCGAGGAGACCCAGACCCCGGTCGACCTGGCCGGGTGCCTGGCGCTCGCCGTCATCGGCACCGCCGCCGGCGGACGCCTCACCGTGTCCGTGCGCGGGCAGTGGAGCGAGCCGGTCAACCTCTACACCGCTGTCGCCCTGCCGCCCGGCAACCGCAAGAGCGCCGTGTTCGGGCTCATGACCAAGCCCCTGCTCGCCGCCGAGAAGGCCCTCATCGAGCTCACCGCGCCGCAGCGGGCCGAGGCCGCCGCGGCCGCGCGGATCGCGAAGGCCGCCGCCGAGCGGGCGGAGAAGCAGGCCGCCAGCGCCGATGCCGAGAAGCTGGCCGAGCTGACTGCCGAGGCCGCGTCCCTGTCCCGGTCCGCCGAGCGGGCCGTGATCCCGGCCGAGCCGCAGCTCATCGCCGACGACATCACCGCCGAGTCCCTGACCACCCTGCTCGCCCAGCAGGACGGACGGATCTCCATCCTGTCCCCGGAGGGCGAGATCTTCGAGATCATCGCCGGGCGCTACTCCGGCGTCCCGAACATGGGGATCTTCCTCAAGGGCCACGCCGGCGACATGGCCCGCGTCAACCGCCAGGCCCGCGACGCCCAGTACATCGAGAACCCCGCCATCACCATGGGCCTGGCGATGCAGCCGGACGTCCTGGACTCCATCGGGCAGATCAAGGGCGCCGACGGACGCGGCCTGCTCGCCCGGTTCCTCTACTCCAAGCCCGAATCCCTCGTCGGCTACCGCAACGTCACCCCCGAACTCCTCAGCCCCGACACCGCCGACACCTACGCCCACAAGCTCGGACGGCTCGCGCTGACACTCGCGGCCTGGACCGAGACCGCCGAGCTCACCCTCACCTCCGAGGCCGACGCCGTCCTGCTCGCCTACCAGCGCGTCACCGAGTCCCGCCTGCGCAAGGACGGGACCCTGGCGCCGATCGTGAACTGGGCCAGCAAGCGCGACGGTGCCGTCGCCCGCATCGCCGGGCTGCTCCACCTCGCCGCCCACCCCGAGGACGCCTGGACCAAGCCGATCGCCGCCGCCACGATGGCCGACGCCACCCGGCTGGGGGACTACTTCACCGCCCACGCCCTGGACGTCTTCGACGCCATGAAGGCCGACCCCGCCCAGGAAGCCGCCCACAGCGTGCTGACCCACCTGCGCGAGACCCGCACCGCCACCTTCACCAAGCGGGACCTCTTCCGCGCGATGCCCCGCAGCGAGTTCCCCGCCATGAGCGACCTCGACCCCGCCCTGGTCCTGCTGGAGGAACACGGCTGGGTCCGCCAGCAGCCCCCGCCGCCCCGCACCACCCGCGGCGGCCGGCCGCCCTCCCCCCGCTACGAGACCCACCCCCGCATCACCCCAGCCGCCTGAAAACCCCCGGATCCGCTGACAGAACTGACAGAACCTCCCGACCAGCCACCTGACCTGCGGAAACGAGCACTTCCGGAGCTCTGACAGAACCTCCGGAAACTCTGACAGAACTCAAAAAACCTCCCCCGGAGGCGAGCGCCCGCCCTGACAGAACTGAGGTTTTCGAGGTTCTGTCAGAGTTTTTTGAGGTTTTGTCACGACCGTGGAAACGCCCAAACCTGCAGGTCAGAGGCCATCCGGCGAGGTTCTGTCAGTTCTGTCAGCACTTTCCGGGGTTCTGGCACCCCGGACCGAGCTGAAGGAGCCCGATGGCAACCACCAAGACGCCCCAGCCCAACAGCAACATCCTGGATCTCCACCTCGCTTCCGCCGGTGGTGATGCGGGGCACGTACGCACCGGGGGAGCTGCTGCACCCTCTGTGGAGTACCGCCGCCTGCATCGAGTTGAGGACGCGGCCGTGTTCCTCAGCATCAAGCGGACCAAGGCCTACGAGGAGGTCCGCCTCGGACGGCTCCGCACCGTCCGTATCGGACGCCGGCGCCTCGTGCCGAGCGAGTACATCGACGACTACGTCGAACTGCTCAAGCGCGAGGCCGAAGCCGCCTGACCCGTTTCACCTATGGGCCGCGCCGATCCTCGGCGCGGCCCTCCGTCATTGGAAGGCACGAATGCCCAACTCGTCCGACCAGCCGCGCAAGGCTGGCAATGGAGAAGACTCGATCTACTGGGACAAGTCCAAGAACCGCTTCATCGGAGCTGTATCGCTCGGCTACACCCCTGCGGGGAAGCGGCATCGGCCGAAGGTGTCCGGTAAGACCAAGACCGAGGTCCGGCTCAAGCTGAAAGAGCTCAAGAAGGAGCTGGAAGCAGGGGTCAAGACCTCCGCCACGTACACCGTCGAGCAGGCTGTTACGGACTGGCTCAAGCACGGCCTCAAGGGGCGTGATGCCGTGAGCATCTCCACGTACCGAAGTCTCGCCAAGAACCATGTGGTGGCCGACCTGGGTAGAGCGAAGCTGCGCGACCTGGAGGCGGACACACTCGATTACTGGTTGGACGAGAAGGCCATGGTCCTGGCGACCAGCTCTCTCCAGATGGTGCTCTCCATCCTGAGGCGCTCGATCACGCACGCTCAGCGGAGGGGGAAGGTGTTCCGCAACGTGGCCGAACTGGTAGAGACGCCGGAAGGCCAGTCAGGGCGTCCGAGTAAGTCCCTGACGCTGCTACAAGCCAAGGCGGCTCTCAGCGCGATGCTCGGCTCCTGGATCCACGCCTACCTCGCTCTCTCGCTGCTGGTTGGCATTCGGACCGAGGAAGTACGCCCCCTCACGTGGAGCCACGTGAAGCTGGACGTGCCGGACGGCACGATGCCGCACATCGAAGTGTGGCGCTCCGTGCGACGCACGGGCGAGACGAAGACGCGTAAGAGCCGGCGGACCCTGGCGATGCCGCAGCAGCTCGTCGCCATCCTGTGCTCGCTGCGCGAGACGCAGCAGGCGCAGCGAGAGTCGCTGGGACTCGTGTGGAGTGACGAGGACTTCGTCTTCGGCACGGCCAGCGGTCAGCAGCGCACCGCCGAGGACGTTCGCCGAGCGTTCCGCACTCTGCTCAAGGAGGCTGGGTTCGAGGACCCCGGGGCGTGGACGCCAAGGGAGCTCCGGACGAGTTTCGTCTCTGTCCTGTCCGATCACGGGATCCCGATCGAGGTGATCGCCCGGGTGGTAGGACACAGCACTACGCAGACGACGGAACAGGTGTACCGGAAGCAGCTCCGCCCGATCATCACTCAGGGAGCCGAGGCGATGGACGACATCTTCCCGGGGCCTGAGGAGCCGAAGAAGTAAAGCCGCCTCCAGCGGCGTGGCTCCCGGTTTGGCTCCCCTGGCACTCTTGGGGGCATCCAAAGCGGCGCACGACCAGCGGATTCCTCTCCGGAGCCGCTTACGACGCAGGAAAGGAGCGCCTGAGGAACAGGCCCGCCGACGCCCTACCCCAGCCGCCGGTAGCGCCGCTCCGGGCGTCCCGTTCCTCCGTACCGCAGGGTGATCTCCGCGCGGCCCGTCTCCGCGAAGTACTCCAGGTAGCGGCGGGCGCTCACCCGGGACAGCGAGCCGGCCTCCGCGCACTCCGTCGCCGAGAGGCCCGCCGGGTGGGCGCGGAGGACCGAGTCGACCAGGTCGGCCGTGTGGGCGGCGAGGCCCTTCGGGAGTTCCCGGGAGCCGCGCGGGCGGGTGCCGAAGATCTGGTCGACGTCCTCCTGCCGGGCCTCGTCGAGTTCGTCGAGGCGGCTGCGCAGCGAGGCCACGTGGCGGAGCTGCTCGTGCAGCGCCGCCTGGCTGAACGGCTTGATCAGGTAGTGCAGCGCCCCCGCCCGCAGCGCCGCGCGGATCGTGCCCACGTCCCGCGCCGCCGTGATGAAGAGCGCGTCCATGCCCAGGCCCGCCGCGCGCAGCTCCCGCAGCACCTGGACGCCGTCCATGTCGGGCAGGAAGACGTCGAGCAGCACCAGGTCGGGCCGCAGTCGCTCGGCGGCGCGCAGCGCCTCCGCGCCGCTGTGCGCGACCCCGGACACCGAGAAGCCCGCCACCGCCGACACATAGCGGCAGTGCAGCTTGGCGACCATGAAGTCGTCGTCGACCACCAGCACTCTCGTCACGCCGACCCACGCTAGGTCCCGACCACAACGACCACAACGTCCGTTGGTTGCGGAAGAGAGACAGCTTCTTAACGCGCGGGCAACATGTGGGCCACCTCACATCCCCCTTCCCCTTCGACACGAGAGGCGGCACACGTGCGGTTGCGCACCCCCTTCGCCCTCCTCGGGGCCGCGCTGCTCGTCCTGGTGGCTCCGCCGCTGCTCAGCCCCGGCAGCGGCTCCGACACCGGCACGCGGATACCCGGCCTGCGTTTCATGGTCCCCAACACCCCCGGCGGCGGCTACGACATCACCGCCCGCACCGCCGCCAAGAACGCCGAGGAGGCGGACCTCACCGGCGACGTCGAGGTCTTCAACCTGCCCGGCGCGGGCGGCACCGTCGGCCTCACCCGGCTCGTCGGTGAACGCGGCAACGGCCGTCTCGCCATGTCCATGGGCCTCGGCGTCGTCGGCGCCGTCCACACCAACCAGACCCCCAGGACCCTTGCCGACACCACCCCGATCGCCCGGCTCACCGAGGAGCAGGACATCGTCGTGGTCGGCAAGGACTCCCCGTACAAGACCATCCGGGACCTGCTCACCGCCTGGAAGAAGAACCCCGGCAAACTGCCCGTCGGCGGCGGGTCCTCGCCCGGCGGCCCCGACCACCTCGCCCCGATGCTGATGGCCCAGGCCGCCGGGATCGCGCCGAAGGACGTCAACTACGTGCCCTTCGACGGCGGCGGCGAGCTCCTCGCCTCCATCCTCGGCGACAAGGTCGCCTTCGGCGTCTCCGGCGTCGGCGAGTACCTCGACCAGATCAAGGCGGGGGAGCTGCGCCTCCTCGCCGTCACAGGACCGGAGCGGGTCCCCGGCCTCGACGCCCCCACGCTCCGCGAGGCCGGACTCGACACCGAGTTCACCAACTGGCGCGGCATCGTCGCCCCGCCCGGCCTCTCCGACGCCGAGCGCGACAAGCTCGTCACCCTCGTGACCGCACTGCACGACTCCCCGCAGTGGCGCGAGTCGCTGAAGACCCACGGCTGGGACGACGCCTTCCTGCCCGGCGAGGAGTTCGGCACGTTCCTCGCCGAGCAGGACCGGCGCGTCGGCTCCGTACTGAAGGAGCTGGGGCTGTGAAGACCTGGCTGCGTGAGCGTTCCGAACTCGGCGTCGGCGCCCTCCTGTTCCTCCTCGGCGTCCTCGTCCTCACCGACGCCCTCACCCTCGACGCCGACCTCACCGGGCGCGGCCCCGTCGGCCCCGCCACCGTCCCCCTCGTCGTCGGCTGCGGCCTGCTCGTCGTCGCCGTGCTCCTCTCCGTCGACGTCCTGCGCGGCGGCCGGGGCGAGGCCGAGGCCGGCGAGGACGTCGACCTGACCGAGCCCGCCGACTGGCGTACGGTCCTCCTCCTCGCGGGCGTCTTCCTCGCCTTCGCGGTCCTCATCGGACCCGTCGGTTTCCCGGTCGCCGGGGCGCTCCTCTTCTGGGGCGCGGCCTACGCCCTCGGCAGCCGCCACCTCCACCGCGACCCCCTGATCGCGGCCGCCCTCTCGCTCCTCACCTACGTCGTCTTCGACAAGCTGCTCGGCGTCCCGCTGCCCGGCGGCCCGCTGATGGGAGTGATCTGACCCATGGATTCCCTCAACTCCCTCATCGACGGCTTCGGCACCGCCCTCACGCCGATGAACCTGTTGTGGGCCGCGATCGGCGTGCTCCTCGGCACGGCCATCGGCGTCCTGCCCGGCATCGGCCCCGCCATGGCCGTCGCCCTGCTGCTCCCGGTGACGTACGGGCTCGAACCGACCGGCGCGTTCATCATGTTCGCCGGCATCTACTACGGCGCCATGTTCGGCGGCTCCACCACCTCGATCCTCCTCAACACCCCCGGCGAGAGCGCGGCCGTCGTCGCCGCCATCGAGGGCAACCCGATGGCCAAGGCGGGCCGCGGCGCGCAGGCGCTCGCCGCCGCGGCCATCGGCCACTTCGCGGGCGGCATGATCGGCACGATCCTGCTCGTCGTCCTCGCCCCGACGGTCGCCGCGCTCGCCGTCGGCATCGGTGCCCCCGACTACCTCGCCCTGATGGTCCTCGCCTTCATCGCGGTGACCTCGGTCCTCGGCTCCTCCCGCATCCGGGGCCTCGCCTCGCTCCTCATCGGTCTCACCATCGGTCTGGTCGGCCTCGACCAGATGACCGGGCAGCAGCGCCTCACCTTCGGTTCGCTCCAGCTCGCCGACGGCGTCGACGTGGTCATCGTCGCGGTCGGTCTCTTCGCCATCGGCGAGGCCCTCTGGGTCGCCGCGCACCTGCGCCGCACGGCGGGCGAGGCCATCCCGGTCGGGCGCCCCTGGCTGGGCAGGGACGATGTGAAGCGCACCTGGAAGTCCTGGCTGCGCGGTCCTCTCATCGGATTCCCGTTCGGCGCGATCCCGGCCGGCGGCGCGGAGATCCCGACGTTCCTGTCGTACGTGACGGAGAAGCGTCTGTCGAAGCACAAGGAGCAGTTCGGCAAGGGCGCCATCGAGGGTGTGGCGGGACCCGAGTCGGCGGCCTCCGCCTCGGCGGCGGGGACGCTCGTCTCCATGCTGACCCTGGGGCTGCCGACGACGGCCGTCGCCGCCGTGATGCTGGCCGCGTTCCAGCAGTACGGCATCCAGCCGGGCCCGCTCCTCTTCGAGCGGGAGCCCGACCTGGTGTGGGGCCTGATCGCCTCGCTCTTCGTCGGCATGGTCCTGCTGCTCGCGCTCAACCTGCCGCTCGCGCCCGTCTGGGCGAAGCTGCTGCGCATCCCGCGCCCGTACCTCTACGCCGGCATCCTCTTCTTCGCCGCCGTCGGCGCGTACGCCGTGGGAGGGGAGGCGCTCGACCTGGTCGTCCTGCTCGTCATCGGCCTGATCGGCCTGGGCATGCGCCGCTACGGCCTGCCGGTACTGCCGGCCGTCATCGGCGTCATCCTCGGCCCGGCCGCCGAACAGCAGCTGCGGCGTGCTCTGCAGATCAGCGACGGCTCGGTGACCGGTCTGGTGAACACCCCGTTCGCGATCACCGTGTACGTGGTCGTGGTGCTGCTCCTCGCCTGGCCCCTGTTGAGGAAGGTGATCTTCCGCCGTCGTAACGTGACGGTATGACAGACGCCTTGATCCGTCCCGCGGTCGCCGCGGACGTGCCCGCCGTGAAGGCCGTGACCGACGCGGCCTTCCACCACTACATCGATCGGATCGGTCTCGTACCGGCCCCGATGGAGTACGACCACGCGGCGAACGTGGCCGCGGGGCGGGTCTTCGTCACGGGCGACCCGGTCACCGGCCTCGTGGTGGTGATCCACGAGGCCGATCACCTCTGTCTGGACGAGATCGCCGTCCACCCCGACGCCCAGGGCACGGGCCTGGGCCGACTGCTGCTCGACTGGGTGGAGCGGCACGCCGGGGAGCTCGGACTTCCCGAGGTCCGGCTGCTCACCAACGCGATGATGTGGGAGAACCAGAAGCTGTACGAGCGGTACGGCTACGAGGTCGTCGAGCGCCGCGCGGACGGACCGTACGACCGTATTCACTACCGAAAGTTCCTCAACGCGCCCCCGAAGGGGTGAGTTTCGGACATGTGGCGGCCGGATCCGGTATCCCTGGCGGGCAGTAGCATCCCCCCACCCTGAAAGGACCCCGCTCATGCGCGTCCGACTCGCCCTCGCCGCCGGTGCCCTGCTGGCCTCCGCCGCCGCCCCCCTCGCCCACGCGGGAGGAGCCGCCGAGGACCTCTCCGTCCACGGATACGGAACCGTCGGCGACGACAGCACGGTGACCCTCTCCGGCACCTACCGCTGCCTCGACGACAGCGCGGGCCCCGTCTTCGTCAGCTCCACCCTCGTCCAGGGCGACCGCTCCGCCGGAATCGGCGGCACCCGCGCCGTCTGCGACGGACACCTCCACGAGTGGATCAACACCTCCGTCGTGAAGGACCCCGCCTACCGGCCGGGCACCGCCCGTGTGCAGGCCACCCTCATGCAGCTCACGACCGGCGGATGGGGCCTGCCGACCCCCGAATTCCTCGCCGTCGAGGAAGCGGCCGTCGAACTCCGCTGACGCTACCGGCGCAGCAGGTCGATCAGCCCCTCACGGCCCAGCGCCTCCAGCTCGTCGAGGGCCACGACGGCACGCTCCGCCGCCTCCGGATCGGAGGCGGCGAGCCCGCTCGCCGCGAACTCGTCCTCGTCGAGCCGCAGCACCTCGCTGCCGTCCGCCGACACCCACAGGTCCAGGTCCAGGTCCTCGACCACCACCCCGGCGCCACTGATCACGGCCGGCCGGGTGATGTCGCAGTACCAGCCCTTGAGGACGCCCTCGGCGGACCGCACCTCCTTGACGGAGAACCAGCGGTCGCGCCAGTAGTGCTCCACGAAGACGTCGCCCGGCTCGAACCGCACGAAGCCGAAGTCCCGTACCCCCTCGGCCGCCCACGGAGCGCGCACCGAGAGCCGGGCGCCGTCCTCCGCGAGCACCTCCGCCGGATAGCGGATCTTCGTCCGGCCCGCCTTCGTCAGGGTGACCTCAACCGATCGTCCGGACATGCCGCACCTCCGTCGCGCAGATCTCGTAACCGAACCACTCGTTGATCGCCAGCATCGGCCCGTTCCCCGCGTCGTTCCCGGTGAACGCCTCCACGCAGCCCGCCGCACGGGCCCGGTGCAGCGACGTGTTCTTGGCCAGCTTGGCGAAACCGCGCCCCCGGAACGCCGGGGCCGTACCGGTCATCCCCGAGGCGTACCGGCCCAGACCGTCCGTCTGCGCCGCACTGAACGCGGCGGGAACCCCGTCCACCACCGCGACCGTCGTCAGCGCCCGGTCGAGCAGCGGATGCTCCCAGGTCGTCGCCAGCCAGTGCGCGTAGTCGTCGAGCTCGGCCCCCACGTCCCCCGGCTCGTCGGCGGTCGTCACCGCGTCGAGGTCGAAGAGCGGTCGGGGGTCGGCCGCGAAGTCCTCGGCCGTGAGCAGCTCGACACCGGCCGGCGGAACGGCGAGCGGCGGCAGCTCGGCGGCGGTCAGATCGAGACGGAGGAAGTGCGCGGAACGGCTCGGCGCGTAGCCGCGCCGCTCGGCCCACGAACGGTTCGCCGGCTCGTCGAGGGCCCAGCTGTACAGGGTGCGCGCCCCCCGCTCGGCCAGGTACTCCTCGGCGGCCCGCAGCAGCAGCGTCCCGGCGCCGCGCCCCGGGTGCGCCGGGTCCACGTACACGTTCACATAGCCGATGCCCGGCTCCGGCGCGTCGTGGGCGATCCCCACCTGGGCGGTCCCGATGATCCCGCCGTCCTCGGTCACGGCGACCAGCGGCCGGTAGTGGCTCTCGGGATGGGCGTGCGCCCAGTCGAAGACGAGCTGCTCGGCGGTCGAGAGCATCCAGGGGAGCGCGGCCCGCCGGACCCGGGCGAAACCCCCGGCGTCCTCGGCCCGTACATCACGCACGATCACAGTCATGGGGCCGCACGCTACGGGCCGGGGGCACACCGCCGCCTCCCCTTTTCCGGTGGGGTGGGGGCAGAATCGGCGGCGTGACACTCACCATCGCCGTGGACCACGAATCCACCACCGCTCCCTACGAACAACTGCGTGCCCAGATCTCGGAGCGGGCCCGGTCGGGCAGACTGCCGGTCGGATACAAGCTGCCGACGGTACGAGGGCTCGCGGAACAGCTGGGCCTCGCCGCGAACACGGTCGCCAAGGCGTACAAGGCACTGGAGGCGGACGGGGTGATCGAGACGCGCGGTCGCCACGGGACCTTCGTCGCGGCGGCGGGCGACGCCGCGACCCGCCGGGCCGCCACCGCCGCCGCCCAGTACGCCGAGGAGGCCCGCCGTCTCGGCCTCAGTCGCGAGGCGGCGGAGGCGGCACTGAGCGAGGCCCTGCGCGCCGCGTACGACAACTGACGGTTCGCGGGCGGGGCGGCCACGGGCTCCCGGCGGGGCTCCGGGCGGGGGCGGTGGGGCTCCGCTCCGGGCGGGGCGGCGGGGCTCCGGGCGGGCGGCCGCGGACAGCGGCCGCTTCCGGCGGGGGCCGCCCGGCTTCCGGCGGGAACGGCTACAGGTAGAGGCCCGCCCCCGCCGTGCGCGGTTCGGGAAGTCCCGCCGGGGGCGTGCCGCGCCGCAGGGCGAACAGCTCCGCCAGCGTCGCGCCCTCGCGCGGCACGTCCTCCTCGCGGCCGAGCCAGGCCACCGACTCCGCCCGGGTCAGCGGCCCCACCTCGATGCGGGCCAGGCAGCGGCCCGGGCGGACCACGGCCGGGTGGAGCCGCTCCAGGTCCTCGTTGGTGGTGACCCCCACCAGGACGTTGCGCCCCTGCCCGAGCAGACCGTCCGTCAGGTTGAGCAGCCGTGAAAGGGCCTGGCCCGCCGTGTGCTTCGCCTCGCCCCGGATCAGCTCGTCGCAGTCCTCCAGGAGCAGCAGCCGCCAGCGCCCCTTCGCCGTGCCCTCGTCCTCCCCGATGGCGATGTCCATCAGATAGCCGACGTCGTTGAAGAGCCGCTCGGGATCCAGGACGCAGTCCACCTGGCACCAGTCGCGCCAGGACCGGGCCAGGGTCCGCAGCGCGGACGTCTTGCCCGTGCCCGGCGGGCCGTGCAGCAGCAGGAGCCGGCCGGCGATCGAGTCGGGCGTCACCTTCATCAGCCGGTCCATGGACTCGGCCACCGGCGCCGAGTAGTTGGGCCGGACCTCCTCCCACGTCCCGGCGCCGATCTGCCGGGTCGTCCGGTGCGGGCCGCGCCGGGGCGACACGTACCAGAACCCCATCGTCACGTCCTCCGGCTGCGGCTCCGGTTCGTCCTTCGCCCCGTCGGTCGCCTCCTTCAGGACGCGCTCGGCGAGCTCCGCGTCGGCGGCGGTGACGGTGACGTCCGCGCCCCGGTTCCAGCGGGAGACGAGGAGCGTCCACCCCTCGCCCTCGGCGAGCAGGGCGCTGCGGTCGTCGTCCTTCGCGGCCCGCAGCACGCTCGCCCCCGCCGGAAGCAGGGTCGCCTCCGGCCTGACCCGGTCCAGGCTGGTGCTGTGCGCGTGGGGCTGCTCCCCGGTCGCGAAGCGGCCGAGGAACAGCGCGTCGACGACGTCCGAGGGCGAGTCGCCGTCATCGAGGTTGAGTCGGATCGGCAGCGACCGCTGGGGCTCCGACGGTACCGGTGGGGTGTCAGCCATGGCGCCCATGATCCGGCAACCGGGCAGTGCGCGCACCGGGTTTCGAACGGGACGCTCCCCCGGGTCCGCAGGTCCGGCGGTACGTCAGATCCAGTGGCCCCGCACCGCGCCCCGGGCGCGCCGCGCGAGCGCGTACCCCTTCGTCAGGGCCCGGTCCGCCGCGAAGTTCCGCCCGATCGCCCGGCCCTCGACGAGCCGGGTGAACTCCTCGACGTCCGTCGACCGGCGCACGGTGACCCGCTCCAGGGCGTACGGACCCTGTCGGCGTCTGGCCAGCGCGTTGCCGACGGCGAGCGCCTGCGTGAAGCCGGCCTCCCGGACGGTACGACGGACCCGTCGGCTGGAGTACCCGTACGGGTAGGCGAAGGAGACCGGGGCGGTCCCCAGCTCCTCGCCGACGATCTCGCGGCAGCGCAGCGTCTCGAACCGGAGCCGCCGCGCGTCGAGCTGGTCGAGCTGCGGGTGGGTGTGGCTGTGTCCGCCGATCTCCGTACCCGCGCCGGCGAGCTCCCGCACCTGCGCCCAGTCGAGCATGGTGTCGAGCGCGCCGCCCGTCGCGTGCCTGCCGGGGAGCCAGCCGGTGGAGACGAAGACGGTGCTCGCGAAGGAGTGCTTGGCGAGCACCGGCAGCGCGTACCGGTGCACGCCCTCGTACCCGTCGTCGAAGGTGACGAGCAGCGGCCGGGCGGGCAGCGGACGGCCGGTGCGCCAGGCGGCGGCGAGCCCGGCGGTGGTCAGCGGCGTGAACCCCCGCTCGGCGACCACCTCCATCTGCGCCGCGAAGGCCTCGGGGGTGACGGAGAGTCCCAGGGTCGCGGGGGCGGGATCAGGGTCGACGGCGTGGTACATGAGGACGGGCACGGCCGTGGTGTCGTTCATCGAGTGGCCCCTTCGACGGCCCCGCCACCGGCCCCGACGGTGTCGCTCGCGGTCCCCACGGTCCCGGTCTCCACGGTCCCGGCCTCCGCGGTGTCGCTCGGGGTCCGTTCGACCGGCTCCCGTTCGATCGGTCCCCACGAGAAGCTCGTCCCGCTCCGCCGGGCGCGGAGCGAACCGAGGGCGTAGCCGCCGGCGGCGACCGTCACTCCGGTCACGATGGCCCCGGCCCGGCCCGCGCCGCCGGAGCGGCCGCGCAGCGCGTCACGGACTCCGCGCAGGACGCCCGAGGGCAACACCCTCGTGGTGTAGCGCCGTTCCGACTCCAGTCCCTTCTGCGCGCCGACGCTCCGCGCGACGAGCGCCTTGGAGAGGCCCTCGGCGTAGACCCTGGTGCGGAAGTAGGCGAAGCGCTCGCGGACGGCGGGCACCTTGTGGTGGATGACGGCCCGGTCGTCGATGAGGAGGATCGCCCCGGGCAGCGCCTTGGCGAGCCGGATGCACAGTTCGGTCTCCTCGCCGCCGAGGGGCCGCCGGTCGCCGTCGCGCCCGATGCCGGTGGCGAAGCCGCCCGCCGCGTCGAAGGCCGTACGACGGAAGGAGGCGTTGCCGCCGAGCACGTTGCGCACGGGGACCCGGCCCGGTGGCAGGCCCCGGTACGTGCAGCCGACGACCCAGTCGAACTCCTCCGGGAACCAGGCGGGGCGGCGGCCGGACTCCCAGGCGGGCAGGGTCCGGCCGCCGACGGCCATGACGCGCGGGTCGTCGTAGGCGGCGGCGAAGTGGTGGAGCCAGTCCGGCTCGGCGACCGCGTCGTCGTCGAGGAAGGCCACGAACTCGCCGCGGGCGGCGGCGATTCCGGTGTTGCGGCCGGCGGAGAGGCCGCGGGGGCCCGTGTTGGCGAGCACCCGCACCTCCTCGCGGAACCGGTGGTCCGGGAACTCCTCGGCGAGCCGGGAGAGCAGCCGCTCGTTGTGGTCGACCACGAGCAGCGTCTCCAGCGGCGGCAGCGACTGCTTCCGTACGGAGTCGACGGCGGCGAGGATGTCCTCCCACCGTTCCTCCGTGTAGACGCAGATCACCACCGAGAAGCCGCCCGGGGTCGTGCGGTCGTTCAAGACGTCTCTCCCCGGGGGACGTTGACCGAGAACGGAGCGGGCCGGCGGCGGGCCGCCCTGCTGGGCGACCTCTCCCTGAGGATGACCTTCAGGACGCGGATGCCGTCGCGTACGGCGTTGAGGTTGCTGACGCCGTGAATGCGGTTGTATTCGTGGCTCGGCACCTCCTGCACCTTGAGACCGGCCTTGACGACCCGGATGTTGATGAGGGTCTCGATCTCGAATCCGGTGCAGTCGAGGGTGATCTTGTCGAGGCAGTGACGCCAGAAGGCGTTGTAGCCGTAGCAGAGGTCGGTGTACCGGGCGCCGAACTTGCGGTTGACGAGCGTGCAGAGGGCCCAGTTGCCGAGTCTGCGGATGGTCGTCATGTCGTCCGTGCCGCCGCCGTTGGCGAATCGGGAGCCCTTGGCGAAGTCGGCGCCGCCGACGAGGGCGGAGACGTAGGAGACGATCTCCTGGCCGTCGGCCGAGCCGTCCGCGTCGACCATGACGATGATGTCGCCGGTGCAGGCGGCGAACCCGCTGATCAGCGCGTCGCCCTTGCCCTTGCCCACCTGCTTGACGACCTTGACGTCCGGCCAGAGTTCACGGGCGACGTCCACCGTGTTGTCAGTGGAATTTCCGTCGACGAGGACGACTTCGTGAATCCATTCCGGCAGCGTCTTGAAGACGTACGGAAGATTTTCGGCTTCGTTCATCGCGGGAATGACGACACTCACCGGCGGTGTGATCGCCAGATGCGAGGTGATGGCCCGGTATTGGGCGGCTATTCGACTCGGCTCGGTCATTTCTTGGCCCGTGATGGATGGGCGCAGGAACGAGCTCATGGGTCTGGTTTCCCTCTCGTCCGGTGGGCCGCCCACCCCTTGGGCGGTCCGATGGTGTGTCCGGTTCGAAAGGGGGGTTCTCGCTTCGCCCGCGCGGAATCGATCTCCTTGCAGGACCCGTGAGTTGGCATGACTGGCCGCGCGGTACCCGCCACTCGGCGCACGTTCGCACACCGAGCACGACACCCCCCTACCGCGCCTCACTCCGGGACCATCGCGACGCTAGAGCCCTCCCCTGAGCCGCTGTGCATGATGGTCCGTGCGGGTGAGATGTACGACGGTATTGATGAATGAGACTGTATGGCAAGCCCCGGATCCGTGGCCCGCTTTTCCGTAGTTTGGCGAAGCTTCGCCGGTCAGAAGTGCAACCGTCCCGATCGGATTCGATCAATCCGTTTGCGCGTGGGGAACGGTGAGGCGGGATCGCGCTCCTGTGCGTTGTTGTGTGAATGTGTCGCGATCTCGTTCGACCGCCCGGCGGTACCGGAACCTCCGGTTCCCGAGGTGGCCTGATTTCGACGCTCCCTGAGGGGACATCAGGCGATGTTCGTCGGCAGTTTTGACATGAACACTTCCGGAGCGGCGGATCCGATGCTACTACCTGGTAGCGCAGAGATCCTGCTACAGGGAGGTTCCATGAGACTGTCCCGATTCACCGCCCTCTCGTCCTCGCTCCTGCTCGGCGCCGTCCTCGCCCTCACCGGGGCGGGCGCCGCCCAGGCCGCCGAGACCGCCGCCCTCGACTACGTGGCGCTGGGTGACTCGTACTCCTCCGGTGTCGGCGCCGGGAGTTACGACAGTGCCAGCGGCGACTGCAAGCGCTCCACGAAGGCGTTCCCGGTGCTGTGGAAGAACGCGAACGCCCCCTCCTCCTTCGCGTTCACCGCTTGCTCGGGCGCTCGAACGGGTGATGTGACCGCCGGTCAGCTCGGCCCCCTCTCCGCCGCCACCGACCTGGTCTCCCTCACGATCGGAGGAAATGACGCCGGTTTCGCCGACGTCATGACGACCTGTGTGCTGCAGTCCGAAGCCACCTGCATCAACCGTGTGAATCAGGCCAAGAGCTACGTGGACACCACGCTGCCCGGCAGGCTCGACTCCGTCTACACCGCCATCAGGAACAAGGCGCCCGCCGCCCACGTGGTCGTCCTCGGCTACCCGCGCTTCTACCAGCTGGCCGGCAGCTGTGTCGCCGGCCTCAGCGAGAACGAGCGGAGGGCCATCAACGGGGCCTCCGACCACCTCAACGCGGCCGTCGCCAAGCGCGCCGCCGACCACGGCTACACCTTCTCCAGCGTCGTCCCGGCCTTCACCGGACACGAGATCTGTTCCGGATCCGCCTGGCTGCACAGCGTCAACTGGCTCAACATCGGGGAGTCCTACCACCCGACCGCCGCCGGACAGTCCGGCGGCTACCTCCCCTCCTTCAGGAGCGTGGCGTAACCGCGCCGCCCGCGCCCGTGGCGCCGGGACCGGCCGGAGCGGTGCTCGTGACACCGCCCGGACCGGGCCCGGCGCCACGGTCCCCGTCCCGTACCGCGTGATACACCAGCGCCGCCGCGATCAGCAGCGCCCCGATCAGCCCGGCGAGGAGCACCCGGCTCCGGCGCGGCGAACGCTTCCGGGGCTTCGACCGCGTCCGGCGCGGCGGAGGAGCCGAACCGGGCACCGGCGCACGTGCGGTGGGGACGTCCTCCGCCTCCCGCCCGCCCGGCTCGCCGCCCACCGGAGCGCCGGTCCCCGTTCCCGGGGGCCGTGCGCCCCCCGAGGCCAGCCGCCGCAGCTCCTCCTCGACCCGGTCCGCCGTCACGGGACGCGTGGGGTCCGGGTGCGCGAGCTCCTCGATCACGGCGCGGAGCGCTCCGGTCCTGTCGTCCGCCGAGGGCGACCCGGACACCGCCGCGTCGAGAAGCGCCCCCAGGGACCCCAGGTCGGCCTCCGGGCCCGGCCCGTCCCCCGGAGCCGTACCGAAACCGGTCACGACGACCCGGCCGTCGTTGGCGAGCAGGACGTGCCGCGCCTCCACGCCCCGGTGGGGCACGCCGGCCTCCCGCGCCGCCCTGAGGGCGGAGAGGACCTCGGCGCCGACCCGCGCGGCCTCGCGCGCCGGCAGCGGACCGGCGGCCTCCAGCGTCTCGGCGAGGGTGAGGCCGCGCACGAGCTCCGTCACGACCCAGGGCCTGCCGTCCTCGGTGGCCACCGCGAGGACCCGTACGACGGAGGGGTGCGAGATCCTGGCGGCGGCCCGTGCCGCGCGCTCGCGCCGGGCGGACAGCAGCGGCACCTCGTCCGCCGGGAGTCCGGCCGGGGCCCGGAACTCCTTCAGGGCCACGTCGTGGCCGCTCGTCTCGTCCAGGGCGCGCCAGACGGTGCCCGTCGCCCCCTCGGCGAGGACGTCCAGAAGCCGGTAACGACCCGCGATCACCGTCATGGATCCACGGTAGCCGAGGGGTGTCCCGCCGTCGCCGGTCCGTGGCTGATCTGTCGGCGGTCCGTCGCAGGTCCGTCGCCGGTCCGTCGGCGGCCAGGGGGGAACGATCTTGGTGGTGGAGATCACACCGGCCCGGCCGCCCATGGGTGGGGCCTCGGAGTGCAGGATGGTTCGTGACGGTTCGGCAGGTGTTCGGGTCCTGTCCAACTCGCCCTGGAATCAGATGGATTCGGACAGTGACCGTCAACCCTCGTACGCATGCGCCCCGTCATGTCGGCGGGATACACGGGTGTCATGGCGGGGCGATAGGGTTAACCTGCCCTGGGTCGGGTGCCCTTGTACGGGTGGGGAGTGACATGGAACAGATAGCAATGCGCAGCAGGCCGCGAGTGCCTGCCATCACCTGCGGGAGCGGCGCGACCAGTTCGCGGCTCGACCGTCATCTCGCGGTGCTCGGCGGCCCCGCCGTGCCCCAGCGCGAGGCGGCCGAGGCGACGCTGCTGATGCGCGAGCTGACGTCGCGTACGCCCGAGGTGCCGGTGCACGGTCACCGCAGCCGCAGCGCGCGGGTCTCGCTCTTCGCCCCGCTCCGCCGACTGCGCCGCTCCCTCTTCGGAACGCGCCGCTAGGGGGCGGGTGCCGGGCCGCGGCTCCCGAGGTTCCCGCCCGCTGCCGCCCGGTGGCCCGTACGACTCCGACTGCGACACCGCCGGACGTGTCCCCGCCCGTCCGGCGCTCAGTCGTATCCGCCAGAGGTGGCGTCAGGCGATCACGCCCGCCCTCCTCAGCTCCTTCACCTCCGACTCCGGCACCCCGAGCCCGGCGAGCACCTCGTCCGTGTCCTGCCCGAGGGCCGGGATCCGGTCCATCCGCGGCTCCGGCGCGTCCGGGAACACGATCGGCGGCAGCAGCGCCCGCAACGGTCCGACCTGCGACTCCACCTCGCGCCAGCGGTCACGGGCCGTCAGCTGGGGATGCCCGGCGAGCTCCGCGACCGAGTTGAGCCGGGCGCAGGCGATGCCCGCCGCGTCGAGCCGGGCCAGCGCATCGGGCGCGGTCAGCGGGGCCAGTGCCGCCGCGACCACCGCGTCCGTCGCCGCGCGCCCGGCCACCCGGGCCGTGTTCGTCGCGAACGCCGGGGCGTCGGCCAGTTCCGGGCGGCCGATGACCTGTTCCGCGAGCCGCCGCCACTCCCGGTCGTTCTGCACGGAGAGCAGCACCAGGCCACCGTCCGCCGTCGGATAGGCGTCGTACGGCGCGATCACCGCGTGCGCGAGCCCCGTACGCGCCGGGGGCGTACCCCCGTGCGTCCCGTAGTGCAACGGATGCCCCATCCACTCGGCGAGGGAGTCGAGCAGGGAGACCTCCACCGGTCCGCCCCGGCCGGTCGTGCCGCGTCGTACGAGCGCGGCGAGGACGCCGGAGAAGGCGTACATGCCGGCCGCGATGTCGGCCGCCGGGATCCCCGACTTGACCGGCCGCTCCGGTGTGCCGGTCACCGACACGAGACCCGCCTCGCACTGGACGAGCATGTCGTACGCCCGCTTGTGCGCGTACGGGCCCCTTGCCCCGTACCCCGAGACGTCGACGGCGATCAGCCGGGGGTGCGCGGCGCACAGGGCGGCGGCGTCGAGGCCGAGCCTGGCCGCCGCCCCCTGGGCCAGGTTCTGCACGAAGACGTCCGCGCCGGCCACCATCCGCCGGACGAGGGCGAGGCCGCGAGGATCCTTGAGGTCGACCGCCACGGACTCCTTGCCGCGGTTGCACCACACGAAGTGGGAGGCGAGGCCCCGGGCGGCCGTGTCGTACCCGCGGGCGAAGTCCCCGCCGTCGGGCCGCTCGATCTTGACGACGCGGGCGCCGAGGTCGGCGAGCTGCCGGGTGGCGAAGGGGGCGGCGACGGCCTGCTCGACGGCGACGACCGTGATCCCTTCGAGGGGGAGTGGCTGAGTGCTCATGGAAGCCCTGCCTACCCTGCGGGGCCGGTCCCTGTCACCGGGACGTGCCTCACAGGCCCGGGTCAGCCCCGGGCGTAGCGGCGTACCGCGAGGGGGGCGAAGAGGGCGATCAGGCCCAGCGACCAGAGCAGCGCCCCGGCGACCGGGTGGGCCACGGGCCAGGCCGCGTCCGCCGGTACGGGCGCGTTGCCGAAGAGGACCCGTACCGCCGTGGTGACCGCCGAGACCGGGTTCCACTCGGCGACCGTGCGCAGCCAGTCCGGCATGCCGTCGGTCGGGATGTACGCGTTGGACAGCAGCGGCAGCATGAACGTGGCGCTGCCGAGCTGCCCCGCCGCCTCCTCGCTCTTCGAGGCCAGGCCGAGCAGGATGCCCACCCAGGTCGTGGCGAAGCGGAACAGGAGCAGCAGGCCGAGGGCGCCCAGGGCCTCCGGCGCCGTCCCCTCGATCCGCCAGCCCATGGCGAGCCCGACCAGGACCAGCGGGACCGTGCCGACGGCACTGGCCACCAGGTCGGCGAGCGCCTGTCCGAGAGGGACGGCGGCCCGGCTCACGGGCATGGTCCTGAAGCGGTCCATGACGCCCCGGTGGGAGTCCTGGGCGGCCTGGAACATGCCGGTCATGAGGCCGCCGGCGGCCGTCGCGACCAGCAGGCCGGGCACCAGCTGGGAGCGGTACTCGGCGCCGGGCACGGCGAGCGCGCTGCCGAACACGTACCCGAAGAACAACAGGAACACGATCGGCATCGTCTGCGTCATGACGGTGATCGCGGGCGCGTGCCGGACGCGCTGGAGGTGGCGGCCGAGGACGGCGGTCCCGTCGTGGACGAGGGCGCTCACGCGACGAGCTCCTTCCGGACGGTGAGGCGCAGGAACACCTCGTCGAGGGTGGGCGGACGCAGGGAGACGTCGATGACGTGTACCCCGGCGGCGTCGAGCTCGCGGACGATCCGGGGGAGGGTGAGCGTGGTGTCCGTGGCCACCGCGCCGGCCGTGCGGCGCTCGGCGTCCAGGACGGGGGCCGAGCCGGTCAGCCGGTCGAGGACGGCCGCGGCCGCGTCGAGGGACGAGGGGGCGCCCACGACGACCTCGGCGTAGCTGCCGACCAGGGCCTTGAGTTCGGCCGGGGTGCCGCGCTGCGCGACCCGTCCCTCGTCGATCAGGACGATGTCGTCGGCGAGCTGGTCGGCCTCCTCCAGGTACTGCGTGGTCAGCAGCACGGTGGTGCCCCCGGCGGCCAATTCCCGTACGGCGTCCCAGATCCCGTTGCGGCTGTGCGGGTCGAGTCCGGTCGTGGGTTCGTCGAGGAAGAGGACGCGCGGCGGTACGAGCAGGCTCGCCGCCAGGTCGAGCCGGCGCCGCATGCCGCCGGAGTACGTGCGGGCGGGCCGCCCGGCCGCGGCGGCGAGGCCGAACCGCTCCAGGAGTTCGTCGGCGCGGGCGCGCGGGGCGCGCAGCAGACGGGCGAAGAGCCGCAGGTTCTCGGCGCCGGTCAGGTCGCCGTCGACGGAGGCGTACTGCCCCGTGACCGCGATCCGCTTCCGCACCCCCGCCGGGTCGCGCACCACGTCGTGGCCGGCCACGAGCGCGCTTCCCGCATCGGGCTTCACCAGGGTCGTCAGGACACGGACGGCGGTGGTCTTGCCGGCGCCGTTGGGGCCGAGGACGCCGCAGACGGAGCCCTCGGGGACGGCGAGGTCGAGGCCGCGCAGGGCGGGGACCTCGCCGTAACGCTTCTGCAGACCTTCACTAAGTACAGCGTACGTAGTCGTCATGGCGCGACCATACCGCACTACGTACGGTGTACGTCACTACGATGGGGTCGAGGTGATGATCCATGGCGGGCCGAGCGGCCGAACCGGAAGTGATCTGGGCGCGCCCCGAGCGCGCGGGCCGAGGCCCGAAACCGGCGTACAGCCGGGGTGACATCGTGGCCGCCGCCGTGCGCATCGCCGACACGGACGGCATCGACGCGGTCTCCATGCGCCGCGTCGCCGCCGAACTCGGCTGCGGCACCATGTCGCTCTACAACTACGTCCCCCGCAAGGAGGACCTCTACGAGCTGATGGTCGACGCGGTCAGCGGCGAGTACACGTACCCCGGGGAACCCAGCGGCGACTGGCGCGCCGACATGACCGCGATCGCCCACCAGAGCCGCGCGATCATGTACCGGCACCCCTGGCTCGCCCGGGTGATGACCACCGCCTACGGGTTCAGCCCCAACGCCCTGCGCTTCCTGGAGTGGTGCCTGAGCTGCCTCGAACCCCTGGACGCCCCCGCCGGACTGAAGATGCAGCTGATCGCCATGGTCAACGGCACGGTGATGGCGACCGTCGCCAACGAACAGGCCATCGCCGAACGGGCCCGCGGACTTCCGTGGTCCGAGGAGGAGGAGCAGGCGGTGCGCGGCGCCTACCTCATGGGGCAGGTCGCGAGCGGGAAGTACCCGCACCTCGCCGCACTGCTCGCTGAGGCCCCCGCCGCCCCCGTCGACCCGGACGAGATCTTCGCCATGACCATCAGGCGCCTCCTCGACTCGTTCGCGCCGCCGGAGGGCCCCGTCACAGCAGCATGAACTGCCCCTCCGGGCCCTCCTCCTGATGGTCGAGCACGGACGCGGGGCGGCGGGCCCCGGCCGGCGGGGGCAGCACCCCCGCCGCCCTCAGCTCCTCCCGGCCGGCCGCTCCCGCCGTGAGGGCGGCCCGTTCCGGCTCCCGGGCGCCGAGCAGCGCGAGGGCCGTGATCAGGTCGAGCAGCTCCGACGTCCACTCCTGCGGCCAGGCCGCAGGACCGATCGCCTCCAGGGAACCCGGCTCGGCCGGGGCGGTCCGCCGCGCGAACCACTGCTCCAGGACCCGCGCCCCGCCGACGCGGAACTCCCAGGCCTCCTCCGGTACGGGCGAGATCCGGCCCCCGTCCAGACACAGGGCCTCGTCCCCGGCCTCGTACGTCATCGCCTCGGGCCGCGCCGGGACCGCCGCCCGCACGTAGGGGCGGCGCCCGCCCGGCAGCCGCGGCTTCGCCCCGCTCAGGGCACCCCGCGCCTGTACGTCGACGAGCTCCCGGCCGAGCTCCACGCCCGCCGCCCACACCTCCGGGTCCGCGGGGAGCGGGACACGGCACCCGGCGGGGGAGGGCCGGGCCGCCGCCACCGTCCACGCCAGCCACTCCAGGGCGTCGACCTCACGCCCGTACCGCTCCCCGAGGAAGGCGAGGAGACCGGGCGCGACATTGGGCTCCCGGCCCCCGGGGCGCCGGAACAGCGGGCGGATGCGGCCCGGCCGGCCCGCGGGGGAGCGGCCCTCGGGCAGTGCGGCCGTCACCAGGAGGGCGGGTCCCGCCGCCCCCGGCACGTACCCCTGCTCGACAGCGAAGAGCTGTGGCTCCCCGGCGACCCGCCACAGCTCGGGCCTGGCGGTGTCGATCAGCCGGTGGTCGGGCAGCAGCCACTGCTCGTCGAACGGCCCGCGTGCGACCCGCACCGGCTCGGGGCACGGCCCCGGCTCGCGGGCCCAGCGGACGGTCCCGGTCCGCTGCCCCGGCAGCGCGGCCACCGCGCTCGCCGGGGTCCGCGCCCGGCTGGGCCGGAACAGCGCCTCCCGTTCGGCGCCTTCCGCCGCCGCCAGCCGGTCCCAGCGGGACCGCAGCGTCCGCGCGTCCGGCGCCACGATCCACGAGCGGCCGAACCGCAGCGGCGCGACGGACCACGGCATGAGGTCGTCGAGGAGGGGCGGGCCGTCGAGGTGGGGCGGCTCGGCGTCGTGCGCTCCGGGGGCTTCCGTCACGCCCCGCATGCTAACGACCGCCGTGGGGCTCCGGCCGCCCCCGGGATCACTGGGCTTCGACCGTCACCGTGAAGGAGAAGCGGTCGCCGCGGTAGCGGATGCGCGCCACGTCGACGACCCTGCCGTCCCCGTCGTAACTCACGCCGGTGTAGTGGAGGATCGGCGAGAGCAGCGGGACCTGGAGCAGCGACGCCGTCTCCGGGTCGGCGAGGCGGGCCTCGACCGTGTCCGTGATGCGGCTGATCCGCACCCCGACGACGTCCCGCAGAACCTTCGTCATCGGCCAGCGCTCCAGATCGGCCGGGTCGATCGTGGCGGCGAGCTCGGGGAGCACCGCGTTCTCCGCCCAGTTCGTCGGCTCGCCGCTCTCGCCGTCGCGGCGCAGCCGCCGGTACGCCACGATCTCCGTCACGTCCGGGAAGTACTCCGCGAGCTCACCCGGCACCGGCTCGGTGCCGTGCCCGAGGACCGTCGTCCGCTCGCCCGACTGCTGGGCCACGATCGCGTCGATCGAGCCGAGCAGCCGGCGCGGCGTGGAGCGCCGGGCGCCCGGCTCGATGAAGGTGCCGCGCCGCCGGTGCCGGCTGATCAGGCCCTCCTCCTCCAGCTCTTTGAGGGCCTGGCGCATGGTGAGCACGCTCACGCCGTAGTGGGCCGCGAGCTGCTCCTCGGTGGGCAGCCGCAGCGAGGCGTCGGGCGTGCGGCCCAGTATCGAGGCACGAAGCGACTGCGAGACCTGATACCAGAGCGGCAGCTTGCGGTTCAGGACCAGCGAGTCGGGAGCGAAGGCGGTCACGGGTTCTCCGTACGAAGGCTACGGGCTTACGGCCGAGACACTACGGCCGGAAGTGGCGCTCAAGACCCTGCCATACGTCGTCGTACCCCTTCTGCAGGTGGTCGGCGGCCGCGGCCTGCGGGGTCGCCGTCACCGGCCAGCGGGTCTCGAACATGAAGGCAAGGCCGTCGTCGATCCGCTGCGGCTTCAGCTCGGCGGCGCTGGCCCTGTCGAAGGTCTCCCGGTCGGGGCCGTGCGCGGACATCATGTTGTGCAGCGAGCCGCCGCCCGGTACGAAGCCCTCCGCCTTGGCGTCGTACGCGCCCTCGATCAGGCCCATGTACTCGCTCATCACGTTCCGGTGGAAGTACGGCGGACGGAAGGTGTCCTCGCCGACCAGCCAGCGCGGGGCGAACACCACGAAGTCCACGCTCGCGAGCCCCGGGGTGTCGGAGGGCGAGGTGAGGACCGTGAAGATCGACGGGTCGGGGTGGTCGTACGAGATCGTCCCGATGACGTTGAAACGGCGCAGGTCGTAGACGTACGGGGTGTGGTTGCCGTGCCAGGCGACGACGTCCAGCGGGGAGTGGCCGTACGTCGCCGACCAGAGGTTGCCGCAGTACTTGTTGACCACCTCGACCGGACCCTCGACGTCCTCGTAGGCGGCGACGGGGGCCCGGAAGTCGCGGGCGTTGGCCAGCCCGTTGGCGCCGATCGGGCCGAGGTCGGGGAGCTGGAACGGAGCCCCGTAGTTCTCGCAGACGTAGCCGCGGGCGGTCTCTTCGAGGAGTTCGACGCGGAAGCGGACCCCGCGCGGGACCAGGGCGACCTCGCCGGGGTGGGCGGCGAGCAGTCCGAGCTCGGTGTGGAGCAGGAGTCCGCCGCGCTCCGGGACGATCAGGAGCTCGCCGTCGGCGTCGCCGAAGACCCGCTCCATGGAAGCGTTCGCGTGGTACAGGTGCACGGCCATGCCGGAGCGCTGCGCCGCGTCGCCGTTGCCGCCGAGGGTCCACAGACCGGCCAGCCAGTCGGTGCCGGGCGCGGGCTCGGGCAGCGGGTTCCAGCGGAGCCGGTTGGGGTCGGGCACGGTCTCGGTGAAGGGGGCGCCGCGCAGCGCGCCGTTCTCGATCCGGGTGAACGGCGGGTGTGCGGCCGAGGGGCGGATCCGGTAGAGCCAGGAACGGCGGTTGTGGGCCCGGGGCTCGGTGAAGGCGCTGCCGCTGAGCTGCTCGGCGTAGAGACCGAGGGGGGCCCGCTGCGGGGAGTTCCGGCCGTGCGGCAGTGCGCCGGGGACCGCCTCCGAGCTGTGCTCGTTGCCGAAACCGGTGCTGTAGCCGAGCGCCTCGGCCGTCTTCCTGGCCTGCTCCGTGGTCATCGCCCGCTCCTGTCCTGAGCCCACAAGGGAATCCTATGGATGACCATAGGATTCCACGCGGCTCCCGTCAACGGGGCGGCGGGGGAAGGTCCAGCGCCCTGTTGCCGACGATCTCGGCACGAGGGGGTCAAAAAAGGTGAACATTGCTCTACTCTCACGCGCATGTCCTGGACCCGAAGGTTCGTCCTCGCGCTCTCGGTCGTGCTCGCGGCACTCGCCGCGGCCCTGCTCGCCGCTCCCGGGGCCCAGGCCCACGAAGAGCGGCCCGTCACCTTCCCCGACGGCTCCGGCAGCGTGCCGAAGCTTCGCACCGGAGAACCCGACCTCCTCGTCTGCAAGACCGACAGGACCGAGTTCGAACGCCGGATCTCCGGCTTCCCCGCCGCCCTCAAGGCCCGCAACCTCGCCCTCCACGAGCGCTGCGTCCGGGACGGCCACCGCCACCTCCAGCAGGCCGTCGACGCCGTCGACCGCCCCGGCCTCACCATCGCGATCCTCCCCGGCCTCTACGAGGAGGAGCCCTCGCTGCCCCCGCCCACCGGAGCCTGCGCCACTCTCGAGGCACCGAAGTCCGCGCTCGGCTACCAGATCCTCAGCTACGAACAGCAGCGGCAGTGCCCCCACAACCAGAACCTCGTCGCCATCCTCGGCAAGAAGAACCTCCAGATCGAAGGCACCGGAGCCTCCCGCCTCGACGTCGTGATCGACGCCAAGTACCAGAAGCTCAACGCGCTGCGCGCCGACGGCTCCGACGGCGTCTACTTCCGTAACTTCACCGCCCAGCGCACCACCTTCAACTCCCTGTACGTCCTGGCCGCCGACGGCTTCGTCATCGACGACGTCCTCACCCGCTGGAACGACGAGTACGGCTTCCTCACCTTCGCCTCCGACCACGGCCTCTACAAGAACTGCGAGTCCTACGGCAACGGCGACTCCGGCATCTACCCCGGCTCGGCCTCGAACATCAACGACGGCCGCGGCTACGACGTCCCCCGCTACTCCATCGAGATCACCGGCTGCCGCAGCCACCACAACATGGTCGGCTACTCCGGCACCGCAGGAGACTCCGTCTGGGTCCACGACAACGAGTTCGACCACAACATGGGCGGCGCCTCCATGGACTCCGCCTTCCCCGGCCACCCCGGACTCCCGCAGAACCACGCGAAGTTCGAACGGAACCTGATCCACGACAACAACCAGAACTACTACCCGTACGTCGCCGACGGCACCTGCGCCAAGCCGCCCGTGGAACGCGGCTACGAACACGGCGTCGTCTGCCCCCAGATCTCCATGCCGCCCGGCACCGGCATCATCACCGCCGGCGGCAACTGGAACCTCTACGAGGGCAACTGGGTCTACGGTCACCAGCGCGCCGCCTTCTACCTGAACGCCGTCCCCGCCTTCATCCGCGGCGAGTCCGCCTGGGCCAAGCAGACCGACACCTCCCACCACAACCGCTACGCCGGCAACCACCTCGGCGTCGACCGGGCCGGAACCTCCCGCCCCAACCGCAGCGACGTCTGGTGGGACGGCCAGGGCAGCGGCAACTGCTGGCAGACCGACACCGGCGCCGCCTCACCCGGCGCCCTGCCCGGCTGCGGGACCCGCCGCGGCGATGTCGCCGGGAACACCGACCGGCTCGTCGGCGAACCCGTCAAACTCGCCCAGCTCCTCGTCTGCGCCGACTACAGCGTCCAGGCGCGCCGCCTCCCCGCCGGCTGCGACTGGTACGGCGCCCGCGGCCTCCAGCGCGTCGAGACCCAACTCGCCCTCGGCAGCGCCCTCGTGCTCGCCCTGGCCGGCCTCGCCCTCTGGCTGCGCCGACTGCGCGACAGCCGACTCGCCGGCGCGGCCACCCTCATCGGCCTCGCCGGCCTGGCCCTCGACGTGGCCGGCTCGACCCTCGCCCTCACCCCGACCGCCGTCCCGGCCCTCGCGCTCCTCCTCACCGGGGTGTGGTGGACCCTCCTCGGCCTCGCCCTGCGCCCCGGCCGCCCCGTCCTCGCCTGGACCACCGTGACCCTCGGCGCCCTCACCCTGCTCGACGCCTTCGACAAGGCGATCCTGATGGTCCCGGGCATTCCCCTGAGCCCCGCCTGGCTCCGCCTCCTGCTCGGCGTCGTCTGGGTGCTCTGGGCGGTGGTGGCGGCAGGAGGCCGAGCACCCGGAACCGCGGAACAGAACACGACCTCCGAAGGGACCCCCACCTCCGGGCAGGCCCCGGCCTCCGGGCAGCAGTCGACCTCCGGACAACAGCCGGACTCCGGGCAGCGGCCGACCTCCGGACAGCAGCAGGCCTCCGGCTCGAACGCGGGAACGGAAGCCGGGGCGGACGCCGGGACCGGTTCCGGCACCGCGCCCGGATCCGGTTCCGGGCGCGGCCAGGAGCGGCCGCTCGGGGAGGGAACGGCATGACGCGGCGGCGCGAGACCACGCCCTCCCCCTCCCGGATACCGAGGGTCCCCCGGGGGCCCCTCGGCGCCGCGGTACCGCTGGCGCTGGCCCTGGTCGCCGTATCGGCCCTCACGGGCTGCGGCGGCCGGGCCACCACCCACCACAAGCCCGGCACCAGTCACCAGGAGGCCACCGGGAGCAGCGGCACACTGCTGCCGGCCCGCGACGAGGGCGGACACCGGCTCCGGGAGCTGCCGACGGCGGACGCGCCCACCGTCCGGGCCGAGGCCCACCCCGACAGCGAGGGCGGCTGGAACGTCCACCTCACGGTGGAGAGGTTCCGTTTCACCCCCGAGAGCACCGGCGGCGCGGCCCTCCCGGGCCGTGGCCATGCCCGCCTGCTGGTCGACGGCCGGGAGACGGCCCGCCTGTACGGGCCGTGGGGATACGTACCGGCGGGAGCCCGCACCCTGACCGTCCGGCTCCACGCGGACGACCACACGGTCTGGGC
Organism: Streptomyces sp. NPDC058664; assembly: GCF_042716635.1. Lineage (NCBI taxonomy): Bacteria > Bacillati > Actinomycetota > Actinomycetes > Kitasatosporales > Streptomycetaceae > Streptomyces > Streptomyces sp. NPDC058664. Next base: position 72,785 of record NZ_JBHXRW010000030.1, on the reverse strand, counting down.
CGCCTCCGGCACCCCCGTCCAGACCACCCTCCGCCTGGACACCACTTCCGCCACACCGACCCCTGCCACACCGCCCGCCACCCCGTCGGCCTCCGCCCCGCCGACGTCCGTCACGTCCGCGCCCGCGAGTCCCCGGCCGACCGGGTCCCGTCCGTCCGACCCCGGCCGGACCGTCACCCTCACCGTCACCGGAACGACCGTCTCACCGCCCCCTTCCCGCATCGAACTGAAGAAGGGCGAACGCCTCACCCTCCGTGTCACCAGCGACCGCGCCGACACCCTCCACGTGCACGGCTACGACCGCGAACTGCCCCTCTCTCCCGGGACGCCCGCCACCCTCACCCTCATCACCGACCGCACCGGTCTCTTCGAGGTGGAGACCCACGAGTCCGGACTCGTGCTGACCCAACTCGTCGTCCGATGACCGGCGTCCTCGCCCACGCCGCCGTCCATGCCGCCCACGCCCCCGCCCCCGCGCTCGGCCTTCCGCTCGCCCACGGCGTGGGCTCCCGGCACGACCTCCCCCTCTCGCCCTTCTACGCCTACGCGGGCGCCTTCGCCGCGCTCCTCGTCTCGTTCCTCGCCCTCGGGCTGCTCTGGTCCTCCTCCCGCTTCCGCGGCGACCAGGCAGGACGCCCGCTCCCCGCCGCCCTCCAACGGGCCGCCGACGCCCCCGTCACCCGCACCGCACTCCGCCTCCTCGGTGCCGCCGCCGCTCTCGTCCTCCTTCTCCACCTCCTCCTCGGCCCGGACGACCCGGACCGCAACCCCGCACCCGGCGCCCTCTACGTCCTGCTCTGGGTCGGACTCGTCCCCGCCTCCCTTCTCCTCGGCCCCGTCTGGCGCCTCCTCAACCCCCTGCGCGCCCTTCTCGCCCTGTGCCCGCCCCGGAACCCCCGCCCCCTGCCCGCCGCACTGGGCATCCGCCCGGCCGCCGCCGGCCTCCTCCTCTTCACCTGGCTCGAACTCGTCGCCCCCGACAACACCTCCTCCGCCACGCTTCTGACCGCCCTGACCGTGCACACCGCCGTCCAGCTCCTCGGCGCCGCCCGCCACGGCGACCGGTGGTTCGCCCACGCCGACCCCTTCGAGGTGTACTCCTCCCTTCTCGCCCGGCTCTCCCCGCTCGGCCGCCGCGCCGACGGCCGACTGGTCCTGCGCTCCCCCTTCCACGGCCTCGACGCCACCCCGCAGACCCCCGGCCTCGTCGCCGCCGTCTGCGTCCTCCTCGGCTCCACCGCCTACGACGGCCTCTCCGACAACCCCCGCTGGATCACCACCCTCCAGACCTCCTCTCTCGGACCCACTCCCACCGCCACCCTCGGCCTCCTCGCCGCCGTCGCCCTCGCCGCCGCCTGCTACGGACTCTGCGCGGGCGCCCTGCGCCTGATGAACCCGGCCCTCACCACCCCGCTCACCTCCTTCGCCCACTCGCTCCTGCCCATCGCCCTCGGCTATCTGGTGGCCCACTACTTCTCGCTCTTCGTCACCGAGGCGCCACGTACAGTCATCATGGCGGCGGGCACTGACAACGCCCTCCCACCCGCCCCGTTCCTGGGTCCGGGGGGCCTCGCGACGCTTCAGGTCGCCGCGATCGTCACCGGCCACGTCCTCGGTGTCATCGCCGCCCACGACCGGTCCGTGCGCCTCTTCCCGCCCCATCGCGCCGTCGCCGGCCAACTCCCGCTGTTCGCCCTGATGATCGCGTACACGCTCGGCGGCATCGGCCTGCTGATCGCCTGAACCCGCCGGGCGCCCGGCCCTCGCCTCCCTGGACCCTCCCGCCCAGGTCCTCGCCCCGCTCGTCGCCCGACCTACGACCGGAGCGGCATCATGGTCCCCGTGCCCCAGACCCGCCCCCAGACCCCTCCGGCCCTCCGCCGCGCACCGGTGCAGCAGCGCAGCGCCGAGCGGCTCGCCCGGATCCTCGACGCCTGCGCCGCGCTCCTCGACGAGACCGGCTACGAGCAGCTGAGCACCCGCGCCGTCGCCGGCCGCGCCGGAGTCCCCATCGGCTCCGTCTACCGCTTCTTCGGCAACAAGCGGGCGATGGTCGCCGCTCTCGCGCACCGCAACCTCGACGAGTACGCCCGGCGGGTCTCCGACCGGCTCGCCGAAGCGCCGCTCCTCGACGCGTACGGGGCCATCGACGGCGTCCTCGACGAGTTCATCGCGATGAAGCGGACCGTCCCCGGCTTCGCGCTCGTCGACTTCGGGGTGCCCGCCGCGCCCGGTGAGGGCGCGGGTGACGGTGACGGCGGCGGCCCGGACGCGGCCGGAGGTGTCGTCGAGGACCCCAACCGGCTGGTCGCCGAACGGCTCTGCGCCCTCCTCGCCGCCCATCTGAACCGGCCCGCCGACGACGACCTGCGGCGGAAGGTCCTGGTCGGCGTCGAGACCGCAGACGCCCTCGTCCGGCTCGCCTTCCGCACGGACCCGGCCGGCGACCCGGCGCTGATCGGCGAGACCCGTCACCTGCTCCACGCCTATCTGGCGCCCTCGCTCTCGTAACCTTCCGCGACCCCCTCCCGCACGTGCCTACCGGTCGGTATGCTCGGCCCCCCGACGCCGCGCCCCAGGGAGCCGCCATGTCCACCGTCCCGCGCATCTGTCCCCTCTGCGAAGCGACCTGCGGACTGACCCTGACGATCGAGGGCAGCCGCGTCACCAAGGCGCGCGGCGACCGCGACGACGTCTTCAGCCAGGGGTTCATCTGCCCCAAGGGCGCCGCGTTCCCCGAGGTCGACGCCGACCCCGACCGGCTGCGCGTCCCCCTGATCCGCAAGGACGGAGAACTCCAGGAGGCCACCTGGGAGGAGGCGTTCGCGACGATCGCCGCCGGAATTCGACCGATCATCGAGGAGTACGGGCCGGACGCGGTGGGTATCGTCCTGGGCAACCCCAATGTGCACACGATCGCCGGCGCCCTCTACCCACCCCTACTGATCGGCGCGTTGCGCACCAGGAACCTCTTCACGGCGTCCACGCTCGACCAGATGCCCAAGCACGTCTCCAGCGGCCTGCTGTTCGGAGACCCCTTCGCCGTCCCCGTGCCGGACCTGGACCGCACCGATCACCTGCTGATCCTCGGAGCCAACCCGTTCGACTCCAACGGAAGCCTGTGCACCGCCCCCGACTTCCCCGGCAGACTCAAGGCACTGCGCCGGCGCGGCGGCACCCTCACCGTCGTCGACCCCCGGCGGACCCGCACCGCACGGCTCGCCGACCGGCACGTCGCGATCCGCCCCGGCGCCGACGCGCTCCTCCTCGCCGCCGTCGCCCACACCCTCTTCGAGGAGGGACTCACCGACCTCGGTCCGCTCGCCGCCCATGTGGAGGGGGTCGAGGAGGTACGGGCGGCGGTACGGGAGTTCAGCCCCGAGGCGGTCGCCGCCGCCTGTGACGTGGACGCCGACACCATCCGTGTCCTCGCCAGGGAGCTCGCCGCCGCGCCCACCGCCGCCGTGTACGGGCGGATGGGCAGCTCCACCGTGGCGTACGGCACCCTCGGCAACTGGCTGGTCGACGTCCTCAACATCCTCACCGGCAACCTCGACCGGCCCGGCGGCGCCCTCTTCCCGCTCTCCGCCACCGCGCCCGCCCCGCGCCCCGCCGGACCGGGCAGGGGCTTCGCCCTCGGGCGCCGGCACAGCAGGGTCTCGCACCACCCCGAGGCCAAGGGCGAGTTGCCGCTGGTCGCGCTCGCCGAGGAGATCGAGACGCCGGGGGAGGGGCGCATCCGCGCGGTGATCACCGTCGCCGCCAACCCCGTCCTCTCCGCACCCGACGGGGACCGCCTCGACGCGGCCCTCGGCTCCCTCGACCTGATGGTCGCCGTCGACCCGTACCTCAACGAGACCACCCGCCACGCCGACGTCCTGCTGCCACCGCCGCCCCCGTCCCGCAGCGCCCACTTCGACTTCGCCTTCAACGGCTTCGCCGTCCGCGACCAGGTCCGCTACACCCCGGCGGCCGTCCCCCTCGAAGCGGACCGCATGGACGAGTGCGAGATCCACGCCCGGCTGATCCTCGCCGTCTCCGGGATGCACGGCGCTCCGCCCTCCGCCGTCGACCGGCTCGCCATCGACACCACCCTCGCCAAGGCCGTGACACAGGAGCACTCACCCGCGTACGGCGCCGACCCCGAGGAGTTCGCCGCCCGGCTCACCGGGGAGACCGGGGTCGAGCGCAGGCTCGACCTGATGCTGCGCCTCGGCCCGTACGGGCTCACCCTCGACCAGCTGCGGGCCCACCCGCACGGCATCGACCTGGGCCCCCTGAAGCCGCGCCTCGGTCAGGTCCTGAAGACCCGAAGCGGACGGATCGAGCTGTTCCCCGCGCCCCTCGCCGCCGATCTGCCCCGGCTGCGCGCCGCGCTCGACGCCGTACCCGACCCGGCCACCCTCCAGCTCGTCGGGCGCCGCCACCTGCGCTCGAACAACAGCTGGCTGCACAACACCCCCGCTCTCGGCGGCGGTTCGAACCGCTGCACCCTCCAGGTGCATCCCGAGGACGCGGCCAGGCTGCGGCTGACCGACGGCGGTCGCGCCAGGGTCAAGGGCGAGGGCGGCGAGCTGGAGGTGCCGGTCGAGGTGACCGACGAGGTGCGCCCGGGGGTGGTGAGCCTCCCGCACGGCTGGGGTCACGACCGGCCGGGCACCCGGCTGACCGTGGCGTCCGCGCGCCCCGGCGTCAACGTCAACCAGCTGCTCGACGGCTCCCGGCTCGACCCGCTGTCGGGCACCGCCGTGCTGAACGGTTTCCCCGTCGACGTATCACCCCTGCTCTGACCTGGGGTTTTGCTCGTATTGCTCACGCGTCAACGTCTTGTTAACGGCAGAAGGGGACACCTAACGTCATCCGGACCGCCGCTCGGCGGCAGTTCAACGGTGAACGTGAGGTGCCCTCCATGCTGACCGTCCTCGGCTTCGCCATGATCGCGACCTTCCTGGTCCTGATCATGATGAAGAAGATGTCGCCGATCGCGGCGCTCGTGCTGATCCCCGCGCTCTTCTGTGTCGCGGTCGGGCAGGGGGCCCAGCTCGGCGACTACGTCATCGAAGGCGTCGGCAAGCTCGCGCCGACCGCCGCGATGCTGATGTTCGCCATCGTCTACTTCGGCGTCATGATCGACGTCGGCCTCTTCGACCCGATCGTCCGGGGCATCCTGCGCTTCTGCAAGGCCGACCCCGTACGGATCGTCGTGGGTACGGCGGTGCTCGCCGCGATCGTGTCGCTGGACGGCGACGGCTCGACCACGTTCATGATCACCGTCTCCGCGATGTATCCGCTGTACAAGCGGCTCGGTATGAGCCTGGTGGTCATGACGGGTGTCGCCGCCACCGCGAACGGCGTCATGAACACCCTGCCCTGGGGTGGCCCCACGGCCCGCGCCGCGACCGCGCTGAAGCTGGACGCCGGTGATGTCTTCGTGCCGATGATTCCGGCGCTCGGCATGGGCCTGCTCTTCGTGTTCGTCCTCGCGTACGCCCTCGGGCGCCGCGAGCGGAAGCGCATCGGCTACCTCACGCTCGACGAGGTCCTGGTGCCGGAGACCGAGACCGTGCTTGTCACCGCGGGCAGCGGCACCACCGGCACGGGCGCGCTGGACAAGCCGACCGGTGCCGGCTCCGGCGCCGGAGCGAAAGCGGGCGACGGTGAGGGCGACAGCGACAGTGGCGGCGACGGGTTCCAGGGGCTCGACCCGAACCGTGCGACCCTGCGTCCCAAGCTGTACTGGTTCAACGCCGGACTGACGGTCGCGCTGCTCGCCGCGATGATCCTCGAACTGATGCCGATCCCGGTGCTGTTCCTGCTCGGTGCCGCGCTCGCGCTCACCGTCAACTACCCGAACATGGCCGAGCAGAAGACGCGTATCGCCGCCCACGCCGACAACGTCCTCAACGTCTCCGGCATGGTCTTCGCCGCCGCCGTCTTCACCGGTGTCCTCACCGGCACGGGCATGGTCAAGCACATGGCCGACTGGCTCGTCGGCGCCATCCCCGAGGGCATGGGTCCGCACATGGGCCTGGTCACCGGTCTGCTGAGCCTGCCGCTCACGTACTTCATGTCGAACGACGGTTTCTACTTCGGCGTGCTGCCCGTCCTCGCGGAGGCGGGTGCCGCCCACGGCGTGTCGCCCCTGGAGATCGCGCGGGCCTCGCTGGTCGGCCAGGCCCTGCACATGTCGAGCCCGCTGGTGCCCGCCGTGTACGTCCTCGTCGGCATGGCGAAGGTCGAGTTCGGCGACCACACCAGGTTCACGGTGAAGTGGGCCGCGCTGACCTCCCTCGTGGTGCTTGCGGCGGCCCTGCTCTTCGGGATCGTCTGAGGGTTCGTCACCGAATCGCGGGGCCGGTGCGGGGTTGGTGCAGAGCCGGTGCGGGGCCTGTCTGGGCCGGACGGGGGACACGGAGGGTGGCGACACGCATGTCGCCACCCTCCGTGCTCATGTGATGACTGATAGTCGGAATATCGGTTGAAATGTCCGACGACATCCTCCCGGAGGAACCCCTATGTCCGTTCGCCTCGTCCGGCCCCTGTCCGCCGCAGCGGCCGCTCTCACTCTCAGTGGTCTCGCCTTCGCGGGTGCGCCCGCCGCGTTCGCCGCCCCCGGTGACAACGGCGACGTCAAGATCCACCACGCCGGGCGCGCCGACGAGCCGCCGCGCACGCCGGAGACCGACCAGCGCCACGAGCCCAAGGTCTGCACGTTCTACGCGGCCGCACTCGGCTTCGACGGGCTCCAGCTGCTCAACTGGACGATCGCGCCGCAGCCTCCGAGGGGTGGCACGGTCAGGAGCGGCGCGATCACCGTCGACCGCGAGGGCAACGGGTACACCCCGGACATCGAACTCCCCGACGGCATGTACAAGATCGAGTGGACCTGGATGGGTCAGCAGGGGGCCAAGAAGAGCAAGGTCTTCAGGGTCGACTGCGACGACTTCACGAACCCGCCGAACGGGGGCAACGGCAACGGCGGAAACGGCCACGGCGGCCACGGCGGCCACGGCGGCCACCACAAGCCCCCGCACGGCCCGGTCGGTGCGGGTGGCGGCGGCAGCGCGGAGATCGCGGCCGAGGACTCCTCCACGTTCGGCGTCGGGGCGGCCGTCGCCGCCGGTCTCGCCGGTACGGCCGGACTGGTCCTGATCCGCCGCTCGCGCCGCCGCAACAATGGCGCCGCGTAGGCTCTCCCGCCTCACGCGCAGGCGTCGGCGCCTGTTCCGGCTCGCCAGGACCGTGACGGTCACCGTGGTCCTGGTGACCGGCGGCGTCTGGTGGGCCGGAGACGAGGAACCGGCCGGCCCGGCGCTCGCCGCCGGCCCGGCCGCTCCCGGCGGGGCCGCTCCGGCCGCCGCGGCCGGAGCGCCGGCCGCCCTGGACCACAAGGCGCGGACCGCGCCCCGGCCGAAGGCCGCGCCGCAGCCCCGGCCGACGCCCCCGCCCGCGCCGCTGGCCCGCTCGCGTCCGACCACCCTCGCCGTACCGGCGATCACCATCGAGGCGCCCGTGATCGAGCTGGGCCTCGACGGCGCGGGACGACTCGCCACGCCGCCGGTCGACAACCCCCAGGTCGTCGGCTGGTACGCGAAGGGGGCCACGCCGGGTGAGCGGGGGACCGCGGTCGTCGTCGGTCACCGCGACACCCGCACCGGACCCGCGGTCTTCCTGAATCTCGACTCGCTCAGCCCCGGCAACACCGTCCGGGTCGCCCGCGCGGACGGCAGGGTCGCCGTCTTCACGGTCGACCGCATCCGTACGTACGCCAAGGCGGAGTTCCCCGACAAGGAGGTGTACGGCGCCACCGGGCGGCCCGAACTGCGGCTGCTGACCTGTGGCGGAGCCTTCGACCGCGAAACGGGCTACGAGGCGAACATCGTCGTCTTCGCCCACCTCACCGGCATCGCCCAGAAGATCTGACCTAAAGGTCTGCCCAACGCTTCCGACGGATCCCAGCCGCTCCGTCGGCCCTCTCCCCGCCGAGTCCGGCAAGCCCCTCCCCGCCGCGTCCGGCGGGCCCGCCACCCGGCGTGCCCGCCGGGCGCGGCGGCGTGCGCGCGGCCCTGTCCAGGAGTCGGGGGCCAGTTCCGGGGCCCGGTGACTGCCCGGTCCCGCCGTGGACAGCGTCCGCGCCGGGGCGGCACGATCGGTCCGGTGCTCGGTCCGGTGCTCGGTCCGGTGCTCGGTCCGGTGCTCGGCCCGGTACTGAGACCGGGGGCACGTCCCGGGCCCCTGGCGCCGAAAAACTAACGGCGCTAGTTTGGGTCGACGCCGCCGAACCGGTCGGCCGGGTGAGGAGAGGGAAGCGCATGAAGGCCCACGACGCGCACGACGCGATGTACATCGGCGGGGAATGGCGCCCCGCGTCCGGCCCCGACAGGATCGCCGTCATCAACCCGGCGGACGAGCAGGTCATCGGACACGTCCCGGCCGGCACCGCCGAGGACGTCGACGCCGCCGTACGCGCCGCCCGCGCCGCGCTGCCCGGCTGGGCCGCGACCCCGCCCGCCGAGCGCGGCGCCCGCATCGCCGCCCTGCGCGACGCGCTCGCCACGCGCGCGGAGGAGATCGCCGCCACCGTCACCGCCGAACTCGGCGCGCCGCCGCAGCTCGCCGCCGCCGTCCACGCCGGACTGCCGATCGCCGTGGCCGGCTCGTACGCGGACCTGGCCGCCACCCACCCCTTCGAGGAGAAGGTCGGCAACTCGACCGTCTACTCCGAGCCGGTCGGTGTCGTCGCCGCGATCACCCCCTGGAACTACCCGCTCCACCAGATCGTCGCCAAGGTCGCCCCGGCCCTCGCCGCCGGCTGCACCACCGTCCTCAAGCCCGCCGAGGACACCCCGCTCACCGCGCAGCTCTTCGCCGAGGCCGTGCACGAGGCGGGAATCCCCGCCGGTGTCTTCAACCTGGTCACCGGGCTCGGCCCGGTCGCGGGCCAGGCCCTCGCCGAGCACCCGGACGTGGACCTCGTCTCCTTCACCGGCTCCACCGCCGTCGGCCGCCGCATCGGCGCCCTCGCGGGCGGGGCCGTCAAGCGGGTCGCCCTCGAACTCGGCGGCAAGTCCGCCAACGTCATCCTGCCGAGCGCCGACCTCCCCAAGGCCGTCGCCGTCGGCATCGCCAACGTCATGTCCAACTCGGGGCAGACGTGCAGCGCCTGGACCCGGATGCTGATCCCCGCCGACCGGTACGAGGAGGCGGTGGCGCTCGCCGCCGAGGCCGTCGCCAAGTACGTACCCGGCGAGCGGGTCGGCCCCCTGGTCAACGCCAAGCAGCAGCAGCGCGTCCGCGGTTACATCGAGAAGGGCGTCGAGGAGGGCGCCCGGCTCGTCGCCGGCGGCCCCGAAGCCCCGCGCGAGACCGGCTACTACGTCTCCCCGACCGTCTTCGCCGACGTCACCCCGGAGATGACCATCGCGCAGGAGGAGATCTTCGGGCCGGTCGTCTCGCTCCTCCGCTACGAGGACGAGGCCGACGCGCTCGCCCTCGCCAACGGCACCGTCTACGGCCTGGCCGGTGCCGTCTGGGGCGACCCCGAGGAGGCCGTGGCCTTCGCCCGCCGCATGGAGACCGGCCAGGTCGACATCAACGGCGGCCGGTTCAACCCGCTGGCCCCCTTCGGCGGGTACAAGCAGTCCGGCGTCGGCCGCGAACTCGGCGCGCACGGTCTCTCCGAGTACCTCCAGACCAAGTCCCTCCAGTTCTGAGCCGGATCCGACAGTCCCGATGGTTCCGACAGTTCCGACACCCGAGGAGCACCGCACGTGAGCGTGATCCGCGCCGCAGTCCTGCCCGCCGTCGGCTCGCCCCTGGAGATCACCGGCATCGAGCTCCCCGAGCCCGGTCCCGGCCAGGTCCGGGTCCGGCTCGCCGCCGCCGGCGTCTGCCACTCCGACCTGTCCCTCGCCAACGGCACCATGCGCCTGCCGGTCCCCGCCGTCCTCGGCCACGAGGGCGCCGGCACCGTCGTCTCCGTCGGCGAGGGCGTCACCCGGGTCGCCCCGGGCGACGGCGTCGTCCTCAACTGGGCGCCGTCCTGCGGGAACTGCCACCCCTGTTCGCTCGGCGAGGTGTGGCTCTGCGTCGACGCCCTGGCCGGCGCGGCGAACGTCCACGCCCGCACCCAGGACGGCACGGAGCTCCACCCTGGCCTCACCGTCGCAGCCTTCGCCGAGGAGACGGTCGTCGCCGAGAACAGCGTCCTGCCCGTCCCCGACGGGATCCCGCTCACCGACGCGGCCCTGCTCGGCTGCGCCGTCCTCACCGGCTGGGGCGCGGTCCACCACTCCGCCCGGGTCCGCGAGGGCGAGTCGGTCGCGGTGTTCGGGGTCGGCGGCGTGGGCCTCGCCACCCTCCAGGCCGCCCGGATCGCGGGCGCGTCCACGATCGTCGCCGTCGACGTCTCCCCGGAGAAGGAGGCGCTCGCGCGGGCGGCGGGCGCCACCGAGTACGTCGTCGCCTCCGAGACGACGCCGAGGGAGATCCGGAAGCTGACGGGGGGCCAGGGCGTCGACGTGGCCGTCGAGTGCGTGGGCCGCGCCGTCACCATCCGTACCGCCTGGGAGTCCACCCGGCGCGGCGGTCGCACCACGGTCGTCGGCATCGGCGGCAAGGACCAGCAGGTCACGTTCAACGCCCTGGAGATCTTCCACTGGGGCAGGACCCTCGCCGGCTGCGTCTACGGCAACTCGAACCCGGCCGTGGACCTGCCGGTCCTCGCCGAGCACATCAGGGCGGGCCGCTTCGACCTCGGGGCGCTCGTCACCGAGCGGATCACCCTGGACGGCATCCCGGGCGCCTTCGACAACATGATCGCGGGCAAGGGCGGCCGCGCCCTGGTCGTCTTCGACTGACCGGCACGCGTACCCCGCACCCCGAGCGGACGCGGAGGCCCGTACCGGCCCACGAGCCGGTACGGGCCTCCGCCCGTCACAGGTCCAGGACGAGCCGGCCGCCGCGCGCGCGGCCCACGCAGATCATCATCGTCGTCCCCGAGGCCTTCTCCTCCTCGCCGAGGACGGAGTCGTGGTGCTCGGGCGTCCCGGCGAGCACCTTCGTCTCACAGGTGCCGCACCACCCCTCCTCGCAGGAGTACGCCACACCCGGCACCACCTCACGCACGGTGTCGAGCAGGGTCCGTCCGGGCTCCACGCGCAGCATCCGCCCACTGCGGCGCAGCTCGACCTCGAAGCCGTCCGGGCCGGAGGCCCCGCCGGCAGGCGCCGCCGCCCCGAACCGTTCCGTGTGCAGCGGCCCGGACCAGCGCTCCTCCACCGCCCTCAGCAGCCCCTCGGGGCCGCAGCAGTAGACGGCCGTCGACGGCGGCAGCTCCCCCAGGACGGCGTCCAGGTCGGGCAGCCCCGCCGTGTCCCGCGGGACGAGCGTGACGCCGGGGAGCCCGGAGAGCTCCTCGCGGTACGCCATCGACGCCAGGCTCCGGCCGCCGTACAGCAGGGACCACGATCCCGGCGGCAGGGAGCGGACCATCGGCAGCAGTGGGGTGATGCCGATGCCGCCCGCGACGAACAGATAGCGCTCGGCGGGCACCAGCGGGAAACGGTTGTACGGGCCCCGCACCCCGAGGAGCGTGCCCTCCCCGACGGCCGTGTGGACCTCCTCCGAACCGCCCCGGCCCGCCGGCTCCCGCAGTACCCCGAGCCGGTAGACGCTCCGGTCGGCGGGATCGCCGCAGAGCGAGTAGTGCCGGACCGCCCCGGACGGCAGCGTCACCTCCAGGTGCGCACCGGGCTCCCACGGGGCCAGGTCGGCGCCCGCCGGGTCGGCGAGGAGCAGTCCCCGGACGCCTTCCGCCTCCTCGACGACCGACCGGACCGCGAGTCGGAACATGGACATGAATGAGTCACCTCGGTCAGTGAACGGGATCGACGGCGGTCGGTGCGCGGGACGGACGGCCGTCGGAGGGCGGAAGAAGAGGCTCCGGCCATGCGCGGCAGAGCGCCCCGTACAGCGCGGCCGCGACCACGAAGGAGGCCGGCAGGCTGAGGTCCACGCCGTCCGTGAGACCGGTCAACGGCCCGGTGTACAGCGGGTTGTTGACCCACAGCACCCCGACGGCGGAGCCGGCCGCGAAGGCCGCGGCGGCCCGCGGGTTGACCCCGCCCGTGTACCAGTACCGCCCGCCGCCGCCCGTGGTGAAGGTACGCAGGGCCTCCGCGTCGTACCGGCCCCTGTGGAGCACGTACCCGACGGAGAGCACGGCCGCCCACGGGGCGACGACCGTCAGGAGCAGCGTCACGAACGCCGACATCGCGTCCATGGCGTCGTACACCACCGCCCCGAGGTACAGCACGGCTGCCGCGAGCAGCGCCACCACCGTGGTCACCGCGGCCCGCGACGAGCGCCAGAACACCGAGTTGGCGGAGAGCCCGGCCGCGTACAGGCACAGTCCCGCCTGCGGCAGGGTGCCCGCGAAGCCGAAGACCACGACCGCCACCGCGAACCAGCCGGGCACCGCGTCCGTCAGGCCCTGCAGCCACGGCTCGTCGGGGACGGGGAAGAGGGTCGTCACGTACGCGCCGGTGAGCAGCGCGGCGAGACTGCTGAGGAACATGGAGATCCCGCTGGCGCGCACCACCCGGCCGGTGGGCGTGGAGGCGGGCATGAAGCGGGTGTAGTCGCCCTGGAAGGTGGCGTACGACAGGGGAACGGTCGCGGACGCGGTCGCCGCGAGCAGCCAGGTGTGGAAGACGCTGTCGAGCGCGAGCGCCCCGCCGGCGTACCCCGCGTCGAAGTCCGGGGCGAGGACGAGGACGGTGCCGAGGAGGACCGCGCCACCGGTGACCGCGGTCACCTTGTAGGTGCGCACCAGTGTCTCGTGGCCGCGTACGGCGACCAGCGCGACCGCCGCCGCCGTCACGAACATGGCGGCGGTCAGCGCGCCGGGGCCCGTGGGGGTGGAGAGGAGGCGGTGCCCGGCGACCATGACGGCGGTGCCGCCCGTCCACACGGCGATCGCGAAGAAGCCGAGCGCGGTCACCACGGTGAGGGCGTTGCCGAGGACCCTGCCCCGTACGCCGAAGTGCGCCCCGCTCGCCACCGGGTCGTTGGTGCCGGTGCGCACGCCGAACCGGGCCAGCGGCGCGAGGAGCGCCGTGCCGACGGCGACGCCCGCGGCGATGGCGCTCGCCGAGGCCCACCAGCCCAGGCCGAAGACGACGGGCAGCGCGCCGAGGACGACCGTGCCGAAGGAGAACTGCGCGGAGGGCCAGATCCAGCCGAACGCGCCCGGCGCCGAGGTGCGTTCGGCCTCCGGGACCGGCGCGACGCCGTCGTGGCCGGCCCCCGCGCGGGGCGGCGTCACGACGGTCGCCGCCCCGGTCGGTGTGGTGGTCACGAGGCGCCCCCGGCCGGGCTCTGCCCGAACGGGGTCCCGCCCCCGACCGGACCCTGCCCTGGCGGCGTGTCGCCCCCGGCCGGGCCGCGCCCGCCGTGTTCACCGGGCAGGACGTCGACGACCCGCAGGGCCGCGCACGCCGCTCCCGACATGCGCTCCCCGCTGGTCAGGTCGAAGACCGTGTGGTGCAGGGGGCAGGTGATCCGCAGCCTGTCCCCGTCGACCCTGCCGTACTTGAGCCGGCCCCCGCGGTGCGGGCAGACGGCGGCCGCGAGGACCTTGCGGCCGGCGACCTCGACCAGGACCAGGTCCTCCGTCACCTGGCGGACGGTGGGCTCGTCGGAGCTCCGCCGTCCGGCGGGCACGGCGGTCACGCGACGGTCTCCCGCGCCCGTGCGACGGCCGCCTCCGTGGCCGTGCCGACGATGTCGGAGGCCAGCCGGACCCCCGCCCAGATCTTCGCCAGGTCCGGCTCCTCGAGGGCACGGATCGCCGTACGCATGTGGTTGCTGTGGTACGAGTCGATGTAGAGGTGCTCGGTGTAGTAGGCGTCGTGGCTGATGCCGAGCCGCCGTGCCGCCCGCGCGAAGCTCTGGAAGGCGTACAGCACACTGGTCTCGAAGTAGGCGTACGCGCCCAGGAAGTACTGCGGCGAGGGCGCCCGGCTCGCCAGCCAGTGGAACATGTTGACGTACGCGAAGCACTCCGGGGACGTCTCGTCGAGGTAGTCGTCGAGCCGGAGGCTCATGCCGAGCTCGGTGAGCAGGTCCCGGTAGAGCTGGGAGTGCGCCTTCTCCTCGTTGCCGCAGCCGAGTTCGTCGATGAGCACCCGGAAGACCGCCATCGCCGAGCGGTACGGCAGCCGGGGCACCACGGGCAGCAGCGACTCGGACTCGGTGAGACCGTCGAGGGCGAACTGCCCCACCACGACCTTGAACTGGTCGAGCGTCGCGTGCTCGGCGAGGAAGGTCGCGCTCTCCGGGATCGCGGCCTCCTCCTCGCCGAGAAAGCTTTTGAGCGCCTGGAGCAGCTCGCCGGCCGAGCCGAACCGGGGCGCGGAGGCCTCGTACGCCCGCGCCTTCGGCAGGATCCACCGTTCCTCGATCGCGGTCATCGACCCGTAGTCGCCGAGGTTGGGCACCCGCCGGTAGAGCTCGTGCAGTTCGCGCTGCGCGGTCGCGGCCGGGGCCGCGACCGAGTGCGCGGCCACCGGGACGGACACGTGGGACGAGGGAGTGCGGGAGGCGGGGGTGGTGCTCATGCCGCCTTCGCCTCCTCGTGCGTGGTGGGGGAACCGATCACACCGCGCCGGTGCAGTTCCTTCTTGACCCAGCGGTACCAGTCGTCGCGGAAGACTCCGTACCGCTCGCAGACGGCGTTGATCTCCGCCTGGCGGTCCGGGCTGGGGTCGACCAGCATCGCGTTGCACAGGCCGGGTTCGAGGTTGGCCAGCGGGCCGATGAAGCCCTGGATGCCGCGGGCGTCGACGAGGAGGTTCTCCCAGCCCTCGAAGACCGGGATGCCGGTGCCGGCCTCGGCCATCCGTCGGGTGAAGGCGGCGTCGCCGCTGGACTCCTTGATGCCGACGATCCCCGGGATCTCCTCGCAGATCCGGATCAGGGTGTCGAACTCGATGCGGTTGCCCGACAGCGCCTCCTCGTTGTAGAGGAAGATCGGTATGTCGAGGGCCGTGCGGATCGCCCGGTAGTGCGCGACGATCCCGTCCTGCGTCACGTCGGAGCCGAACGGCGTCGTGACGACGACCGCGTCGACGCCGAGTTCGGCGGCCGTGCGGGCCCGGTCGATCACCGAGGCGGTGTCGGGGAGCTGGATGCCGGCGAGCACGGGGAGGCCGTCGGCGTGCTTGACGGTGTGCGTGACGACGTCCTGCCACTGCCGGGCGTCGAGCTTCCAGCCCTCACCGGAGGTCAGGGCCGGCATGAGGCCCGTGACCTCGTCCCGGATGTGGTCCAGGAGGCGGGCGACGCTCTGCTCGTCGACGGTTCCGTCCTCGTCGAGAGGGGTGATCAGCGGGACGACGGTCCCGGAGTAGGTGTCAGGCATGAGTGGGGTGCCCTTCGGAGTTCTTCACAGGTCTTCGGAGGTCTTCAGAAGGCTTCGGAGGTCTTCGGAGGTTCTCGGAGGTCTTCAGAGGCTCTCGGAGACGACCGTCAGCACCAGCGACCGCTGGTAGAGGTCTTCCAGGTACGCGGGGAACGCCGTGTCCCGGATCGTGCCGGCTGAGCCGTCCGGCACGATCGGTACGACGGGCAGGCCGGTCGTCCCGGCCAGCCGGGGGCTCGCCGTGTGCAGGACGCCCCCGCGGCCGATGACCTGGGCGAGCAGCAGCCGCTCGTGGGTGGGCAGGCCGTCGAGCGCGGGCAGGGTGAGGGCCCGGCGGACGTCGTCCTCGTCGTAACCGATCCGCTCGATGGCGAGGTCGGTGTGGAGGACGTCCATGAAGGGGTAGTAGTCGTCCTGCACGCCCCGTTCGTACGCCCACACCAGGTCGTCGCAGCGGCCGACCTGCTCCCAGCTCATCAGGACCCGGCCGGCGTCCCCCGCGGCCAGGCGGCCCGCGAAGAAGGCCTTGGCGGCCAGGCGGACGGCGCCGTCCTTGCTGTGCATGCCCATGAAGAGGGTGGCGTCGACGAACACCACCGGGTCGGCGTCAGCCCGCATAGCGCTCGAGCACCTTCCGCATCCGCTCCATCGCGCCGGCGAACACCTCGGGCTCGCGGGCCAGGGCGAGCCGGATGAAGCGCTCGCCCTTCTCCTTGGTGTTCCAGTAGAAGAAGGTGCCGGGCAGGACGTACACCTCCTCGTCGAAGAGGACGGCCTGGAGGCGGGTGGCGGTCAGGTGCTCCGGCTTGATGCGGAACCAGGCGACGCTGGTGCCGACGACCGGCTCCTGGAACTCCAGGATGGTGCCGCTGAGCGCGTCGCGGGCGGCCTCGCCGTTGGTCCGGATGATGTCGCGCACGGAGGCGAAGCCGTCGGAGATGGAGTCCTCGACGTACTGGGTGACCATGTTGAGGACGAAGGGCGAGACGTTCAGGAGGACGCTGGTGTGGAGGTTGTAGACCTCCTCCTGGATGTCCCGGCTGGCCGTGATCATGGCGCACTTGGCGTCCTGGATCGGCCAGGTCTTGCCGGTGTCCTCCATGACCATGTACGTGACGCCCGACTCCTCCAGGAGCTGGTAGATGTCGACCCGGCCGATGCCCTCGTCGCAGAGCGCGAAGGAGGCGAAGCAGAAGTCCATCACCAGGACCTTGCCGTGGTCCACGCAGTAGCGGACGACCTCGCGGAAGCCCTCCAGCTTCTCGGCGAGCAGGGTGAACCCGGTGGGGTTGTTGGGGTCGACCAGGTAGATCGCGTCCGCGTCGACCTGCTCCACGAGCCGCTCGTAGATGGCGTCCCTGTCGTGCAGCGCCGACTCGGCGAGCGGGGAGATCGGCACCTGCATGTTGCGCAGCAGGTCGACCAGGTTGTCGAAGCAGGGCTCGACCAGCTGCACCGACATCCCGCGCTGCTTGAGGAGCATGCCGGCGACCATCGTCGACACGCTGGCGGAGTAGGAGAGGAGCGTGCGGTCCATCGCACGGGCGGTGGGCTGCTGGTGCAGCCGGAAGAAGGCGTCCAGGAACTGGCGCTCGAAGTGCGCCTGCTGCTTCGACTCGGACTCGTGCCAGAGTTCAGGGAGTCGCGAGACGATTCGCTCCTGGGACGCGGACTGACGCTGGTGGGTGTGCGCGTCGGCCAGGTTGAACCTGGTCTTCAGGGCTTCGATCTCGTGCTGGGTGAGGTCGACGAACGTGCTGACGTCTGCCTTGTCGGTCAACGACATGAAGAACTCCCGCTGTCGATACGAATCTCCGTCCGGAACTCCGGCGGCGTGAACGACTTTAGGAGCTTCGACCGGCCTTGCGAATAACGGCCGGGTCACGCAATTAATAATCACCGCGATGTTCTCCCGGCGAAAAAAAGGAACGACGGTCAGACATTCCTCGAACGGAATGTCTGACCGTCGTTCCGGTGTTGTCCGGCCGCTTTTGGCGGCTTGTTCAACTATTCAGTGGCGGCCTTCAGGAGGATGTCCTCGTACACCTTCGGGTCGTCCGACGCGATCACCGGCCAGCCGATGCCGTACGCGCCCTCCCAGCCCACGTCGATGCCCGGGTTGGCGTGGTCGGAGCCGTCGGGCAGGAACAGGTGCGGGCTGCAGTTGATCCGGTCGGTCCGGGACTGCGCGGCCTGGTCCGCGAGCGCCCGGCGCGCGCGCCCGTCGTCCAGCGCCTCGGTGAGGGCGGCCACGTCGACCGCGCCGGTGTCCGCGGCCACGTCCAGGATCACCTTGCGGTGGCTGATGCAGCGCGACTCGGCCCAGAAGGCCCGGCGCAGCCCGAGGTCGAGCTGCTCGGAGGCGTTCAGGCCCTGCTCCTTGGCGGCGAGCACCGCCTCGAGGGCGGGCAGGGTCGTCGAGGGGTACAGCCAGTCCTTGGCCTGCCAGAGCTGCCAGCCGGCGGCCGGCTCGAGGCTCGCCATCCTGGCCACCTCGCTGTCCGTGCCGGGGCGCGGGCTCGGGGCGTCGTTGAGCAGTTCGAGGGGGAAGGCGCGCAGGTCGAAGGAGACCTGCTCCTCCAGGCCGAGACGGGCCCGGGTGGTGTGCAGCCGGTGGACGGCGATGTGCGCGAAGGAACACCAGATGTCGGAGAAGACGGTGATGACTCCGCGCGGCGGGGTCAGGTCGGCGGTGGTCGGGTCGGGCATGGTTCTCCTCGGTTCGTACGCGGGCGGAGCGGGCTCAGCCCGCTGGGGACTCGATGGCGTCGAGCGCCGCCTCCAGGTCGAGGTCGGCGTCCGGCAGCCAGGCGGGCAGGGAGGGGATGCGGGCCATCGCCTCGAAGAGCCGCGGTACGGCGTCCTCCCGGACGGTCGGCCCGTGGGCGCTGAGCAGCCGCGCGGGGCGCAGGGCGGCCAGTTCGCGCACCGGCGGGAGGAACTTCGCCTCGTCGACCAGCGCGGTCCACGGGGCTATGGCCCGGTTCAGGACCTCGAAGCCGTGGAAGAATTCAGCCTCGGAGAGTTCGTTGAATTCCTGACTGATTTCCTCGACGACGGTACCGAAGCTGTCGGAGCTGTAGAGGGTTCCATCGGAATGGTCGAACACGGCAAGGGTTCCGGGTGAATCGAAAGTGGGCGGCCGGTGAAAACTCAGCTCGCGGTCGCCGATTTTCACGCGGCTTCCCGGGTTCGCGGTCGCCACCCGGTCCTGCGGAATGCTGAACTCTTCCGATATTCGCGTCACCGATATCGCGTTGGCGAGCACCTTCGCGTGCGGCGCGGCGGCCAGGACGGACGCGAGGGCGCCGGTGTGGTCGCGGTCGTCGTGGGTGACGACCACCCAGCGCAGATCCGCCGGGTCGATCAGCGACCAGAGGGCGTCCAGGAAGCCGTCCCGGTCCACGGGCATGCCGGTGTCCACGAGGAGCGGCTGTCCGGACCGCAGGAGGAAGGCGTTCACCGGCTGGTCGCCGAGGCCCGGTATGGGCAGCGCCGAGGGGAGGACGTGGATGTCCGGTCCGGCGGTGTAGGACGCTTTCATGACACACCTTTCATGACGCACCGAGTTCCACGACGCGGCGGGTCTCGCGACGCGGCGAGTTTCATGACGCACCGGGTGGGCCGTGGCTCCCGGGCGCGGTCCCGGAGAGGGGCGGCCCCGGGTCGGACGGGCTGGATGGTCAGACGAGCTGGATGGTCAGGGAGCCGGCGATCAGCAGGGCGAGGCCCAGGGCGCGCGGCTTGGTCAGGGAGCGCTGCGGGAGCTTGAACAGGCCCTTGTGGTCGATCAGCGCCGAGGTGAGCTGCTGCCCCGTCACGGTGAGCGCGATGGTCACCGCCGCCCCGATGGAGGGGATGAGCAGGAAGGTGCCGGTGACGTAGGCGGCGGCGCAGGCGCCACCGAGCCAGCCCCACCAGGGCATCTTCTTCAGGGGCGCGATCTTGGGCTTGGGGGTGCGCCGGGTCGCGTAGAGCACGAGCAGGACGACGGCGATGGTGAAGGTCGCCACGGCGAAGCTGATCACGGCGACGGTGATGGGCTCCTTGAGCTGGGCGCGCAACTGGGCGTTGACCGCGCCCTGCACGGGCAGCACGGCGCCGGCGACGACACCGAGGGCGAGCCAGCCGACGCGGCCGGCGCCCGACATCCTGGGGGCGCCGGGAGGGGCGGCGGCCTTCATGCCCCGGATGATCACGACGATGCCGGCGAGCACGGCGAGGGCGCCGACGACGATCCCGGCGCTGAGGTCCTTCTGCTCGAGGCCGAGCAGGCCGAAGAGGTCCAGCGCGAGCGAGGCGAACATCTGGCCGGTGACGAAGAGCCCGACGGCGGCGAGGGCTCCGAGCCGGGGGAAGAGCAGGATGCCGCTGGTGATGTAGAGCGGACTGGCGAGGCCGCCCAGGAGCTGCCAGGGCTCGACGTCGGGCAGTTTGCCGAGCGCGCCGAGTGCTCCGGCCACCACCGCGAGCACGGTCAGCAGACCGGTCGCGACGCCGAGCTGGATGGTCGAGGCGCCGTACGGGGTCCCGACGGCCGAGTTGAGCTGGAGGTTCACCGAGGCCTGGACGGCCAGGAGGCAGCCGACCAGCAGGGCCGCGGCGAGGAGCGCGGTGTGCATCTTGATCTCCCTGGGGCGGGGACGAGCGGGTAAGTGGACACTGAGTCCGGTTAGCATGCCACGGCTGCCATCAAACGGACAAGGTGTCCACTTAGCTCCGGGGGAAGTAAGGTCTGGTCCATGAGCGACGACGAGCAGCGCGGTCGTGGAGCCGCCTCCGTGCACCGGGTCGGCGGGCTCCTCGGTGATCTCCAGGCGGCCGACGAACAGCCGGTCGCCCCGCGCAGGCGCGCGGACGCGGAACGCAACCGCGCCCAGATCCTGGCCGCGGCCGAACGGCTCTTCGCCGAGCAGGACCCGCGGTCCGTCACCATGGACAGGATCGCCAAGGCCGCCGGGGTGGGCCGCGCCACGCTGTACCGGAGCTTCCCCGATCCCTCGTCGGTCGCCGTCGCGCTCCTCGACGAGCACGAGCGCCGGCTCCAGGGGCAGCTCATCTACGGCCCGCCGCCGCTGGGCCCCGGCGCTCCCGCCGGGGAACGGCTCGCCGCGTTCTACCTGGCCATGCTCGACCTGCTCGAACGGCACCTGCCGCTCGCGCTCGGGGCGGAGACCGGCCCGGCGCGCTTCCGGACGGGCGCGTACGGCTTCTGGCGCGTGCACGTCCGCACCCTGCTCGTCGACCACGGGGTCCGGGACCCGGACCCGCTGATCGACGTCGCGCTCGGCCCGCTGTCGCCGGAGCTCTTCCAGTTCCAGCGGCACGAACTCGGCCTGTCGACCGAGCGCATCGGCAGCGCCCTCGCGGACTTCGCCCGCCACCTGCTGCGGTCGGGGGAGTGAGGAGGGGCGCCGGAAGGCCTCGGCCGGCCGGGCCCGGGGGCGGGTGTCGCCCGGACGGACTTCCGGCGGACGCGTTTCGGGCGGGCCTCGACGGGCGTACTGGGCGCGGGCGTCGTACGGCTGGGCCCCGGCGTGCCGGGCGGACGCCCGGGGCGCGGTCGGCGTACGGAGCGGTGGCGGTGGGGGGCGGGGGTCCGGTACGGACCGGTGGCGGCAGGTCCGGCCGCTAGGCGCCGGGCTGGCCGGCGGCCGGGTGGACCAGGCCCGGCAGGATCAACTCCCAGATGCGCCCGAGTCGTTGCTCGGCCGAGCAGTGCAGGGCGCCGCTCTCGGCGGTCGTCGACTCCTCGGCGGACCAGAACTCCTCCGCGGGCCTGCTCGGGCAGCGCATCTCCAGCTCGACCCCGGTGATCACGTAGCCGATGAGCGCCGCGACGGCCGTCGCGTCCACGCCGGGGCGCAGGGCCTTCTCGGCCGCCGCGTAACGCGCCAGGCGGGCCACCTCGCGCCGCCAGGGACACTCGCGGGAGAGCCCGGGATCGGTCAACTGGAGCTCCCGTGCGAGACGTTCGCCCGCCCGCGCCATGGGATCGGTCTCGAAGAGCCGGATCAGCGCGTGCGTGGCGATGACTAACTTGTCGATCGCCGTGCCGCCCACCCCCTCGGCGGACAGGCAGGCCGACTCGACCGTGATCCGGGTGACCGCGCGGGCCCGCCCGCGGACCGCCGTCGCGAGGTCCGCCTTCGTCGCGAAGTGGAAGACCAGCGCCCCGGTCGTCACCCGGGCCTCGCCGGCGATTCTGGCCAGGGACGCCCGCTCGTACCCAAGCCCGTCGAACACCCGCGCGGCTGCCGACAGAATCTCCTGTCTTGTACGTTCCGCCCGCTGCTGTATCGCCATGAACTCCCCCGTCGGCTTGCCAGAAGGTGCCGGAGCGTTATGTTCCGGCCCACGCCTGTGACCGACTCGAAACTATCCGGCCGGGCGGCCGCGAAACGTATGTTCTCGCCCGGGGGGCCGAAACGGAGGCTTGACGGGCGTCTCCTCTCCAGGTCGCGAGCCGGTCGGTCCGTGCCGGCCGTCCGTGAAGTGACCGGAACCGGGGGTATGGCCTGTCAGGTGGATTCAGCCGTTCCGGCCGCGGCGGAAGCCCGTGACCGGGACCGGGAAACGGCCACACCGGCCAGGCACAGGGCGCCCCCGGCGAGCGTGAGCAGCCCCGGCAGCTCACCGAGGAGCAGCCAGGCGAGGAGGACGACGAGCGCGGGTACGGCGTACGTCGTCGCGCCCATCCGCCCCGCGGTCGTACGCGCCAGGGCGTAGGCCCAGGTCGTGAAGGCGAGCGCGGTCGGGAACACGCCCAGGTAGACCATGTTCAGGGTCGCCGACAGGGGGGCGCGGCCCGCCTCTTCGACCAGCTGCCCGGCGAACGGCAGACAGGCCACCGCACCCACCAGGCACCCGAAGGTCGTCACCTGGAGCGCGCTGCCGTGCGCGAGCGCCGGCTTCTGGGCCACGACCCCGCCCGCGTACGCCATCGCGGCCAGGACGCAGAGCAGCACCCCGAGCACCGAGGCGTGCCCGCCGGAGGACGCGCGGGACATCGAGAGGCCCACCGCCACCGCGCCCGCGAAGGACACCGCCATGCCCGCGAGCAGCCGCGGCGGCAGCGACTCGCCGAGGAACCGGGCGCCGAGCAGCGCGATCAGGATCGGCCCGATGTTCACCACCATCGCCGCCGTGCCCGCGTCGACCTCCTGCTCGCCCCAGTTGAGCGCCACCATGTACACCCCGAACCAGAGCAGGCCCGAGACCACGATCCCCGGCCAGGCCGCCCGGGGCGGCAGCCCCTCCCGCCGGACCAGGAGGACGGCCCCGAGGACCAGGGCCCCCGCGAGCAGCCGCCCGAGCGCGAGGGCGCCGGGGGAGTAGGCCGCCCCGGCGCTGCGGATGGAGACGAAGGCGGAGGCCCACAGGACGACGGTGACACCGGCGGCGGCGAGGGCGAGCCGCGAGGATTGCTTCTGCATGCCCCGACCGTAGGACCCGGACGCTTCGGCGCTCACCGAACTGTCCCCCCACGCCCCACCCACCCGCCGCGCCACGGCCGTTCGGCAAGTCGCCCGCCGCGCCACGGCCCGCTCCCGCCCGTCGCGCTGTCGCCCCACGCTCCGTGGCCCGGCCCGCTCCCGGGGGCGTGTCGCCCGGCCCCCCGGCTCACCGCAGCTCCGCCGCCGCGATGCCCAGGGTCGCGTACAGCGCGCTCTCGCCCTCCTCGGTCACCTTCACGGCCCGCTCCGACCCGATCCGTACGCACCACCCCGCGTCCAGCGCGTGCCGGCACAGCGCGGCGCCCGCGATCCCCGCGAGGTGCGGTCTCCGCTCGGTCCAGTCGAGGCAGCCGCGCGCGACGGGCCGCCGACCCCGGCGCACGAGGGGGACGCCAAGGTCCTCGAACCAGGCCAGGCCCCGGTCCGTGAGCGCGAATCCGGTGTCCTGGCGCAGCAGTCCGCGGGCGGTCATCGCCTCGGTGACGGCGATGCCGAGCCGGCCGGCGAGGTGGTCGTAGCAGGTCCGCCCCCGGGCCATCGCCCGCCCGGCGTTCGCGGCGCGCAGCGAGCGGGGCGGCGCGGACGCCGCCGGCTCGGAGCGGGCGGCCAGGTCCTCGACGAGGTGCGCGACCCCGGGGTCGGCGAGGCGTACGTACCGGTGGCGCCCCTGCCGTTCCTCCGTGAGCATCCCGCCGGAGACGAGTCTGCCGAGGTGCTCGCTGGCGGTGGACGGCGCCACGCCCGCGTGCCGGGCGAGTTCCCCGGCGGTCCAGGCCCGTCCGTCGAGCAGGGCGAGCAGGAACGCGGCGCGGGTCTCGTCCGCGAGGAGCGCCGCGAGCGCGGCGAGGTCACTGGCTGCCATGCGACCAGCTTCCCGCACTCACACTTCGGCGGCGGCCGAAGTGTCGTGGGGGGTTCCGGGCCGGCGGGCGAGTGCCTCGTACTGGAGCCGCAGTCCGTCCAGGAGGGCCCGCAGGCCCGTCTCGAAGGCGCCCTCGTCGACCTTCTGGCGGTGCTCCGCGAGGAGGTGGGCCTGGCCGAGGTGGGGGTAGTCGGCCGGGTCGTAGGCCGACTCGTCGTCGACGAAGCCGCGGGCGAAGGAACCCAGGGCGGAGCCGGTGATGAAGTACCGCATCAGCGCGCCGATGGAGGTGGCCTGGGCGGGCGGCCAGCCCGCGCGGACCATCGCGCCGAAGACGGCATCCGCGACGCGCAGGCCCGCCGGGCGGCGGCCGGGGCCCTGGGCGAGGACCGGGACGATGTGCGGGTGGTCGGTGAGGGCGGCGCGGTAGGAGACGGCCCAGTCGTGCAGCGCCGTGAGCCAGTCGCGGCCGTCGGCCTCCGTGAACATCGACAGGTCGATCTTCGCGCTCACCGCGTCGGCGACGGCGTCGAGGATCTCGTCCTTGGTGCGGAAGTGGTTGTAGAGCGAGGGTCCGCTCACCCCGAGTTCGGCCGCGAGCCGCCGGGTCGAGAGCGCGCCGAGCCCCTCCGCGTCGACGAGCGCGCCCGCCGTCTCGACGATGCGGTCTCGGCTGAGCAGGGGCTTGCGCGGTCGGGCCATGGCGCACATAGTAGGCCTGCGCCACAAAACTAGCAGTGGTAATTAACGAGCGGCCGGACGGCGGCCCGGGTGAGGGGTGACACGGTGGATCTGGCACTGAGCGAGGAGCAGGAAGCCGTACGGCGGCTCGCCGAGGACTTCGTCGCGCGCGAGGTCACCCCGCACGCCGCGGCGTGGGACCGCGCGGAGGAGGTGGACCGGGGGCTCGTGAAGAAGCTCGGCGCCGTCGGCTTCCTCGGGCTCACGGTCCCGGAGGAGTACGGCGGCTCCGGCGGCGACCACCTCGCCTACTGCCTCGTGACCGAGGAGCTCGGACGCGGCGACTCCTCCGTGCGCGGCATCGTCTCCGTCTCCCTCGGCCTGGTCGCCAAGACGATCGCCTCCTGGGGCGACGAGGAGCAGAAGCGCGCCTGGCTGCCCCGGCTCGCCTCCGGCGAGGCGCTCGGCTGCTTCGGCCTCACCGAACCCGGCACCGGCTCCGACGCGGGGAACCTCGCCACCCGGGCCGTACGGGACGGCGGCGCCGGTGACTACGTGCTCAACGGAACCAAGATGTTCATCACCAACGGCACCTGGGCCGACGTCGTCCTGCTCTTCGCCCGCACCGACGACACCCCAGGACACAAGGGCGTCTCCGCCTTCCTCGTCCCCACCGACACCCCCGGCCTCACCCGCCGCCCCGTCCACGGCAAGCTCGGCCTGCGCGGCCAGGCCACCGCCGAACTGGTCCTGGAGGACGTCCGCGTCCCGGCCGGCGCGATGCTCGGCCCCGAGGGCAAGGGCTTCACCGTCGCCATGTCCGCCCTCGCCAAGGGCCGCATGTCGGTCGCCGCCGGCTGCGTCGGCATCGCCCAGGCCGCCCTCGACGCCGCCGTGCGGTACGCGGGGGAGCGCGAGCAGTTCGGCAAGCCCATCGCCTCGTACCAGCTCGTCCAGGAACTGATCAGCGACATCGCCGTCGACGTGGACGCCGCCCGGCTGCTCACCTGGCGGGTCGCCGACCTGATCGACCGGGGCCAGGAGTTCGCCACCGCCGCCTCCAAGGCGAAGCTGTACGCCTCCGAGGCCGCCGTCCGGGCCGCGAACAACGCCCTCCAGGTCTTCGGCGGCTACGGCTACATCGACGAGTACCCGGTCGGCAAGCTCGTCCGCGACGCGCGCGTGATGACCCTGTACGAGGGCACCAGCCAGATCCAGAAGCTCATCATCGGACGGGCGCTGACGGGGATCTCGGCCTTCTGACCACCGGCCTCCTGATCACCAACCTCCTGGTCGCCGGCCCCGGCTCCCGGCCTCCGGTCCCCGGTTTCTGAGTACGTCGCTGAGTACGCGGACGGATGTGGCACGGGCCACATCCGGCGGATGCTGTCCGGCATGAGCGACACACCGGTCAAGCAGCAGAACACCGCCGCCTACTACATGCAGGCCGTCCTCTCCTTCGGGATCGCCCTCGCGGCCGTGGCCATCGGGATCTTCCAGCTGGAGGCCAGCGCCTGGGTGCGGGCCTTCCTCGCCGTCGCGGTCCTCTACCTCACGACCTCGGCGTTCACGCTGGCCAAGGTCGTCCGCGACCGCCAGGAGGCCGGCCAGATCGTCAGCCGCGTCGACCAGGCCCGGCTCGAGAAGCTCCTCGCCGAGCACGACCCCTTCCAGAAGCTCTGACAGAAGCTCTGGCGTGCGAAGCTCCGGCAGGAGCGCCGACCGCCAAGATCTAAGCGCTTGCTCACCCTCGTTGTATGGTGTTCGTCCTGACGGGGTCGAGAAGGAGTGTGCGATGAGCGCGGCGGAGGAGACGCCCGGGGCCGAGGACGTGCCCTGGGGCGAGGTCACGCCCGAGGCCGCCCGGCGGCTGCTGGTGGCCGCCGTCGAGGCGTTCGCCGAGCGGGGCTACCACGCCACGACCACCCGGGACATCGCGGGCCGCGCCGGGATGAGCCCGGCCGCGCTCTACATCCACTACAAGACCAAGGAAGAGCTGCTCCACCGGATCAGCCGGATCGGTCACGACAGGGCCCTGGAGATCCTCCGGGCCTCGGCCGAGGGGCCCGGCACCGCCGCCGAGCGCCTCGCCGACGCCGTGCGTTCCTTCGTCCGCTGGCACGCCGAGCGCCACACCACGGCCCGGGTCGTCCAGTACGAGCTCGACGCCCTCGGTCCCGAGCACCGCGCCGAGATCGTGGAGCTGCGCCGCGAGTCCGACGGGGTGGTGCGCCGCATCATCAACGAGGGTGTGGCGGCGGGGGAGTTCGACGTGCCGGACGTGTCCGGCACGACGGTGGCCGTGCTCTCCCTCTGCATCGACGTCTCGCGCTGGTTCAACACCCAGGGCCGCAGGACGCCCGACGAGGTCGGCGCGCTCTACGCCGACCTCGTCCTGCGGATGGTCGGCGCTCAGAAGTAGTAGCGGGAGACCGACTCGGCGACGCAGACCGGCTTCTCGCCGCCCTCGCGCTCCACGGTCACCGCGGCCGTCACCTGCACACCGCCGCCCGCCTCCTCGACCTTCGTCAGGACGGCGGTCGCGCGCAGCCGCGAGCCGACCGGCACGGGGGCGGGGAAACGCACCTTCTCCGTGCCGTAGTTGATGCCCATCTTCATGCCCTCGACCCGCAGCACCTGCGGGACGAACAGCGGCAGCAGCGACAGGGTCAGATAGCCGTGCGCGATCGTCGTGCCGAAGGGTCCGGAGGCGGCGCGCTCCGGGTCCACGTGGATCCACTGGTGGTCCCCGGTCGCCTCCGCGAAGAGGTCGATCCGCTTCTGGTCGACCTCCAGCCAGTCGCTGTGTCCCAGCTGCTCGCCGACCCCCGCGCGGAGCTCGTCGGCGGAGGTGAAGATCCTCGGCTCGGCCATGTTCCTGTCCCTTCTGGTACGGCATACCTGATGGTCGGTATCTAAGCGCTTGCTCAGCATGTGGGGGTGAGGGGTGCGCTGTCAACGGACCGGAGGCGCGGTCGAAGGACCAGTAGGGTCGCGGGGTGCCGCAGATTCCAGAGAAGATCCACGAGCTCACCGTCGGCCAGCTCTCCGCCCGTAGCGGGGCAGCCGTCTCCGCCCTCCACTTCTACGAGGCGAAGGGGCTCATCAGCAGCCGCCGCACCACCGGCAACCAGCGCCGCTACGGCCGCGACACCCTGCGCCGGGTCGCCTTCGTCCGCGCCGCCCAGCGGGTGGGCATCCCGCTGGCCACGATCCGCGAGGCCCTCGCCCAGCTCCCCGAGGGGCGCACGCCCACCAACGAGGACTGGGCCAGGCTCTCGGCGGCCTGGCGCACCGAGCTCGACGAGCGCATCAAGCAACTCGGCAGGCTCCGCGACCACCTGACGGACTGCATCGGCTGCGGCTGCCTGTCGCTGGACACCTGCGTCCTGTCCAACCCCGACGACGTCATCGGCGAACAGATGACGGGCTCCCGCCTGCTGCCGGTACGCCGGACCGCCCCGAAGGGCAGGTCCT
The DNA here is from genome assembly GCF_042716635.1 of Streptomyces sp. NPDC058664. NCBI lineage: Bacteria > Bacillati > Actinomycetota > Actinomycetes > Kitasatosporales > Streptomycetaceae > Streptomyces > Streptomyces sp. NPDC058664. Next base: position 44,884 of record NZ_JBHXRW010000030.1, on the reverse strand, counting down.
AGGGCCCCTCGGGCGGGCCGGAACCGGATCGGACCGGGGTCAGGGGCGCCGGAGGCGCGGAGGACGTCTCCGGCTCCCGGTGCTCACGCCGCCGGCGCCAGCGACCGGTTCCGGTCCCCCCGGGCGCGGGCCAGCGCCCCGGAGGTGAGCACCGCGCGGGGCACGCCCACTCCGCAGTCCCCGCAGACCGGGCCGAGCCACGGCTCGTACGCGTCCCCCGGCCCCGCCCACTCGATCCGCGGCCCCGCGCACACCGGGCACCCTTCGCCCGGTCCGCGCTCCAGGGCCGTGATCAGCCGCCGCAGCACCTCGGGCAGCGGGTCCGACGGGTGCACCGCCGGATCGCCGCACCGGACCACGCCGTTGCCGCCCCAGACCCGCCGGTGCCAGTCGTCGAGCGCCCCGAGCCCGCGCAGGCCCTCCTGCTTCTCGCGCCGTCGCCGGGCGGCGAACTCCTCCTCGTACGCGAGCCACACGGCCCGCGCCTCCTCCAGCTCGTCGAGCGCGGCGATCAGCCGCCCGGGGTCGAGCTCCCGGTCCTCGGGTCCGAAGCTGTGCCTGCGGCACAGGTGGTCCCACGTCGCCCGGTGCCCGTACGGCGCGAACCGCTCCAGGCACTTGCGCAGCGAGTACCTGCGCAGTGCCGTGTCGCACCTCGGATCGCGCACCTGTCTCGCGAGACTCCGGAAACCGGCCATCTCCCGCACCTCCGTCGCTGGTCCTTCCGCGGTATCAGAGGGACGAACGAGCGCGCCGCCGTGTTCCATCGGAATTCGGATGGAAGCCATCAGCGGTGCGGAAGAGGCCCCGGAGACCCGGCGGAACTCCCGCGTCCGATCGGCGGGGAAGAAACCCTGACCAGGAACGGAGCGCCGTGGCCGCGACCGGGGAGACCCCGGTCGGCGGCGTGACGGACGACTCCTCTCAGCGGTAGAGCAGATACTCCTCCCGGACCGCCCGGAAGGCCGCCAGGTCCGCCTGCCACGCCCCGACGGTCTCGTCCACGCCCGCCCCGGCGTCGATCAGCGTCCGCACCCGGGTCGAGCCGGTCAGCTTGTCGATCCAGTGGTCCGCCCGCCACGCGAAGCCGGACCACGAGCTCCGGGCGGTGACCAGGAGCCCGATCCCGGTCCGTACCGGGTCGAAGGAGTCCCGGTCGTGGACGTGCAGCTGCACCCCGCCCACCGTCCTCCCCTGGAACTTGGAGAAGCTCGGCGCGAAGTACGCCTCCCGGAACCGCACCCCGGACAGGCCGAGCGCGTTCGCCGCCTCCGCCCACCGACGGTCGACCCCCTCGGCGCCGAGGAGTTCGAAGGGGCGGGTGGTGCCCCGGCCCTCGGACAGGTTCGTCCCCTCGAAGAGGCAGGTCCCGGAGTAGACGAGCGCGGTGTCCGGCGTCGGCATGTTCGGGCTGGGCGGCACCCACGGCAGCCCGGTCGCGTCGAAGAACTCCGTGCGCCGCCACCCCGTCATCCGGACCGTCTCCAGGGCGACGGGCGTGCTCAGGAACTCGGCGTTGAACAGCCGGGCCAGCTCCGCCACCGTCATGCCGTGCGCCTGCGCGATCGGCTCGCGTCCGACGAACGTGGCGAACGTCCGGTCCAGGACGGGGCCGAGCGCCGCCCGCCCGGTCACCGGGTTCGGCCGGTCCAGGACCACGAACCGCTTCCCGGCCAGGGCGGCGGCCACCATGCAGTCGTACAGCGTCCAGATGTACGTGTAGAAGCGGGCGCCGACGTCCTGGATGTCGAAGACGACCGTGTCCGCGCCGGAGGCGGTGAAGACGTCCGCCAGCGGCTGACCGCTCTTCAGGTACGTGTCGTAGACGGGCAGTCCGGTCGCCGGGTCGTCGTACCGGCCCTCGGAGCCGCCCGCCTGCGCGGTGCCCCGGAAGCCGTGCTCAGGGCCGAAGACGGCGACCAGGTCGACCCGTTCGTCGGCGTGCATCACGTCCACGACGTGCCGCGCGTCCCCGGTGACCCCGGTCGGGTTGGTGACGACGCCGACCCGTTCGCCGGCCAGGAGGGCGTACCCGTCGGCCGCGAGCCGCTCGAAGCCGGTCCGTACCCGGTGGCGGCCCGGCTGCCCGTCGGCCGCCGCGGCGCTCGGCACGGTGGCCGCCACCGCGCCGAGCGCCCCTCCGGCGGCCAGCAGACTCCGTCGCGACAGGCTCATGCGGAAACCTCCTCGATCGCCGTCCCCGGCCGGGGCGCGCGACATGGGCACGCACGCTAGCGCTCCTGACGCCTCCGGGGAACGAGGCGTGCGGGAACCGTGCGGCGCGCCTCTTCCGTCCCCCGCGCCCCACCCGCCTCCGCCCCCGCGCCCTCACTCGTCCCCGCCGCTCCGCCCCCGGCCCCTTCCCTCCTTACATACCGACCGGTTAGTCTGCCGTTCGGCACGTCAGGGTCGTCGTCTCGGAGAGGTGGATCACGCCATGGGCGCGGATACGAGCGGGAGCACGGGTACGAGCGTCGTCCAGGGCGCGGGAGTGGTCGTCACGGGAGCGGGCGGCGGCATCGGCGCCGCCCTCGCCCGCCGGTTCGCCGCCGAAGGCGCCCGGGTCGTCGTCAACGACCTCGACCCCGTCCGCACGAAGGCCGTCGCCGAGGAGATCGGCGCCCTCGCCGTCCCCGGGGACGCCTCCGCCGTCGTCGACGAGGCCCGCGAGGCCCTCGGCGGCACCGTCGACATCTGGTGCGCCAACGCCGGACTCTCCTCGCCCGGCGACGCCTTCGCCGACGAGGACGTCTGGGCCGCCGCCTGGGACGTCAACGTCATGGCCCATGTCCGCGCGGCCCGCGCCCTCCTCCCGCAGTGGCTGGAGCGCGGCAGCGGCCGGTTCGTCTCCACCGTCTCCGCCGCCGGACTGCTCACCATGATCGGCGCGGCGCCGTACAGCGTCTCCAAGCACGGCGCGTACGCCTTCGCCGAATGGCTCTCCCTCACCTACCGGCACCGCGGCCTCGCCGTCCACGCGATCTGCCCGCAGGGCGTCCGTACGGACATGCTCACCGCCGCGGGAACGGCCGGCGAGCTCGTCCTCGCCCCCACCGCCATCGAGCCCGAGGACGTCGCGGACGCCCTCCTCGACGCCATCGCCGCCGACCGCTTCCTCGTCCTGCCGCACCCCGAGGTCGCCGGCTACTACCGCAACAGGGCCACCGACCCCGAGCGTTGGCTCACCACGATGAACCACGTCCAGCAGGCCTGGGAGACGGGCACGCGATAGCCGGGGGAGCGGCGCGCGGCCGCCGCCGGGCGGGCCCGGAGCGGCCGATCCGCGGGCACCCGTAGGCGAGGGCCCCGGCGGATGGGAAGATCTACCGGCGGGAACGTGTTCCCGTGACCGAGAACGATCACCAAGGAAGGCGGCGGAGCATGGCCAGGACGACGGACGGGAGCGGCGCACCCGTCCCCCAGAGACTCCTCGCCGCCGCCACCCGGCTCTTCGCCGAGCGGGGCTACGACCGCACCTCCGTCCAGGAGATCGTCGAGGCCGCCGGGGTCACCAAGGGCGCTCTCTACCACTACTTCGGCTCCAAGGAGGACCTCCTCCAGGAGGTCTACGCGCGCGTCCTCCGCCTCCAGCAGGAACGACTCGACGCCTACGCCGACGCCGACGCGCCCATCGAGGACCGGCTCCGCGACGCCGCCGCCGACGTCGTCGTCACCACCATCGAGAACCTCGACGACGCCGCCATCTTCTTCCGCTCCATGCACCACCTCAGCCCGGAGAAGAACAAGCAGGTCAGAGCCGAGCGCCGCCGCTACCACGAACGGTTCCGCGCCCTGGTCGAGGAGGGTCAGCGGGCCGGGGTGTTCTCCTCGGCGACCCCCGCCGACCTGGTCGTCGACTACCACTTCGGCTCCGTGCACCACCTCTCCACCTGGTACCGCCCGGACGGCCCCCTCACCCCCGAACAGGTCGCCGGCCACCTCGCCGACCTCCTGCTGCGCGCGCTCCGTCCCTGAGGGGTCGTCCCTGAGGGGCCGCCGAAAACGGCGTGCCGGAGCGGCGGTGCCCTGTGATACTCCCCCGATGACGAACGACCCTTCCTCCGTACGGGACTCGCTGCACGGGCTCGCCTTCGGTGACGCCTTCGGCGACCGCTGGTTCGGCATCCTGCGCCGGGAGGGGCCCGCGGCCCTGGAAGCGCGCACGCCGCCCCGGGAGCCGCTGTGGCGATGGAGCGACGACACCGCCCAGGCACTCGCCCTCGTCCGGGAACTCGTCGAGGGCGGCGGTACGGTCGACCAGGACCGCCTCGCCCTGCGCTTCGCGGAGGCCTACGCCGACGACACGCACCGCGGTTACGGAGCCTCGATGCACGACGTGCTCCGTCGGATCGGCGCGGGCGGTCCCTGGCGGGAGGTGGTCGCCGGGCAGTTCGGCGGCCAGGGCTCCTGGGGCAACGGCGCCGCCATGCGGGTCGCCCCGCTCGGCGCCCCTCGACGCGGTCGTGGAGCAGGCGGCCCGCCAGGGCGAGGTCTCGCACCACCACCCGGAGGCGGTCTCGGGGGCGGTGGCGGTCGCCCTCGCCGCGGCGTTCGCGACCCGCAGCCGGGGAGGTCCCGCCCCGGCGCGGCCCGACTTCCTCCGCGCCGTCGCGGAACGGCTGCCCGACGGCGACGTCCGGTCGGGAGTGCGGATCGCGTCGAGGATGCCGGAGCGCACCTCGGTCCGGCACGCCGCGGAGGTCCTGGGCTCCGGGTACCGGATGTCCGGGCCCGACACCGTCCCCTACGCGCTGTGGTGCGCGGCGGGCCACCTCGACGACCTGCACGAGGGCATCTGGCGGACCGTCGAGGGGCGCGGCGACATCGACACCACCTGCGCCATCGCGGGCGGGGTGATCGCCGCTCGCACGGGCGTCACCGCCCTCCCCGCCTCTTGGCACGCGGCCCGCGAACCGCTCCCCCCGGTCGTGCCGGAGCAGGGGGAACGCGTCCGCGGGCCCGCGCCGCCCGCCCGTACCGCTACAGGTACTTCTTCAGCTCCCGCCGCGCCAGCGACCGCTGGTGCACCTCGTCCGGTCCGTCCGCGAGCTTCAGCGTCCGCGCCGCCGCCCACAGCTCGGCCAGCGGGAAGTCCTGCGACACCCCGCCCGCCCCGTGGGCCTGCACGGCCTTGTCGATGATGTCGACGACCGCGCGGGGGGTCGCGATCTTGATGGCCTGGATCTCGGTGTGGGCGCCCCTGTTGCCGACGGTGTCCATGAGCCAGGCCGTCTTGAGGACCAGGAGCCGCAGCTGCTCGATCGTCACCCGGGCGTCCGCGATCCAGTTCTGCACGACGCCCTGCTGGGCGAGCGTCTTGCCGAAGGCGGTACGGGAGACCGCGCGCCGGCACATCAGCTCCACGGCCCGCTCGGCCATGCCGATGAGCCGCATGCAGTGGTGGATGCGGCCGGGGCCGAGGCGGGCCTGCGCGATGGCGAAGCCGCCGCCCTCCTCGCCGATCAGGTTCGCGGCCGGGACGCGGACCCCGTCGAAGAGCACCTCGGCGTGGCCGCCGTGGGAGTGGTCCTCGTACCCGTACACCCGCATGGCGCGCCGCACCTCGACGCCCGGGGTGTCGCGCGGCACGAGGATCATCGACTGCTGGCGGCGGGGGTCCGGCCCGTCCGGGTCGGTCTTGCCCATGACGATGAAGATCTTGCAGTCGGGGTTCATCGCCCCGGAGATGTACCACTTGCGGCCGTCGACGACGTACGAGTCACCGTCGCGCCGGATCCGGGTCTCGACGTTCGTCGCGTCGGAGGAGGCCACCTCGGGCTCGGTCATCGCGAACGCCGAGCGGATCTCGCCCGTGAGCAGCGGCTCCAGCCACTGCTTCTTCTGCGCCTCGTCGCCGAACTGGGCGAGCAGCTCCATGTTCCCGGTGTCCGGGGCGGCGCAGTTGAGGGCGGTCGGCGCCAGGTGCGGGCTGCGGCCGGTGATCTCGGCGAGCGGCGCGTACTGCAGGTTCGTCAGCCCGGCCCCGTACTCCGCGTCCGGAAGGAAGAGGTTCCACAGACCCTGCCGCTTGGCCTCGGCCTTCAGCTCCTCGACCACCGCCGGGGTGTCCCAGGGCGAGGCGAGCAGGGCGCGCTGTTCCTCGGCGGTCTCCTCGGCCGGGTACACGTACGTGTCCATGAAGGCGAGGAGCTTGGCGCGGAGCTCCTCGGTGCGCGCGTCGTAGGCGAAGTCCATGGTGGTTCAGCCCTCCTGAAGGGTGGTCAGGCCGTGCTCGATGAAGACGGGGACGAGGTCGCCGATGCGGTCGAAGCCCGCGCCGACGGTCTGCCCGAGGGTCCAGCGGTAGTGGATGCCCTCCAGGATCACGGCGAGCTTGAACCAGGCGAAGGCCGTGTACCAGGCGAGGGCGGAGGTGTCGCGGCCCGAGCGGGCCGCGTAGCGCTCGACCAGTTCCGCGGTGCTCGGGTGCCCCGGGGCCGTGGCGGTGGTGGAGACGGGCGAGTCCGGCAGGCCGAGCGGCGTGCTGTACATGACGAGCAGGCCGAGGTCGGTGAGCGGGTCGCCGAGCGTGGACATCTCCCAGTCGAGGACGGCCCGGATGCGGTCGTCCCCGTCGATGAGGACGTTGTCGAGCCGGTAGTCGCCGTGGATCACCGTGGGCGGCGGCGAGACCGGCAGTGACCGGCCGAGGGCGGCGTGCAGCTCGTCGATCCCGGCCAGTTCGCGGCCGCGCGAGGCGTCGAGCTGCTTGCCCCAGCGGCGCAGCTGCCGGTCGAGGAAGCCCTCGGGGCGCCCGAAGTCGCCGAGCCCGACGGCGTCCGGGTCCACGGCGTGCAGGTCGACGAGGGCGTCGACCAGGCCGAGGACGGCGGCGCGGGTGCGCTCGGGGCCGAGCGGGGCGAGTTCACGGGCCGAGCGGTACGGCGTCCCCTCGACGAACTCCATGACGTAGAAGGGCGCCCCGATCACGGACTCGTCCTCGCAGAGCAGCAGCGTCTCGGGGACGGGCACGTCCGTGGCGTGCAGCGCGCTGATGACACGGTGCTCGCGGCGCATGTCGTGGGCGGTGGCGAGGACGTGGCCGAGCGGCGGCCGGCGGACGACCCAACGGCCGGTGCCGTCGGTGACGACGTACGTCAGGTTCGACCGGCCGCCCTCGATCAGCCGGGCTTCGAGGGGGCCGGACACCAGGCCGGGGCGCTCGCGGTCGAGGAAGCGGCGCAGCTGCTCGGGGTCGAGACCTGGCGGCGGGGCGGAACTCATACGTGCGTACCTCCGGATCGGCTTCGGTCGGCGTTCATGATGACCGACCAGTCGGTATGTCGTCCAGGGGGAGTACGGAAAGGGCCTGACGCGCTCTGGCGGTTCGGTCGTGTCCATGAATAGGGTTCACATATGGATGCGAAGTTGATCGTCGACGAAGTCCGGCTCACCCCGATCCTCATCTCCGACCCGCCTCTTCTCAACGTCCAGGGAGTCCACCAGCCCTACACGCCCCGGCTCGTGGTCGAAGTGATCACCAGGGGAGGGGTGAGCGGTCTCGGCGAGACCTACGGCGACACCGTCTACCTGGACCTGGCCCGGCCGCTGGCCGAGGCGCTGCCGGGCCACCCGGTCACGGACGTGAACACCCTCTTCGCCCTGGCCGCGGCGGTCGATCCGACGGCGACCACCTCGGCAACCGCCGATCCGGCAACCGCCGATCCGGCATCCGCCGATCCCGCGTCCGCCGATCCCGCGGCGGCTCGTCCCGCCGTGGTCCATCCAGGCGTGGCCGTCCCGCAGCCCGACGCGGGTGTGGACGCCGGCGGACTGCGCGGAGTCCGTACCGCCGAAAAGCTCCGCCTCTCCGTCGTCTCCGCCTTCGAGACCGCCTGCCTCGACGCCCTCGGCAAGACCCTCGGCCTGCCCGTTCACGCCCTGCTCGGCGGCAAGGTCCGCGACAGCGTCGAGTACAGCGCCTACCTCTTCTACCGCTGGGCCGCCCACCCGGGCGCGGACGCCCCGGCGGACGACTGGGGCCCGGCCCTCGACCCCGCCGGCATCGTCGCCCAGGCCCGCCGCTTCGACCGCGCGTACGGCTTCCGTTCCTTCAAGCTGAAGGGCGGGGTGTTCGAGCCCGAACGGGAGATCGCCGCGATCCGCGCGCTCGCCGAGGCGTTCCCCGGCCGCCCGCTCCGGCTCGACCCCAACGGCGCCTGGTCCGTGGAGACCTCGCTCGCCGTGGCGCGCGAACTCAAGGACGTGCTGGAGTACCTGGAGGACCCCGCGAGCGGTACCGGCGCCATGGCCGAGATCGCCGCCCGCACCGACGTGCCGCTCGCCACCAACATGTGCGTGACCACCTTCGAGGAGGTCCCGGAGGCCTTCGCCGAGGGGGCGGTACGGATCGTCCTCTGCGACCACCACTACTGGGGCGGACTGCACCGCACCCGCGAACTCGCCGCGCTCTGCCGGACGTACGGTGTCGGGCTCTCCATGCACTCCAACACCCACCTGGGCATCAGCCTCGCCGCCATGACCCAGGTCGCCGCGACCCTGCCCGAGCTCCACCACGCCTGCGACACCCACTACCCGTGGCAGACCGAGGACGTCGTGACCACCCGCCCCGCCTTCCGGGACGGTCGGCTCACCGTCTCCGACGCCCCCGGCCTGGGCGTCGTACTCGACCGGCCGGCCCTCGCCGCCCTGCACCGCCGCTGGCTCGACGACGACGGCACCCTACGGAACCGCGACGACAGGGCGGCGATGCACGCCGCGGATCCGGACTGGACCCCAAGCAAGTGGTGACCCTTCGTCGTGGGCATTCGTTCCGCTGGGGCGGAACGGGTGGGCACAACGGAACGACGCCCTGGCGGGCGCCTCCGCCCCTTGTGCCCGAACCCGCGCCCAAGGCCCCGCACCCCGCCGCCGCCCGCCCAGGGGCTACGCGTGACAGGCCACCTGCTCCCCGCCGTTCATCGCCGCCATGTCCCCGAAGACCCGCACCGGGTCGAGCGGCGAGCCCTCCGGAAGGCCGTCGAGCTCCGCGTACGCCCGGTGCAGGTTCGCCACCAGCCGCTCGCTCTCCCGCCACGCGGCGAACTCGCCGAGCTCCGCCCGCCGCGCCGTCTCCAGCGGCGCGGCGCCCTTCGCGTACCCCTCGGCGGCCAGTTCCCGCACCCGGAGCAGGTACCGTTCCGTCGCGTCGTACACCGAGGGGTCGGCGACGGGCCCGTGCCCCGGCACCACGGTCGGGGCGTCCAGCGAACGCAGCAGCTCCAGGGCGCGCAGCGAACCGGAGAGCGAGCCCATCGGCAGGAACGGCGTCCCGCCGTGGAAGACCAGGTCGCCGGTGAACACCACGCCCTGCTCCGGGAGATGGACGATCGAGTCGCCCGTCGTGTGCGCGGGGCCCGGGTGGATCACCCGCACCTCGATGTCCCCGACGTACAGGGTCAGCCGTCCCTGGTAGGTGACGGAGGGCGGCCGGATGTCGATCTTCCCGAAGTCGGTCCGCGGCCACAGCAGGTGGAGCTGGTGCCCGGCCGCGAGCTGCTCGCTCCGGCAGTTCTCGTGACCCACGATCCGCGCCTCCGGCAGGAACACCCCGTTGCCGTAGGTGTGGTCGCCGTGGTGGTGGGTGGAGACGATGGTCCCCGGCAGCGGAAGCCCTTCGGCGAGCACCGCCTCGCGCAGCAGCCGCGCCCGCCGCTCGGTGGCGGCGGTGTCGACGAGCAGTGACTCGCGCGCGTCCCCGAGGAAGCCGGCGTTGTTCAGGCACCAGCCGCCGTCGGGTTGGACGAAGGCGTGGACGTTCGGAGCGAGCGTGACCACGTAGGGGTCGGTGGCAGACACAGGGATTCCCCCGGTTGAGAGCCCGACTGGACAGGCGCAGCCTGCCAGCCGGCTCCGGTCCGGGGGAAGGCGGCACGGCTCAGTGGTCGTCCCAGTGGCCGTCGTGGGCCGCATGCCGGTGCCCGTCGTGCACGTAGTCGACGTGGTCGCCGTGCGTCACCGCCCGGTGCCCGCACTCCGGCCCGTGCTCGTGCGCGTGCCCGTCGTGGGAGACGTGGCCGGACTTCTCGCACTCGTCCCAGTGCCCGGAGTGCTCGCGGTGCAGATGCCCGTCGTGCGCGTAGTCGACGTGGTCCTCGTGGGTCACCGCCGGGTGGCCGCAGTCCGCGCCGTGGGTGTGGCTGTGGGTGGCGTGCTCATGGTGGAGAACGGTCATGACATGGCCTCTGTGAGGGGTCGGCTGACCCACCCAGGCTAGCCTCGTGCGTCCCTCTCGTCCCGGTATGCCCCTCTCGTCCGGCCTGTCGCCCTCACTGTGGGGCCCGGTCACCAGATCATCGCCGCGCCGAGGACGGCGAGCGCGATCGTGCACACCGCCGCGAGCAGCGCGCCCCGGTGCGAGAGGGGGTCCGGCCGGGCCGCGTCCAGGACGCGGATGCGGCGGTGGGCGACGGCCAGGAACGCCACCCACACCAGCGCCGACAGGGCGAGCGCTGTCGCGTCGGCCGCCGTGATCTCGTCGGGTACGGCCACCTTGACGGCGAGCACCGCCACCACCGTGCAGGACAGGGTCGTGCGCCGCCACGCGAGCCGGGTCCGCTCCGGCTGGAGTCCCGGGTCGCGGGCCTCGGCCACCTCCCGGCCCGGATCGCGGGCCCCGGTCACCGATCGGCCCAGCCGAAGACGACGACCACCACCATCGCGAGGGCCACCAGGGCCACCGCGAGGCTCAGCACCGCCGGGAACCGGGAGACGGGCAGGTCCTCGCCGCGCCGCATGGCCCGCTCGCAGCGCACCCAGTGGTTCACCGCGCGCAGGGCGCAGAGCACACCGGCCACGAGCAGGCCCACCGCGAGCCCGACCCGCACCCCCCAGCGCAGGTCCGGCAGGAACTGGTCGACGGCGAACCCGCCGCCGACCAGTGCGAGCGCGGTCCGGATCCAGGCCAGAAAGGTCCGCTCGTTGGCCAGGGAGAAACGGTAGTCGGGGGTCTCGCCCTCGTCCCTGATCCGCCGGGGCGCGAACCACAGCCGCAGGCTCTGTACGAAATCGCTCACACGCGCACCCTAGGGGGTCTCCGGATCAAGGCCGGGCCCGCGGCGTCCGGCACGTCCCGTCCCGCCGGCCGTCTCCCGGGCCCGCAGCCGCTCGTACGCGGCGAGCCCGTCCGGCACCCACTCCCACTCGCGCAGCCGCCCGGCCAGTTCCTCCTCCGTCAGGAAGGCGTGCCAGGCGACCTCCTCGGCCTGCGGGTCCACGGGCAGCTCGCACCGCACCTCGTACACCGCCGACCACCACTTCCCGGCCACGCCCCCGGAGTCGTACAAGAAGGTCAGGACGGGCTCGGGGCGGGGCAGCCCCCGCACCCCGAGCTCCTCCTCGGCCTCGCGCAGCGCGGCCTCGTCGTAGGACTCGCCCGCGCCGACGACCCCGCCGACGAACATGTCGTACATCGAGGGGAAGACCAGCTTCGTCGGCGTCCTGCGGTGGACGAAGACCCGTCCCTCGGCGTCCCGGACCCGGACGAAGACGCAGCGGTGGATCAGGCCCCGCGCGTACACCTCACCGCGCGGGGCCTGTCCGGTCACCCGGTCGTTCTCGTCGACGACGTCAAGGAGTTCTTCGGCGCTCATGCCGCCATCCAACCAAACGGATCCGACCGGACGACCGGACGACCGGACGCGCCCGCGGGCTCACTGCCCCATGACGTACTTCACCGTCGGACCGGTGGTCCAGCCGCCGTCCACCGCCAGCTCCGCGCCGGTCACGTACGAGGCGGCGTCCGACAGCAGGAAGACGACCGCGCCGGCGATCTCGTCGGCCTCGCCCACCCGGCCCATCGGCGTGTTCGGGTACTTGCCCGCGCCGCGCTCGATGCCGACGGAGGCCGTCATCGGGGTGTACGTCATGCCCGGGTGGACGGAGTTGACGCGGATCCCCGCCGTGCCGAGCTCCACCGCGCCGATCTTCGTCAGCCCGCGCACACCCCACTTGGAGGCGCCGTACCCGGCGGTCAGGGCGAGGCCCATCAGGCCCGCCGCGGAGGAGATGTTGACGATCGAGCCGCCGCCGGCCTCCTTCATCGCCGGGATCGCGGCCTTCATGCCGATGAAGACGCCCGTCAGGTTGATGTCGAGGACCTTGCGGAAGTGCTCGACGGACTCGGTCTCCAGGAAGGCCCCGGTGGAGATGCCCGCGTTGTTGACCAGGCCGTGCAGCCCGCCGAACTCCGCCACCGCGTACGCGACGGCCGCCGCCCACTCCTCCTCGGAGGTCACGTCGTGGTGGAGGAAGCGGGCCCGCTCGCCGAGCGCGTCGGCGGTCGCCCTGCCGTCCTCGTCGAGGACGTCGGTGATCACGACGTTCGCGCCGGCCCCCACCGCCTGCCGGGCGGCCTCGGCGCCCAGGCCGCGGGCGCCGCCGGTGACGAGGACGGTCCTGCCGGTGAGGTCGTTCATGAGGGGTCCTTTCGGTGGTGCGCCCGCTCCGGCCGTGCGGCACGCAGCAGGGCGGTGGTGGTCTCGATCAGGTCGGCGAGGAAGAGCGCCTCACCGGTGAGGGGTTCGGTGCCGTCGAGGTACTGCCGGGCCCGGTCCGCCATCGCCGCGCCCACCACGGTGAGCGCCAGGTCGAGGCGTTCCAGGAGCAGGGGCTCGGGCAGCCCGTCGGCGGCCAGGCGGTCCGCGATCCGCTCGATCAGACGCCAGTAGCCGGTGCCGGCGAGCGTGGGATGCGGGGTGCGGGTGCGTACCCCGCTCTCATGGCTGAGCTGCGCGGAGATCCGGAGGCAGCGGCGGCCCCTGTCGGTGCGCAGCTCGCTCGCCTCGGCCGTGACGAGGGCCGCGACCAGGGCGCGCAGCTCGTCGGGGGCGGCCGCGAGCAGCGGGGCGAGCACGCTCTCCGTCCGTGTCTGGCGGCCGGCCATCACCGCGTCGATCAGCCCGCCGCGCGAACCGAAGTGGTACTGCACGGCGGAGGGATTGGCCTGCCCGGCCAGGGCCACGACGTCCCGCAGCTGTGCGCCGTGGACGCCTTGGGCGGCGAAGAGCTCCTCCGCCGCGCGGATCAGTCTGTCCCGGGTCTCGGGCCCCGATGTCCTCGCCATGCATGCATGTTAATGCTCGGCATTAGAAAATGGGAGAGGGGTCGGGGCGGTGAAACGGTTGACTCGATACATCCGTGTATCCAAGATGCGGTCCATGTCCTACGACGCTGATGTGATCGTGATCGGGGCCGGCCTCGCCGGGCTCGTCGCCACCGCCGAGCTGGTCGACGCCGGCCGCACCGTGATCCTCCTCGACCAGGAACCCGAGCAGTCCCTCGGCGGCCAGGCCCACTGGTCCTTCGGCGGCCTCTTCCTCGTCGACTCGCCCGAACAGCGCAGGATGCGCGTCAAGGACAGCCACGCACTCGCCCTCCAGGACTGGTACGGCACCGCCGGCTTCGACCGGACCGAGGACCACTGGCCGAAGAAGTGGGCGGAGGCGTACGTCGACTTCGCCGCCGGTGAGAAGCGCTCCTGGCTCCACGCGCGCGGGGTGCGCTTCTTCCCGGTCGTCGGCTGGGCCGAGCGCGGCGGCTACGACGCCACCGGCCACGGCAACTCCGTCCCCCGCTTCCACATCACCTGGGGTACGGGCCCCGGCCTCGTCGCCCCCTTCGAGCGCAAGGTCCGCGAGGGCGTCGCCCGCGGCCTCGTAAAGCTCCGCTTCCGCCACCGGGTCACCGGCCTCGGCCGCACCGCCGGAGCCGTCGACACCGTCACCGGCGAGATCCTGGAACCCTCCACCGTCGCCCGGGGCACCGCCAGCACCCGCACGCCCACCGGAACCTTCGAACTGCGCGCCCAGGCCGTGATCGTCACCTCCGGCGGCATCGGCGGCAACCACGACCTGGTCCGCGCGCAGTGGCCCGAGCGCCTCGGCACCCCGCCCGCCCGGATGCTCTCCGGAGTGCCCGCCCACGTCGACGGCCTGATGCTCGGCGTCGCCGAGAAGGCCGGCGCCCGCCACATCAACCGCGACCGGATGTGGCACTACACGGAGGGCATCGAGAACTGGAATCCCATCTGGGCCCGGCACGGCATCCGCATCCTGCCCGGCCCCTCCAGCCTCTGGCTGGACGCGACCGGCAAGCGGCTGCCCGTGCCGCTCTTCCCCGGCTTCGACACCCTCGGCACCCTCGAACACATCATGCGGACCGGCCACGACCACACCTGGTTCGTGCTCGACCGGCGGATCATCGGCAAGGAGTTCGCCCTCTCGGGCTCGGAGCAGAACCCCGACCTGACCGGCAAGTCGATCCGCGACGTCATCGGGCGCGCGCGGGCGGACGTGCCGGGACCCGTGAAGGCGTTCATGGACAAGGGCGTCGACTTCGTCGTCGAGAACGACCTCTCCGCCCTGGTCCGGGGCATGAACCGGATCACCGGCGAGGACCTGATCGACGAGACGGCGCTACGCCGGGAGATCACCGCCCGCGACCGCGAGATCGTCAACCCCTTCACCAAGGACCTCCAGGTCACGGCGATCCACGGCGCCCGCCGCTATCTGGGCGACAAGCTCATCCGCACGGCGGTCCCGCACCGCATCCTCGACCCCAAGGCGGGCCCGCTGATCGCCGTACGCCTCAACATCCTCACCCGCAAGTCCCTCGGCGGCCTGGAGACCGACCTCGACTCCCGCGTCCTCACGGAGGGCGGCGAACCCCTGGAGGGCGTCTACGCGGCGGGCGAGGCGGCCGGCTTCGGCGGCGGCGGCGTCCACGGCTACCGCTCCCTCGAAGGCACCTTCCTCGGCGGCTGCGTCTTCTCGGGCCGGGCGGCGGGCAGGGCGGCGGCGAAGGCGGTCGGCTGACGCCCGGCGGCGAAGGCGGTCGGCTGACGTCCCGGAAGAAGGCGGTCAGCCGACACCGGGGGAGAGGGACTCCGCGCCGGGCGCGAGCGCCTCCACCACCCGGAACCGCTCCACCACCACCATCGTCCCGTCGTCCACCACGAACCCCGGGTCCCCGAGCCCCTCCCGCATCTCCTCGCTGTGCCAGAAGCGCTCATGGGCCTCCCGCCAGTCCGCGACCGACAGGAACCCCTCGCCCTCGTCGAGCGCGAGCCGGAGGTCCGCCTCGCCCAGGGGCAGCACGCGGACCTCCGTCACCTCCACGACCGCGACCTCACGCCCGTCCGAGTCGATGAGCGCCGAGCGCTCGCCCGCCTCCGGCAGCTCCTCGTTCTCGACCTCGTACTCCACGAGGAGCCCGGTGGTGGCCGTCTTCTCGCCGGAGAGGACGGCGGCGACGAGCCGGTCGCGGAGGGGGCCGGGAAAGGCGAGGAGAAAGGGCTTGAGCGCGTGAGGGCCGGTCATGGCCGACAGTCTGTCAGCCACGACCGGCCCTCATCGCCGGTCACGCCCGGTCACAAGCGGGTGCTACAGCACCAGCGAGAGCAGCAGCACGAACACGATGCCGACGACCGAGATGATCGTCTCCATCACCGACCAGGTCTTGATCGTCTGGCCGACGTTCATCCCGAAGTACTCCTTCACCAGCCAGAACCCGGCGTCGTTGACGTGGCTGAAGAAGAGCGAACCCGCGCCGATCGCGAGGACGAGCAGCGCCGTCTCACCCGTCGACATGCCCGCCGCCAGCGGAGCCACCAGGCCCGCCGCCGAGATCGTGGCGACCGTCGCGGAGCCCGTGGCGAGCCGGATCGCGACCGCGATCAGCCAGGCGAGCAGCAGGGCCGGGATGGACCAGTTCTTGGAGAAGTCCAGGATCATCTGGCCGACGCCGATGTCGATCAGGGTCTGCTTGAAGCCGCCGCCCGCGCCGACGATCAGCAGCACGCCCGCGATCGGGGCGAGGGACTTCTCGACGGTCGAGGACAGCCGTTCCTTGGTGAAGCCGGCCGCGCGGCCCAGGGTGAAGAGGGCCACGATGACGGCGGCGAGCAGCGCGATCAGCGGCGAGCCGATGACGTCGGTGACCTTCTGGACGCCGTTCTCCGGGTCGTCGACCACGATGTCGACGAGCGCCTTGACCAGCATCAGGACGACGGGCAGCAGCACGGTCGCGACGGTGACGCCGAAGCCGGGGCGCTTCTCCAGGTCCTCCGACGGACGGGTCGGGATCATGTGCTCCGGGGCCGGGATGTCGACCCAGCGGGCGGCGTACCGGGAGAACAGCGGACCGGCGATGATCACCGTCGGTATCGCGACGACGAGACCGAGGGCGAGCGTGACGCCCAGGTTGGCGCCGACCGCGTCGATCGCGACGAGCGGGCCGGGGTGCGGCGGGATGAGCCCGTGCATCACGGAGAGTCCGGCGAGGGCCGGGATGCCGATCCGCATCAGGGAGTAGTTGCCGCGCTTGGCGACCATGAGGACCACCGGGATCAGCAGCACGATGCCGACCTCGAAGAAGAGCGGCAGGCCGATCACGGAGGCGATGAGGACCATCGCCCAGGGCATGGCCCGGCCGCCGGCCTTCGCCAGGATCGTGTCGACGATCTGGTCGGCGCCGCCCGAGTCGGCGAGCAGCTTGCCGAGGATGGCGCCGAGCGCGATCAGCACGCCCACGCCGGCCACGGTGGCGCCCAGGCCGGTGGTGAACGACTTGATCGTGTCGGCGAGCGGGGCACCGGCGAACGCGCCGAGCGCGAGCGACCCGATGGTCAGCGCCAGGAACGCGTGCAGCTTGAACTTGGTGATGAGCAGGACGATGACGGCGATGCCGGCGAGTACGGCGATGCCCAGCTGGGCGTTGCCGGCCGAGGTGATCGGTTCGACGGCGTCCGCTGCCAGGGTCTCGACGCTGAGACTGGTCACGGGGGTTCCTCGGGGTCAGTGGGTGAGCCGGCGCAGCGCGACGACGGCGCGGGCGGCGATTTCTTCGGGGGTGCCGGAGACGTCGACGGCGACGCCGGCCTCGTCGGCCTGCAGCGGCTGCAGGGTGGCGAACTGGGAGTCGAGGAGCGCCGTCGGCATGAAGTGGCCCTGGCGGGCCCCCATGCGCCGTTCGATGAGCTCCCGGTCGCCGGTCAGATGGAGGAAGACCACACCGGGGGCCGCGGCGCGCAGCCGGTCCCGGTAACTCCGCTTCAGCGCGGAGCTGCTCACCACCCCGCCGAGCCCGGCCCGGTCGTGCGCCCACTTCCCGATGGCGTCGAGCCAGGGCTCACGGTCGGTGTCGTCCAGGGGGGTGCCGGCCGACATCTTGGCCACGTTGGCCGGCGGGTGGAAGTCGTCGCCCTCCGCGTACGGGAGGTCCAGCGCTTCGGCGACCAGCGGGCCGATCGTGGTCTTGCCGGTCCCGGCGACGCCCATCACGACGACGACCGGGGGGTGGGGGGTGCTCATGGGTGGTGCCTCGCTGTCTTCTTCGACATCGATCCGTCGCGCTCATGAAACCCATTGGGTACGACGTATTCAAGAGGCTGTGACATAAAAGTAGTACTTTTAATTCCCGATGTGATCACCTGCGCGGCCGCGCATAGGCTTGCCGCCATGACGACACCGGCCCCGGGGCTCCACTCACACGTCCTCGCCGCCCTGGGTCTCGCGATCACCGCGGGGGAGTACCCCCCGGGCACCGTGCTGCGCACCGACGAGCTCGCCCAGCGCTTCGACGTCTCCCGGACCGTGGTCCGCGAGGTCGTCCGGGTCCTGGAGTCCATGCACCTCGTCGAGTCCCGCCGCCGCGTCGGCGTGACCGTCCTTCCCGCGGCGAGCTGGAACGTGTACGACCCCCAGGTCATCCGCTGGCGCCTGGCCGGCGCCGACCGGCCCCGTCAGCTCCGCTCGCTCACCGTGCTCCGCTCGGCCGTCGAACCCGTCGCCGCCGGCCTGGCCGCGGAGAACGCCACCCCCGAGCAGTGCCGCGAGCTCACCGAACAGGCCCTCGGCATGGTCGCCACCTCGCGCGGCCGACGCCTCGAGGAGTACCTCGTCCACGACATCGCCTTCCACCGGGTCGTGCTCAACGCCTCGGGCAACGAGATGTTCGCCCGCCTCGGCGACGTCGTCGCCGAGGTCCTCACCGGCCGCACCCACCACCACGTGATGTTCGAGGACCCCGACCCGGCCGCCGTCACCCTCCACGTCCAGGTCGCCGAGGCCGTACGGGAACGGGACGCGGCCCGCGCCGAGGAGCTCACCCGCCAGATCGCGGTCGGCGCCCTCCGGGAACTGGACGTCCTGGCTCCGTAGGAAGTCGTAAGGTGCCGGTCAGGCGCTCGTAAGCCGCCCGTAAAGCTCTGAACTAGCTCAAATATGGGCGTTCAGTGACATGCGCCACAGTCAGTCGGCGCCCCTTGCCGTGAGGATGTCCGCTGGCCGTGCCGGGAGACCCCCACGAGGCACGGCCGGGTACCGCACAGCCCCCTCACGAAGGCGAACAACTCCATGAGTGACCGCGTCACCGCGGCCGACCCGCTGTCCGCCGCACCGGCGAACCCGGCCGCCCCCCACGTCGACGCCGGCGACGCCGGATACCGCAAGGACCTCAAGTCCCGGCACGTCAACATGATCGCCATCGGCGGAGCCATCGGCACCGGCCTCTTCCTGGGCGCCGGCGGCCGGATGTCCCAGGCCGGACCCTCCCTCTTCATCGCCTACGCCGTCTGCGGCGTCTTCGCCTTCCTCGTGGTGCGGGCCCTCGGCGAGCTGGTGCTCTACCGCCCCTCCTCCGGCGCCTTCGTCTCCTACGCCCGTGAGTTCATGGGCGAGAAGGGCGCCTACACGGCCGGCTGGCTGTACTTCCTCAACTGGTCGACCACCGCCGTCGCCGACATCACCGCGGCCGCCACCTACGCCCACTTCTGGTCGATGTTCAGCGACGTCCCGCAGTGGATCCTCGCCCTGATCGCCCTCGCGGTCGTCCTCGCCGCCAACCTCATCTCCGTGAAGTACTTCGGCGAGATGGAGTTCTGGTTCGCGATCATCAAGGTCGGCGCCCTCGTCGTCTTCATGCTCGTCGGCATCTTCCTCGTCGTGACCTCCCACGACATCGGCGGCCATACCCCGGGCATGGCCACCATCACCGACAACGGCGGCATCTTCCCCAGCGGCGTCATGCCGATGCTGCTGCTCATCCAGGGCGTCGTCTTCGCCTACGCCTCCGTCGAGCTCTGCGGCGTCGCCGCCGGCGAGACCGAGAACCCCGAGAAGATCATGCCGAAGGCGATCAACTCGATCATGTGGCGCGTCGGCCTCTTCTACGTCGGCTCGGTGGTCCTGCTCGCCCTGCTCCTGCCGTACACGGCCTACTCCGGCGACCAGAGCCCCTTCGTCACCGTCTTCGACAAGCTGGGCGTCCCCGGCGCCGCCGGCGTGATGAACCTCGTCGTCCTCACCGCCGCCCTCTCCAGCCTCAACTCGGGCCTGTACTCCACCGGCCGCATCCTGCGCTCCATGTCGCTGGCCGGCTCCGCGCCCAAGTTCACCGGCGTCATGAACCGGGGCGGCGTGCCCTACGGCGGCATCCTGCTCACCGCCGGCTTCGGCGTCCTCGGCGTCGGCCTCAACTACGTCATGCCCGACGACGCCTTCGAGCTGGTCCTGAACTTCGCCTCCATCGGCATCATCGGCACCTGGGCCATGATCATGGTCTGCTCGCTCCTCTTCTGGCGCCGCGCCCAGGAGGGCAGGGTCACCCGCCCCGGCTACAACCTGCCCTGGGCCCCGTACACCCAGATCGTGACCCTGGGCTTCCTCGGCTCCGTCCTCGTCCTCATGTGGATGGACGGCGGCGTCGGCCGCACCACCGTCGCCTGCCTGCCGCTCATCGCGGCGGCCCTCGTCGGCGGCTGGTTCCTGGTCCGCCGCCGGGTCCGCACGACCGCCGCCACCCACCGGGACTGACCTCCCCCACGGGATCCGGCGAGTCCCCCGCAGGCACTGCCTGCGGGGGACTCGCCTTTTGTCAGGAGATAGTGGTACGCAAGAGCCTTACAAGATCCGGTCGGAGGAAGGGAAGTTCGCGATGCCGCAGCACGTCCAGGGGGTCATCGCCCCCGGCAGGAACGAACCGGTACGGGTCGAGACGATCGTCATCCCCGACCCCGGCCCGGGCGAGGCCGTCGTGAAGATCCAGGCCTGCGGCGTCTGCCACACCGATCTCCACTACAAGCAGGGCGCCATCAACGACGAGTTCCCCTTCCTCCTCGGCCACGAGGCCGCCGGAATCGTCGAGTCGGTCGGCGAGGGCGTCACCGACGTCGAGCCCGGCGACTACGTGATCCTCAACTGGCGCGCGGTGTGCGGCCAGTGCCGCGCCTGCCGGCGCGGCCGCCCCTGGTACTGCTTCGACACCCACAACGCCCGGCAGAAGATGACCCTCCTCGACGGCACGGAGCTCTCCCCGGCCCTCGGCATCGGCGCCTTCGCCGAGAAGACCCTCGTCGCCGCCGGCCAGTGCACCAAGGTCGACCCCGCCGTCGCCCCCGAGATCGCGGGCCTCCTCGGCTGCGGCGTGATGGCCGGCATCGGAGCCGCGATCAACACCGGGAACGTCGGCCGCGGCGACACCGTCGCCGTCATCGGCTGCGGAGGCGTCGGCGACGCGGCGATCGTCGGCTCCCGCCTCGCCGGAGCCGCGAAGATCATCGCCGTCGACATCGACGACCGGAAGCTGGAGAGCGCGCGGACGATGGGCGCGACCCACACCGTCAACTCCCGCACCACCGACCCCGTCGAGGCGATCCGCGAACTCACCGGCGGCTTCGGCGCCGACGTCGTCATCGAGGCCGTCGGCCGCCCCGAGACGTACCGGCAGGCCTTCTACGCCCGCGACCTCGCCGGCACCGTCGTCCTCGTCGGCGTCCCCACCCCCGAGATGAAGCTCGAACTCCCGCTCCTCGACGTCTTCGGCCGCGGCGGCGCGCTCAAGTCCTCCTGGTACGGCGACTGCCTGCCCTCCCGCGACTTCCCCATGCTCGTCGACCTGCACCAGCAGGGCCGCATCGACCTCGGCGCCTTCGTCACCGAGACCGTCGGCCTCGACGACGTCGAGAAGGCCTTCGCCCGCATGCACGAGGGCGACGTCCTGCGCTCGGTGGTGGTCTTCTGATGGCCGCCCGCATCGACCACCTCGTCACCTCCGGCACCTTCAGCCTCGACGGCGGCACCTGGGACGTCGACAACAACGTCTGGATCGTCGGCGACGACACCGAGGCCATCGTCATCGACGCCGCCCACGACGCCGACGCCGTCCTCGCCGCCCTCGACGGCCGCGCCCTGCGCGCCATCGTCTGCACCCACGCCCACGACGACCACATCGACGCCGCCCCCGCGCTCGCCGCCGCCACCGGCGCCCGCATCCTGCTCCACCCCGCCGACCAGCCGCTGTGGAAGCTGACCCACCCCGACCACAGCCCCGACGGCGACCTCGCCGACGGCCAGGTCCTCACCATCGCGGGAACGGACCTCACGGTCCTCCACACCCCGGGCCACGCGCCGGGAGCGGTCTGTCTGCACGCCCCCGAGCTCGGCACGGTCTTCACCGGCGACACCCTCTTCCAGGGCGGCCCCGGCGCCACCGGCCGGTCCTTCTCGGACTTCCCGACGATCGTCGACTCGATCCGAGACAAGCTCCTGACCCTGCCGCCGGAGACGGTGGTCCGCACCGGCCACGGCGACACGACGACGATCGGCGCCGAGGCCCCCCACCTGGAGGAGTGGATCAACCGAGGCCACTGAGAGCCAGCCGGCTCTCGAAACACCTCGCCACACCCGTGAACGGGTCGGTGAACTCCAGCCTCCGCGCGAGCAGTTGCAGCGGACGCGAGAAGTCCTCCGGCCCGTCCTCGCGCACGACGGGATAGACCGGGTCGTGCAGGAGCGGCAGCCCCAGGGCGTTCATGTGCACCCGCAGCTGATGCGTGCGGCCGGTCTCCGGCACCAGCCGGTACCGCCCGAACCCTCCGGAACGACCGAGGAGCTCGACCCGGCTCTCGCTGTTCGGCTCA
Source organism: Streptomyces sp. NPDC058664 (assembly GCF_042716635.1). Lineage (NCBI taxonomy): Bacteria > Bacillati > Actinomycetota > Actinomycetes > Kitasatosporales > Streptomycetaceae > Streptomyces > Streptomyces sp. NPDC058664. The sequence continues at coordinate 22,968 of NZ_JBHXRW010000030.1, read as the reverse complement.
CCCGGCACCTCACGGGCGGCCATCACCCCCCGCTCCTTCTCGATCCGGCTCCGCACGGTCACCGGCAGCCCGACCGCCGGATCGTACGGCGCCACCGCCTCGTACTCCTTGCGCACGAGCCGGTCCCGGAACAGCGTCTGGTACGCCCCCCGGTCCTCCTCCCGCACGACGAACAGCACGAGCCCCGCGGTCAGCCGGTCCAACCGGTGCGCGGGCTGCAGACACGGCAGCCCCAGCTCCCGCCGCAACCGGGCCATCGCGGTCTCCGTGACGTGCCGCCCCCGGGGCATCGTCGCCAGGAAGTGCGGCTTGTCGGCGACCACGATCCGCTCGTCCCGGTACACCACCCCGACCGGGAAGGGCACCGGCGTCTCGACGGGAAAGTCCCGGTGGAACCAGAGGTACCGCCCCACGGTGTACGGCTCGTCCCCGCCGACGGGACCGTCCGTCCCCACGAAACGGCCGCTCAGCAGCATGTCCTCGACCCGCGCGGCACCGATGGCACCCGCGTACCGGTCGAGCAGGTGCTCCCGTACGGTCCCCCAGCCCCCCTCGGGGTCCTCAGGCAACCGCACCCGCACCGGATCGATCCCGTCCCGCTGGGGGAGGGGCGAAGAGGGGGCCTTGGATCTGCGTCGCACCGGGTCCTACCGCCGTAACGAGAAAGACCCCACATGATGTGGGGTCTTTCGCTGGTGTCCGAGGGGGGACTTGAACCCCCACGCCCGATAAAGGGCACTAGCACCTCAAGCTAGCGCGTCTGCCATTCCGCCACCCGGACAAGGTGTCTGTCTTCCTGGCCGCTGGGGCCTTCCGACGAGGAAAACCATAGCAAACATTCGGGGTGGTCGATCACCACCCCCGGCCGCCCCCGTCCTGTGACGGGCGCGTGTCGGACGAGGGCCGCCCTTGGGCGCGGAGGGGGGCGCGCGGGAGGATGGGGCGAGCACCGAAGCAATCACGTGGGGCACGTAGTGGGAGGAAGCAGCGTGAGCGAGTCGAACACGGGCCGAAGCGTCACCGCCGAGAGTGAGGTCGTGGACCTCTGCAGCGACCTCATCCGCATCGACACCAGCAACTACGGCGACCACTCCGGCCCCGGCGAACGCGCGGCGGCCGAGTACATCGCCGAGAAGCTCGCGGAGGTCGGACTCGAACCGACGATCATCGAGTCGCACCAGGGGCGGGCCTCCACCGTCGCCCGCATCGAGGGCGAGGACCCGTCGCGGCCGGCCCTCCTCATCCACGGCCACACCGACGTCGTCCCGGCCAACGCCGAGGACTGGACCCACCACCCCTTCTCCGGGGAGATCGCCGACGGCTGCGTCTGGGGCCGCGGCGCCGTCGACATGAAGGACATGGACGCGATGACCCTCGCGGTCGTACGCGACCGGCTGCGCAGCGGCCGCAAGCCCCCGCGCGACATCGTCCTCGCCTTCCTCGCCGACGAGGAGGCCGGCGGCACCTACGGAGCCCGGCACCTGGTCGACAAGCACCGGGGCCTGTTCGACGGGGTCACCGAGGCCATCGGCGAGGTCGGCGGCTTCTCCTTCACCGTCAACGAGAACCTGCGCCTCTACCTGGTCGAGACGGCCCAGAAGGGCATGCACTGGATGCGTCTCACCGTCGAGGGCACGGCCGGTCACGGCTCGATGACCAACGACGACAACGCGATCACGGAGCTCTGCGAGGCCGTCGGCCGCCTCGGCCGCCACCAGTGGCCGGTGAGGGTCACCAAGACCGTGCGCTCCTTCCTGGACGAGCTCTCGGACGCGCTCGGCACCCCCCTCGACCCCGAGGACATGGACGGCACCCTCGCCAAGCTCGGCGGCATCGCCAAGATGGTCGGCGCCACCCTGCGGAACTCCGCCGCCCCCACCATGCTCGGCGCCGGCTACAAGGTGAACGTGATCCCCGGCCAGGCCACCGCGCACGTCGACGGGCGCTTCCTGCCCGGGTACGAGCAGGAGTTCCTCGCCGACCTCGACCGGATCCTCGGGCCGAAGGTGAAGCGCGAGGACGTGCACGGCGACAAGGCCCTGGAGACCAGCTTCGACGGCGCCCTGGTGGACGCCATGCAGCTGGCGCTGCGCGCCGAGGACCCGATCGCCCGCGCCGTGCCGTACATGCTCTCCGGAGGCACCGACGCCAAGTCCTTCGACGACCTCGGCATCCGCTGCTTCGGCTTCGCCCCGCTCCAGCTGCCGCCGGAGCTCGACTTCGCCGGCATGTTCCACGGCGTGGACGAGCGGGTGCCGGTGGACGGCCTGAAGTTCGGCGCCCGGGTCCTGGACCGCTTCATCGACGCCTGCTGAATTCGGGCGCGCGTTTGCATATGACCAGAAAGAGTGAATGAACACAGGGGCTCGTAGCCCCCTCCCTTCCCCCTCGTTACAGGTGTGCGGTCCGCGGCTGGGGCCGCCTTGCCAACTAGGAGGAACAATGTTCAAGAAGGTCGCCGCTGCCGCGGCTGCCACGGGCGGTCTCGTTCTCGCGGGTGCGGGCATGGCCGTTGCCGACTCGGGCGCCCAGGGTGCTGCCATCGCTTCCCCCGGTGTCCTCTCGGGCAATGTCGTCCAGGTGCCGATTCACGTTCCCGTGAACCTGTGCGGCAACACGGTCAACGTGATCGGCCTGCTGAACCCCGCCTTCGGCAACACCTGCGTCAACGCCTGACGTTGTGCCTCGCCCGTGAGGGTGTGAGCCGGTCCGGCCCCGGAGTGCGTGCCATGCACTCCGGGGCCGGTGGCCATTTCCGCCCCGGGCGTTCCGCCCGGTGGCACTCTTTCGAAGCCGAGCAGGCAGGAAACAAGCTATGCGACAGGTCACGCGCAAGGGCCTTATCACCGTTGCGGCCGCCGGAGGCGTTTTCGCCGCCGTCGGCGGCGGTTATGCGCACGCCGATTCCGGTGCGAACGGCGCGGCCACGAATTCGCCGGGCGTCGCGTCCGGAAACTCCGTCCAGGTCCCGGTGCACGTACCGGTGAACGTCTGCGGAAACACCGTCAACGTCGTCGGACTGCTGAATCCGGCGATGGGCAACACGTGTGCCAACACCTCGAAGCCCGGCACGCCGGGCGGCGGCTCCTCGGCGGACGGGCACACCAGCGGCTCTCCGGGCGTGGGCTCCGGAAACACCGTCGAGGTGCCGGTCGACGTTCCGGTGAACGTGTGCGGCAACAGCGTCACGGGCATCGGCCTCGGCAACGCCGCCGGAGGCAACGACTGCGCGAACGGCGGGGACACGGGGTACGGGGAGGAGGAGCCGGGCAACCCCGGCAACCCGGGTAATCCGGGTAATCCCGGGAATCCGGGTAATCCCGGTAATCCTGGGAACCCCGGTAATCCTGGGAACCCCGGCAATCCTGGGAACCCGGGTAACCCTGGCACTCCCGGCAACCCCGGCACGCCTGGCAACCCGGGCACGCCCGGTACTCCTGGCATGCCCGGCACCCCCGGCGACGACGGCGGCTCGAACACTCCCGGTGAGCACGGCGTCACTCCGCCCCGCGCCGTCGAGGAGCTCGCCGAGACCGGTTCCGGTCCGCTCGGCGTGATCGTCCCCGCAGGTGCCGGCCTGCTGCTCGCCGGTTCGCTGATCTACCGCCGCGCCCGCAGCGCGGCCTGAAGCACCCGCGCCGCACCACGCACAGGGGCCCCGCAGACCGCGGGGCCCCTTCCTGTCGTCCTGTTCTCGCTACCAGGTCGCCCGGACCTGGCGGATGATCCGCCGCTTCAGCCGCACTCTGCGGCTCCCGTCCCGGTGCAGGCTCAGACGGTCCAACTCCCAGTGTCCGTACTCGGCATGGTCGGTCAACAGCCGCGTCGCCTCCTTGCGGGAGACCCCTCGCGGCACGTACACGTCGACAAATTCGTATTCCGGCATCGCATCTATTGTGCGGGCACCGGCCCGGTACGGATAGCGTCTGTCCCATGTCTGATGCTGCGCAGCCCACCGCTGCCGAGGTACGTGCCGCCGCCGAGGCGGTCAAAGCCGCACTGGACCGTCACCTCGCGGCGGTCGAACGCCGCACGGGGGACGACGACACGGCCGTCTACGAAGCCTTCAACGCCCTCGCCACGGCGGCCGAGGCGTACGACGAACTCCTCTACGACCGCTACGACGAGGTCACTCCCTTCGAGATCCCCGGAGCGGACGGCGCACTGCCGCCGTACTCCGGACCTGACGAACCCCATGCCGTCAGCCTCCTGATCCGCCGCGACTACGCCGTGGCGGAACCGCAACGTCTGCTCGCCCAGGCCCGCCGCGTCGCCGAGATCGACGGCGACACGGACACCACCGGGCCGGCCGCCAGGGCCGGTGTCTCGCCGCTCGCCGCGCTCGGCGTGCTCTTCGGCGAGTACGAACCCGACGAGATCGCCTCCCGGCACAAGGAATTCGGCCTGGAGGAGGGCGACTCCACACTCTGGGTCACCGCCGCCGACGATATCCCGGAACCGGGGGAGTGGCTCAACGCCCCCTTCGAGCACGCCGACCCCGAGCGGATCGTCTGCCGCTTCGACGTCAGCTCCGTCTTCGACGAGGAGGAGCACGACGACGAGGACCACGACGAGAAGGAAGGAACCGGCGGCTCCGGCTCCTGAGGGGGAGACGGCGGAGGGCCGGGACACCGATCGGTGCCCCGGCCCTCCGCCGTTCCGCCCGTCCGCCTACTCCTCGGGCGTGGCCAGCAGCGCCTCCAGGAGCGGTCGCAGCCGTGTCGTACGCTCCGGAGCCACCCCCTCGGCCACCGCGCGGGCCAGCGCCTGGTCCACCCCGTGCACGACCGACAGATGGCGCTCGGCCCTGCTGAAGGCCGTGTACACCCACGGCCTGCTCAGACCCGCGGCGGCGTCGCCGGGCAGCACCACGACCACCGCAGGCCGGCGCGTCCCGGCCGCCTGGTGCGCGGTGACCGCCCAGCCGTGCCGCAGCTCCGTCTCCACCCGCTCCTTCGGTACGAGGAGCTCCTCGTCCCCGCAGCGCAGCCGCAGCCCCTCGGCGTCGGCCGAAAGCACCGTGCCCGTCACCGTCCGGCCCGGCGCCGGCGCGTACGCCACCCGGTCGCCGATGTCGTAGCCGCCGAAGCGGCCGGGGCCCGGGTTGAGCCGCTGCTTGAGCGCCGCGTTCAGCGCGCGCGTACCCGCCGAACCGCCGTGTCCGACCGTCACCACCTGCGTCTGCTCGGACGGCACCCCGATCGCCCGCGGCACCGAGTCGGCCACCAGCTGGACGGTACGGTGCACGGCTTCGCCGGCGTCCCGCACCGGGACGATCACGATCTCCTTGCCGGGGGCCTCGACCTGGTTCAGCTCTCCGGCGCCGATCCCCGAGACCAGCTCGCCGAGCGGCCCCGGGTCGGGCAGGCGCGACGCGACGTGGGGGCACACCCGGGCCGCGAGCACGTCCGCGAAGACCTGACCGGCCCCCGGCGCGCCGAGGACCGCGGGGTCGCCGCTCAGCACCAGACGGCAGCCGTCGGGCAGCGACTCGAACAGCACGGCGGCCGTCTCCGTGTCCAGCTGCGGCGCGTCGAGCACCACGAGGAGGTCCAGGGCGAGGGCGCCCTCCTCGTCACGGCCCGGACCGGCAGCCCCGGAGAGCAGGTCGGCGACCGTGACCACGGCCGCCCCGGCGGCGTCGGGCGCGCGCCGCCCGTCGCCCGCGTGGACGGTGACCAGGGTGCGGAGGCCGCGCTCGCGAGCGGCCACGGCGAGTGCCACCGGCTCGGCGCGGGACGCCTCGCCGCCCGTGTGCAGGACGAGGCCGTGCGCACCGGCGGCGCGTTCGAGCTCGGAGCCCTCCCACGGGGCGGGCGTCACCGTCCTGACCAGCCGGGCGAGGGCGTCCGCGAGGCTCTCCTCCGCCAGCGCGTACCGGTCGAGCCCGAGCAGCACCGGCGCGGCCGGCTCCGCGGCGACGGCCTCTGCCGGCTCCTCACCCTCCTCGGGATCCTCCTCCTCCGCCGTCTCCTCCTCCTGGAAGACGAGGACGGCGCCCGCCGAGACCGCCTCCTCGACCGCGGACTCCGGATCGGGCACCCCCTGCCCGGCGAGTCCGGCGTGCACGGCCCGGATCTCGAGCGCCGTGTGTCCCTGGAGCGCGGCCCGCTCCAGGAGCCACACGGTCAGGGCGACCGTCCGGCGCGGGTCGTCGGGGCCGCACGCGGCGCCGAGCAGGGTCCGCGCGAAGCCGTCGGCCTGCTCCGGGCGCACCCCGGGCACCGCGAGCAGCTGCCACGGGTCGTCGAGGAGGGCCGCGGCGGCGTTCTCGCCGAGCACGACGGCGACCCGGCCGGCCAGCGCCTCGGGGGCGCCGCCCTTGGCCAGGACCTCCTGGACGGCGGCCGTCGTGCCGGGCGCGGGTCCGGCCGCCCGCGCCGGTGCGGGCGGCCGTGCGGTCACGGCCGGGGCCGTCTCGGGCGCGGGGCGTCGCGGTGCGGGCTCGGGGGCCTCGTAGAACGCGCTGCCCGAGGCGGCACCGCCCTCCACGGCCCGGACGGCCGCGAGCAGGTCGGCCGCCGTGCCGCTCAGCTTGGCGCCGCTCGCCAGGGGCCCCTCCTTCTCGGCCTTCCGCGCCTCGATCCTGGCCCGCAGCTCGCGCTGCGCGGCGAGCTCGGCCTGCGCGTCGCTCAACCCGGGCGTGTCGGCGCCCCCGGCCACCCCCGACGGCCCGGCCGCCCCCTCGGCGGCGCCGGTCTCCCCGGCCGTGTCCGGCCCGTCGGCGGCCTCTTCGCCGACACTGGTCTCCCCGGCCGTGTCCAACCCCTCGGAGGGCTCTTCGGCGGAACCCGGCTCCTCTGCCGTACCCGGCTCCTCGGGCGCGTCGGGGCCCGGGGCCTCGGCGGCTCCCTCCCGCAGGTCCTCGGCGGGCTCCACGGCCTCGGGCGCGGTCTCCCCGGAAGGCTCGGTCACAAGGTGCTCCAGTCGTGATCCGGATAGCGGTGCACGGGCGCCGACACATCGTCCAGCGCCCGACAGATCTCGTCAGGAAGACTAAGGGTCTCCACCGACAACGCGGTCGTGAGCTGCCGTGCCGTGCGCGCGCCGACGATCGGGGCGGTCACTCCCGGCCGGTCACGGACCCAGGCGAGCGCCACGTGCAGCGGTGTCGTCGCGAGGCCGTCGGCCGCCGTCGCGACCGCGTCCACGATCCGGCTCGCCGCCTCGTCCAGATACGGCTCCACGAACGGCGCCATCGTCTCCGACGCGCCCCGCGAGTCCGTGGGGGTCCCACTGCGGTACTTGCCCGTCAGGACCCCACGTCCGAGCGGCGAGGAGGGCAGCAGGCCTATCCCCAGGTCCTGGGCGGCCGGCAGCACCTCGCGCTCCACACCCCGCTGGAGCAGCGAGTACTCCAGCTGCGCCCCCGCGAGCCGGGTCCGGTCCCCGCCGAGCTGCCAGGTGCCCGCCTTGGCGAGCTGCCAGCCGCAGAAGTTCGACACGCCCGCGTACCGCGCCCGGCCGCTGCGTACGGCGATGTCGAGCGCCTGGAGGGACTCCTCCAGGGGCGTGTGGGGATCGAAGGCGTGCAGCTGCCACAGGTCCACGTGGTCGGTGCCGAGCCGGGCGAGGGAGGCGTCGAGCGCGGCGAGCAGATGGCCCCGCGAGCCGTCCGTGCGCCGGTCGGGGTCCGGCACGCTGCCCGCCTTGGTCGACAGGACGAGGTCCTGCCGGGGGACGAGCCGCTCCATGAGACGCCCGAGCAGGTACTCCGCCTCGCCCCCGCCGTACACGTCGGCGGTGTCCACGAGCGTGCCGCCCGCGTCCCAGAACGTCCTCAACTGCTCGGCGGCGTCGTGCTCGTCGGTGTCCCGGCCCCAGGTGAGGGTGCCGAGTCCGATGCGCGACACACGCAGGCCGGTACGTCCGAGATGCCTCTGCTCCATGGGCGCGAGATTACTGGCCAGGGCACCACGCGGAGAGAGCCTGTGGACAACCGCGTCCTGACGGATGGCAGGAGCGCGCGCTAGAGTCCGGCCCACAGGGACGTTACCGATGGGTAAGGGGTGCGTGGACATGCGGCTCGGCATCAACCTCGGCTACTGGGGCGCCGGTATGGACGGCGACAACCTCGCCGTCGCGCAGGAGGCGGACCGCCTCGGCTACGACGTCTGCTGGGCCGCCGAGGCCTACGGCTCGGACGCCCCCACCGTCCTCGCCTGGGTCGCGGCGAAGACGGAACGCATCGACGTCGGCTCCGCGATCATGCAGATCCCCGCCCGGCAGCCGGCCATGACGGCGATGACCGCCGCCACCCTCGACTCGCTCACCGGCGGCCGCTTCCGGCTCGGCCTCGGCGTCTCGGGGCCGCAGGTCTCCGAGGGCTGGTACGGCGTGAAGTTCGACAAGCCGCTCGCCCGGACCCGCGAGTACGTCGAGATCGTCCGCAAGGCCATGTCCCGCGAGCGCCTCACCCACGACGGCGAGCACTGGACCCTGCCGCTCCCGGACGGCCCCGGCAAGCCCCTCAAGCTCACCGTCCACCCGCAGCGCGAGCACATCCCGCTCTACATCGCGGCCATCGGCCCCAAGAACCTGGAGCAGACCGGCGAGATCGCCGACGGCGCCCTGCTGATCTTCCCCTCCGCCGCCCATCTGGAGGAGACCGCGCTCCGGCCGCTGCGCGCCGGCCGCGAGAAGGCCGGTCTGACGATGGACGGCTTCGACGTCTGTCCCACCGTGCCGCTCGCCCTCGGTGACGACGTCGAGGCCCTCGCGGACGTCTTCCGCCCGTACACCGCCCTCTACGTCGGCGGCATGGGCAGCCGCAAGCAGAACTTCTACAACCAGCTCGCGCGGCGCATGGGCTACGAGAAGGAGGCCGCCGACATCCAGGACAAGTACCTGGCCGGCGACAAGGCGGCCGCCGCGGCCGCCGTGCCCCACAGCCTCATCGACCAGACCGCGCTGCTGGGCTCCGTCGAGCGGATCGCCGACCGGATGACGGCCTACGCCGAGGCCGGTGTCACCACGCTCACCCTCGCCCCGGCGGGCTTCACCCTGGACGAGCGGGTGGCGGCCCTGCGGGCGGGTGTGGAGGCCATGGAGCGGGCGGGCCTGGCGTAACCCCGAGGGTGCGAGAGCGCCGTCGAGAAGAGGTCCGCGGCCGTGGTGGGGGCTCGGGGGTCTTCCCCGCCACGGCCGTCACGCAGCACAACGGCTCCACGGGGCCCCCGGTTACGCCTCCGGCACTCACTCTTTCGGCCGAGTCGTACGGCCCCTCCTGTTGCCTGCCGCCCCTGACCGCATTTGACTCGTTCTGTCCCGGGGGCGTACGGAGTGCGGAACGCGCACGGAGGTGGCGGCGATGCTCACGGCCAAGGGTCTGTTCCAGGAGATCATCGACAACGACGAGTCCTTTCGGCTGTTCTGTTCCATCGCGGCGAGCGGCGAGACCCAGGGCGGCTGGGAGAACGCCCGGATCGCGGCCCTCGTCGCGCCCGGCATGCGGGAGCTCACGCCCAAGATCACCCGGCACGGCGCCGACGAGGACAAGCACGGCCGGATCTTCCAGGCGTTGATGAGGAGGCGCGGCCTCACCCCCGTCCCCGTACCGCCCGACACCGACTACACGATGCTCCTCGAACAGCGCGGCATCGGCCTCGCGCACGACAAGCTGCGCGCCGACGAGCCGCTGACCGAGCAGGACGTCATCGCCTACCTCGCCCACAGCCGGGTCACCGAGCAGCGGGCCGCCGACCAGATGGACATGCTCGTCACGTACTTCGGGGACCACCCCGAACTCGGCAAGGCCATCCACATGATCGACAACGACGAGGCGAACCACCTCGCCTACTGCCACGAGGAACTGCTCCGCCTCGCCCGCGCGGGCCACGGCCGGCTCATCCAGCGGACCCTGCGCGAGTCCGCCCTCGTCGAGATCCAGGTCTACCGCGACGTCAGCCTGGCCGTGATGCGTCACATGGGGCGCATCCTGCGCTGGCCCCGGGCCAAGGGCGCCGCCCTCGCCGCGGGCATCCACGGCATGTACGCGTACGAGCGCGCCGCCGGCTGGCACAAGATGGTCGACCTGCGGATGCCCGAGCGGCTCGACGCCCTCGGCGGCCCCGCGACTCCCGCCCCCGCCTTCTGAGCCCCCGCTCTCGCCTGCCGAGCCCGCCCGAGCCCTGCCGAGCCCGCCCGAGCCCTGCCGAGCCCGCCCGAGCCCTGCCGAGCCCGCCCGAGCCCGCCGGGCCCGCCCGAGCCCGCCGGGCCCCGGGCGGGGCCTACATCCAGCCGCGCCGCTTGAACAACCGGTACAGCCCGAGGACGATGCCCGTCATCACGGCGATCACCACCGGGTACGAGCCCACCCACCGCAGCTCCGGCATGTGGTCGAAGTTCATGCCGTAGATCCCCGCGACCATCGTCGGGACCGCCGCCATGGCCGCCCACGCCGAGATCTTCCGCATGTCGTCGTTCTGCCGTACCCCCATCTGCGCGAGATGGGCCGACAGCACGTCGGACAGGAGCCGGTCGAGCCCCTCCACCTGCTCGTTGGAGCGCATCAGATGGTCGTTGACGTCCCGGAAGAACGGCTGCGCGCGCTCGTGCACGAACGGCACCGAACCGGCCGTGAGCCGGGCCAGCGGACCCGCGAGCGGGCCGCTGGCCCGCCGGAACTCCAGCACCTGCCGCTTCGCCGTGTAGATCCGCTCCGCCGTGTTCGCCGGATTGCCGCCGGTCGGCGCGAAGACGTCCGCCTCCAGCTCCTCCAGGTCCACCTGGAGCTCTCCCGCCACGTCGAGGTAGTGGTCCACGATCGCGTCGCTCACCGCGTACAGCACCGACGTCGGCCCGTGCTTCAGCAGCTCCGGGTCCGCCTCGAGACGGCGGCGCACCTCGGCGAGCGGCGCGCCCTCGCCGTGCCGGACCGTCACCACGAACGAGTCGCCCACGAACAGCATCAGCTCGCCCGAGGAGACCCGGTCGCTCTTCGGCTCGTACACGATCGGCTTGAGCACCGCGAACAGCGAGTCGTCGTAGACCTCCAGCTTGGGCCGCTGGTGGGCCTTCAGGGCGTCCTCCACGGCCAGCGGGTGCAGCGCGAACTCGGAGGTGACGTGGTCGAACTCCGCCTCCGTGGGCTCGTGGAGGCCCACCCAGAGGAAGGCGTCCCCGGTGGCCCGCGCCTGGTCCAGGGCGTCCGAGAGGTCGGCGGGCCCGTCCGTACGGCGCCCGTCCCGATAGATGGCAGAGTCGACGATCACGCGCCGCATTCTCCCCCCGAACGGCCCCGCCATGCACGCGTGTGCCCATCCGGATCCTCCCCACCGGGCTCTCCACCGGGTTTCCGCCGGACACGCCCTAGGCTGGCCGGCATGGCCACGTTGATCCTCGTCCGGCACGGACGCTCCACCGCCAACACCTCCGGTGTCCTCGCCGGGCGCACGCCCGGGGTCGCCCTCGACGAGCGGGGCGCCGCGCAGGCCGCCGCGCTCCCCGGGCGCCTCGCGGACGTCCCGCTCGCCGCCGTCGTCTCCAGCCCCCTCCAGCGCTGCCGGGAGACCGTACGACCCCTCCTCGAAGCCCGCCCGGACCTGCCGCTGCACGTCGAGGACCGGATCAACGAGTGCGACTACGGCGACTGGTCGGGCCGCAAGCTGGCCGAACTGGGCGACGAACCCCTCATGGAAGTCGTCCAGGCGCACGCCTCCACGGCCGCCTTCCCCGGCGGCGAGTCCATGCGTGCCATGCAGGCCCGCGCCGTCGACGCCGTGCACGACTGGAACGCGCGGATCGAGGCCGAGTACGGCGAGGACGCCTGCTATGTCATGTGCTCGCACGGCGACATCGTCAAGTCGATCGTGGCGGACGCCCTCGGCCTCCACCTCGACCTCTTCCAGCGCCTCCACGTCGACCCCTGCTCGGTCACCGTCATCCGCTACACGCGCCTGCGTCCCTTCCTCCTCCGCCTCGGCGACACGGGGGACTTCGCCGGTTTCGGCCCCCGGGACCACCCCGACAGCAGCGGGACGGCCGCGGTCGGGGGCGGCGCGGGCGCACCGTGATCCCTTCGCGCAGTAGGGTGGACGCGCCGCTGTAGTACGACCGTCGAGACGCAAGGGAGCCGGGAAACGTGTCCCGTCAGGTGTTCCTCTACGACCCACCGGAGCGTTTCGTGGCCGGTACGGTCGGGCTGCCTGGCCGCCGTACGTTCTTCCTCCAGGCGTCCGCCGGCGGCCGGGTCACCAGCGTCGCCCTGGAGAAGACGCAGGTCGCGGCCCTCGCCGAGCGCATGGACGAACTCCTCGACGAGGTCGTGCGCCGCACCGGGGGCAACGCGCCCGTGCCCGCCGTCGCCCCCGCCGAGGTCGCCGACACCGCCCCCCTCGACGTACCCGTCGAGGAGGAGTTCCGGGTCGGCACCATGGCGCTCGCCTGGGACGGCGAGGAGCAGCGCATGATCGTCGAGGCGCAGGCGCTCGTCGAACTCGACGTGGAATCCGAGGAGGACCTCGCCGAGGCCGAGGAGCGGCTCCTCCAGGACGAGGAGAACGGCCCGCCGATGCTCCGGGTCCGCCTCAGCGGCGCACAGGCCCGCGCCTTCGCCAAGCGGGCCCTGGACGTCGTCAACGCGGGCCGGCCGCCGTGCCCGCTCTGCAGCCTGCCGCTCGACCCCGAGGGGCACGTCTGCCCGCGCCAGAACGGATACCGCCGCGGAGCATGAGCAGCAGCCTCACGACGCCGCAGGACGTCGAACTGCTCGCCCGGGGTGAGCTGACCGTGCGCGGCCAGGTCCGCGAGGCCTCCAACGCCGTCCTCTACTGCTCCGTCGCCCACGAGGGACGCGAGGCGGCCTGCGTCTACAAGCCGGTCGCGGGGGAGCGGCCGCTGTGGGACTTCCCCGACGGCACCCTCGCGCAGCGCGAGGTCGCCGCGTACGAGATCTCCGAGGCCACCGGCTGGGGCCTGGTCCCGCCGACCGTGCTCCGCGACGGGCCGTACGGCGAGGGCATGGTCCAGCTGTGGATCGAGGCCGATCCGGAGGCACGCCTCCTCGCCCTCACCGAGGACGAGGAGGCGGGCGAGGGCTGGAAGGCCGTGGGGCCCGCCCGGCTCGACGAGGAGCGCACCGCGCTCCTCGTCCACGCGGACACCCCCGACCTGCGGCGGCTCGCGGTCCTGGACGCCGTCATCAACAACGGCGACCGCAAGGGCGGCCATCTGCTGCCGGCGCCCGACGGCCGCCTCTACGGCATCGACCACGGCGTCACCTTCCACGTCGAGGACAAGCTGCGCACCCTGCTGTGGGGCTGGGCGGGCGAGGAACTGCCCGCGGAGGCGGCCGGGGTGCTCGACGCCCTGGACCTCTCCCTGGCGCCCGGAGCGCCTCTCGACGCCCGTCTGGCGGAACTGCTCACCCCCGGCGAGGTCACGGCGGTACGCGCCCGCGTGGCGGCGCTGCGGGCCACCGGGCGGCATCCGGAGCCCTCGGGGCAGTGGCCGGCGATCCCCTGGCCGCCGGTCTGAGCGGACCGAAAGCTTTCGGCCAAGGCTGAGGCGAGGCTCCGTACCCCTGGAGGTACGCACGCACGCCTCCGACCCGCAAGAGCGCCTAATAGGTCAAGATCCCGGATCCGGTTCGTATCCGAAACACCTGTCCGGTTACGCTCGGGGCATGCATGCCTGGCCCGCTTCTGAGGTCCCCGCCCTTCCTGGCAAGGGCCGCGACCTCCGGATCCACGACACCGCGACCGGCGGACGAGTGACCCTCGCCCCCGGCCCCGTCGCCCGTATCTACGTCTGCGGCATCACGCCGTACGACGCGACCCACATGGGTCACGCGGCGACCTACAACGCGTTCGACCTCGTTCAGCGCGTGTGGCTCGACACCAAGCGGCAGGTGCACTACGTCCAGAACGTCACGGACGTGGACGACCCGCTCCTGGAGCGCGCGATCCGCGACGGCATCGACTGGGTCGGCCTCGCCGAGCGCGAGACCGCGCTCTTCCGCGAGGACATGACCGCCCTGCGGATGCTGCCCCCGCAGCACTACATCGGCGCCGTCGAGGCCATACCCGGCATCGTCCCGCTCGTCGAGCGCCTCCGGGACTCCGGTGCCGCCTACGAGCTCGACGGCGACATCTACTTCTCCGTCGACGCGGACCCGCACTTCGGGCAGGTCTCGAACTACAGCACCGAGCTGATGCGCCACCTCTCCGCCGAGCGCGGCGGCGACCCGGAGCGCCCCGGCAAGAAGAACCCGCTCGACCCGATGCTCTGGATGGCCGCCCGCGAGGGCGAGCCGAGCTGGGACGGCGCCAGCCTCGGCGCCGGCCGTCCCGGCTGGCACATCGAGTGCGTCGCCATCGCCCTCGACCACCTCGGCATGGGCTTCGACGTGCAGGGCGGCGGATCCGACCTGATCTTCCCGCACCACGAGATGGGCGCCTCCCACGCCCAGACGCTCACCGGCGAGTTCCCCATGGCGAAGGCGTACGTCCACGCCGGCATGGTCGCCCTCGACGGCGAGAAGATGTCCAAGTCCAAGGGCAACCTGGTCTTCGTCTCCAAGCTCCGGCGCGACGGCGTCGACCCCGCCGCCATCCGGCTCGCGCTCCTCTCCCACCGCTACCGCGACGACTGGGAATGGACCGACCAGGTCCTCCAGGACGCCGTGGAGCGCCTCGGCCGCTGGCGCGCCGCCGTGTCCCGCCCCGACGGCCCGTCCGCCGACGCGCTCGTCGAGGAGCTCCGCGACGCCCTCTCCGACGACCTCGACACCCCCACCGCGCTCGCCGCGGTCGACCGCTGGGCCGTGCTCCAGGCCGCCGAGGGCGGCACCGACGACTCCGCCCCCGGTCTCGTCTCCCGCGCCGTCGACGCCCTCCTCGGCGTCGCCCTGTAACGAGGGCCCCGCCCCGCCGGGCCGGTACGCGACCGCCCCCGAATTTCACGAGAAGTCCGGGGGCGGTCGCGTACCCGGCTCGAACGGGCCCGGAAAGCGGTACGGGAGGGGCGGCCGCGCCGCCCCTCCCGTACCGCGCACTCCTCGGCCTACTCCTCGGCGTCGTCGCCCGCGTCCTCACCGGGCGGCTCGGGCCCTTCGGGCCCGTCGCCTCCACCGGCGTCCGACGAGGCGTCCTCCGCCGGTCCGGGGCCCGCCGACTCCGCCGCCTCCGGTGCGGGTTCCGCGCCGGGCACGGCCTCCGGACCCGGCTGCTCCGGCTTCGGCGGCCTCGTACGGCCACTGCCGGGATCCCGCAGGAACGCCGTGTCGCCACCCTCCGTCGCGAGGCCGGGACCGGGACCCGAGCCCGGCTCACGGCGCCGCAGATACCGCTCGAACTCGCGGGCGATGGCCTCGCCCGAGGCCTCCGGCAGCTCCGCCGTGTCCCGGGCCTCCTCGAGCGTCTGCACGTACTCGGCCACCTCGCTGTCCTCGGCGGCCAGCTGGTCCACGCCCACCTGCCAGGCCCGCGCGTCCTCGGGCAGCTCGCCCAGCGGGATGCGCAGACCGATCAGGTCCTCGAGGCGGTTGAGGAGCGCGAGCGTCGCCTTCGGGTTCGGAGGCTGCGACACGTAGTGCGGCACCGCCGCCCACAGGCTCACCGCCGGCACACCCGCGTGCGTGCACGCCTCCTGGAGGATGCCGACGATGCCCGTCGGACCCTCGTACCGGGTCTCCTCCAGGTCCATCGTGCGCGCGAGGTCCGGGTCGGACGTCACGCCGCTGACGGGGACCGGCCGGGTGTGCGGGGTGTCCCCGAGCAGGGCGCCCAGGATCACGACCATCTCCACGCCCAGCTCGTGCGCGAAGGCGAGGATCTCGTTGCAGAAGGAGCGCCAGCGCATCGACGGCTCGATCCCGCGCACGAGGACCAGGTCACGGGGCTTGTCCCCGCCGACCCGGACCACGGAGAGCCGGGTCGTCGGCCAGGTGATCTTCCGTACGCCGTTGTCCAGGAAGACCGTGGGCCGGTTGACCTGGAAGTCGTAGTAGTCCTCGGCGTCGAGCGCCGCGAACACCTCGCCCTTCCATTCCCGGTCCAGGTGGGCGACCGCGGTGGAGGCGGCGTCGCCGGCGTCGTTCCAGCCCTCGAACGCGGCCACCATGACCGGGTCGATCAGCTCGGGTACCCCCTCGAGCTCGATCACCCAGCGCCTCCTTCTTCGAAGTTCCTGTCGTACGGACCAACCTTACGGCTTTCCCGAGGTCCGTCCGCAGCCCCCGGACGTCCCCGAAAACCCGTGCGGCCTTGATCGACTACCCAGGAACCGGCCCCCGCACACGGCACGCGTGAGGGGCGGTTCCTCCAGGAGGAACCGCCCCTCGACCCGGGGGAGTTACTTCCCGAGCATCGACTCGACCCCGGCGCGGACCTCGTCCGTCGCCAGACCGCGGATGGTCAGCGTCGTACGACGGCGCAGCACGTCGTCCGCCGTCTCGGCCCACTCGTGGTCACGGGCGTAGGCGACCTGCGCCCAGATCTCCGGCGCGTCCGGGTGGATGCGGCGGGCGAGTTCGGGGTTCTCGTTCGCCATGCGCGCGATGTCGAAGGAGAGCGAACCGTAGTGCGTCGCCAGGTGCTTGGCGGTGTCGGCGGCCATCCGGGGGCCGGGCGCCGGGCCGTCGACGAGCAGCCGGTGCGCGACCGCGTTCGGGTTGGCGATACCGGGCAGCGGCAGCCGCTTCGGCAGCGTCGACACCGACTCGTAGTCCTCGCCCAGCGGGTGACCGGGAAGCTGCTCCAGCTTCCTCATCACCGTACGGCCGATGTGGCGGAAGGTCGTCCACTTGCCGCCGGCCACCGACAGCATGCCGCCCCGGCCCTCGGTGACGACGGTCTCGCGCTTGGCCTTGGAGGTGTCCCCGGGGCCACCGGGAAGCACCCGGAGACCGGCGAAGGAGTAGGTGATGAGGTCGCGGGACAGCTGCTGGTCGCGGATGGAGAAGGCGGCCTCGTCCAGGATCTGGGCGGTGTCCTTCTCGGTGACCTCGACCTGGCCGGGGTCGCCCTCGTACTCCTCGTCGGTGGTGCCGAGCAGCAGCATGTCCTCCCAGGGGAGGGCGAAGGTGATGCGGTACTTGTCGATCGGGGTGGCCAGGGCGGCCTTCCACGGCGAGGTCCGCCTGAGGACCAGGTGCGCGCCCTTGGAGAGGCGGATGGAGGGGGCCGCGTTCGGGTCCTCCATCTTCCGCAGGTGGTCGACCCACGGGCCGGTCGCGTTCAGTACGAGACGGGCGGTGACGCCGAACTCGTCACCGCTGGTGCGGTCCTTGAGCTCGGCGCCGGTGACCCGGCCGCGGGTGAAGCGCAGCCCGGTGACCTCGGCGTGGTTGAGGACGGTGGCTCCGGCGTCGACCGCCGCGCGGACCGTCATCAGGGCCATGCGGGCGTCGTTCATCTGGTCGTCGCCGTAGACGGCCACGGCCTTCAGGTTGTCCGTACGGAGCTCCGGCACGTCCTGCGCGGCCTTGGCGGGGGAGAGCAGGTGCCCGACGCCGTCGCCGAAGGCCGAGAGGGCGGAGTACGCGAAGACGCCGGCGCCGAGCTTGGCGGCGCCGTGCGGGCCGCCCTTGTAGACGGGCAGGTAGAAGGTGAGGGGGTTGGCGAGGTGCGGTGCCACCTGACGGGAGACCGCACGCCGCTCGAAGTGGTTTTCCGCGACCAGCTTCACCGCGCCGGTCTGCAGGTAGCGCAGACCGCCGTGAAGCAGCTTCGAGGAGGCGGAGGAGGTGGCGCCGGCGAAGTCGCCGGCGTCCACCAGGGCCACCCGCAGGCCCGACTGCGCGGCGTGCCAGGCGGTGGAGATGCCCAGGATGCCGCCGCCGATCACCAGGAGGTCGTACGTCGCCTTGGAAAGCTGGTCCCGGGTCTCGGCGCGGCTCGGCAGGGAGCCGGACGCCGGGCGCGTCCCAAGGGTGGGGACGCTCTGCAGGGTGGTCATGTCTTACTCCTCGGATGCGTCATCGAGCCAGCCCATGGACCGTTCCACGGCCTTGAGCCAGCTCTTGTACTCGCGGTCCCGCCTGTCGGCGTCCATGCGAGGGGTCCATTCCGCCGCCCGGCGCCAGTTGGCGCGCAGCGCGTCGGTGTCCGGCCAGAAGCCGACGGCCAGACCGGCGGCGTAGGCGGCGCCGAGGCAGGTGGTCTCGGCGACCATCGGACGCACGACGGGGGCGTCCAGGAAGTCCGAGAGCGTCTGCATCAGCAGGTTGTTGGAGGTCATGCCGCCGTCGACCTTGAGCGCGGTCAGCTCGACGCCGGAGTCCTTGGTCATGGCGTCGGTGATCTCGCGGGTCTGCCAGGCGGTGGCCTCCAGGACGGCGCGGGCGATGTGCGCCTTGGTGACGTACCGGGTGAGACCGGCGATCACACCGCGGGCGTCGGAGCGCCAGTACGGTGCGAACAGGCCGGAGAAGGCCGGTACGAAGTAGGCGCCGCCGTTGTCCTCGACCGAGGACGCGAGGGTCTCGATCTCGGCGGCGGACTTGATCAGGCCCATCTGGTCGCGCATCCACTGCACCAGCGAACCGGTGACGGCGATCGAGCCCTCCAGGGCGTAGACCGGCTTCCCGTCTCCGATCTGGTAGCCGACCGTGGTCAGCAGGCCGCTGTAGGAGTTGATGATCTTGTCACCGGTGTTCATCAGCATGAAGGTGCCGGTGCCGTACGTGGACTTCGCCTCGCCCTCGGCGAAACAGGTCTGGCCGAAGAGGGCGGCCTGCTGGTCACCGAGCGCGGAGGCGACCGGGACGCCGGCGAGGACGCCGTCCTTGACGTGGCCGTAGACCTCGGCGGAGGAGCGGATCTCGGGGAGGACGTTGAGGGGGACCCCCATCGACTCCGCGATCTTCTCGTCCCAGGCCAGCGTGTGCAGGTTCATCAGCATGGTGCGCGAGGCGTTGGTGACGTCGGTGACGTGCACGCCGCCGTCGGCGCCGCCGGTCAGGTTCCAGATGACCCACGAGTCCATGGTGCCGAAGAGGATGTCCCCGGCCTCGGCGCGCTCGCGCAGGCCCTCGACGTTGTCGAGCATCCAGCGGATCTTCGGGCCGGCGAAGTAGCTCGCCAGCGGCAGGCCGGTCTCGCGGCGGAAGCGGTCCTGGCCGACGTTGCGGCCGAGCTCCTTGCAGAGGGCGTCGGTGCGGGTGTCCTGCCAGACGAGGGCGTTGTGGACGGGCTCGCCGGTGTTCTTGTCCCAGAGCAGCGTGGTCTCGCGCTGGTTGGTGATGCCGATGGCCTTGACGTCGGCGGCGGCGATGCCGCCCTTCGCCAGGGCGCCGGCGACGACCTCCTGGACGTTGGTCCAGATCTCGGCGGCGTCGTGCTCGACCCAGCCCGGCTTCGGGAAGATCTGCTCGTGCTCCTTCTGGTCGACCGAGACGATCCGGCCGTCCTTGTCGAAGACGATGCAGCGGGAGGAGGTGGTGCCCTGGTCGATCGCGGCGATGAAGGGGCCGGAGGTGTGTGCGTCGGTCACGGTGTGCTCCATGGAGGTCTGGAAGAAGGACGGCTCAGGCGAACGCGATGGTGTAGATACCCGCGGCGATGGCGCCACCGATCAGCGGACCGGCGACCGGGATCCAGGCGTAGCTCC
This sequence comes from Streptomyces sp. NPDC058664, assembly GCF_042716635.1. NCBI lineage: Bacteria > Bacillati > Actinomycetota > Actinomycetes > Kitasatosporales > Streptomycetaceae > Streptomyces > Streptomyces sp. NPDC058664. Next base: position 3,417 of record NZ_JBHXRW010000030.1, on the reverse strand, counting down.
AGTCGGAACCGCCCTTGTGCTTCAGCGGGAGCAGGGCGTGCACGATGCGCGGGCCGAGGTCACGGGCCGGGTTGATCGCGTAGCCGGTCGGACCGCCGAGCGAGAGGCCGATGGAGACCACCACGAACGCGGTGATCAGGGCGCCTATGACGCCGAGGCCCTTGCCGCTGTCGTTGAGGCCCTGGGTGAGCACGGCCAGGACGAGCACGACGGTGCCGATGATCTCGGTGGCCAGGTTCTGCCAGGTGTTCCGGATCTCGGGGCCGGTGGAGAAGACGCCGAGCACCGGGCCGGGGCCCTCGATCGGCTTCTCGCCCGAGGCCTCGGGGTCGGCGAGGTGGGCCTGGAACTGCCCGTAGTAGGCCACCCAGACCAGCGCCGCGCCGATCATGGCGCCGAGCATCTGGCCCGCGAAGTAGACGGGAACGTCGCCCCACTCGCCGTCCTTGATCGCGATTCCGACCGTGACGGCGGGGTTCAGATGGGCGTCCGAGAGGGAAGCCGTCATGTAGACGGCCGTCATGACGGCGAAGCCCCACCCGAAGGTGATCGCGAGCCAGCCCGCGTTGCGGGCCTTGGAGCCCTTGAGCGTGACGGCGGCGCACACACCACCGCCGAGCAGAATGAGAACGGCGGTACCGATGGTCTCGCCGAGGAAGATGTCGGAGCTGGACACCCGCGACTCCTTTGTCCTTCGTCCAGGGGAAGGCGAACCCCGGGTCCCTCCGGTGGTCCGCGCCCTCGTGTGAGGGCGTTACCGGCCCTTGGCACTGCCACACCTTAGCGCGTATTGCCGTTAGGTGTTCGGCAATGCCGACCGGTGAACGGAAGTTTTGCCCTCGGGTTAACAGCACGTCAAGGGCCGGGGATGCGAAAAACCCGCCGATAACGCGATCGTTACCGGCGGGTTCAGTCGGATCGGGGCAGGCTCAGAAGCGCCTGGCCCCCAGATCCCGGGACACCGCGCGGGCACAGTCCCGTACCGCCGCCACCAACTCGGGACGCAGCTCCCCGGCCGGGCAGAGCCGCTCCACGGCGCCCGTGACCGCCACCGCGCCCACCGGCATCCGGCGCCGGTCGTGGATCGGCGCCGCCACCGAGGCGATGCCCTCCCAGGTCTCCTCCACGTCCGCCGCCCAGCCCTTCGCCCGGGTCAGGTCGAGCAGCGACTCGAACGCGGCCGGCTCGACGGTCGTCCGGGGCGTGAACGCCTCCCGCTCGACCTCCAGCACCTCGCTGTGCGCCACCGGGTCGTACGCGGAGAGGACCTTGCCGAGGGCCGTGGAGTGCAGCGGCTGCATGGCCCCCACCTCCAGGACCTGGCGGCTGTCGTCCGGCCGGAAGACGTGGTGGACGATCAGCACGCCCCGCTGGTGCAGCACGCCCAGGTGCACGCTCTCGCCGCTGGACCGCGCGAGGTCGTCCGTCCAGACCAGGGCCCGGGCGCGCAGCTCGTGCACGTCCAGATAGCTGTTGCCGAGCCGCAGCAGCTCCGCGCCGAGCTGATAGCGGCCCGAGGTCGCCTCCTGCTCCACGAAGCCCTCCGCCTGGAGGGTGCGCAGGATGCCGTGGGCGGTACCCTTCGCGAGCCCGAGCGAGGACGCGATGTCCGACAGGCCGAGCCGGCGCTCGCCGCCCGCGAGCAGTCGCAGCATGGCCGCCGCTCGTTCAAGCGACTGGATGTTCTTCGCCATCGCCCGGCCTTCTCCTTCTCACGCTGTTCGACAATGCTGAACACTATCGGTCGATGCCGACCTTGTGTCACACAAGACAGTGTCGGACAAGAACGGGCCGGACCGGGAGTCCCCGGACACAGGATGCCGTCCGGCCCGTGGGACGCCATGTCCACCCCGGGCGGAGCGCGGTTACGCTGACTCCGTGCGCCATCCTCCGATGGTGCAAAGCCGACAGCCGTCGCATCCCAGGGAGCTCATCCATGGCCTCGTTGCCGACCCCGTCCGCCGACAGCCGGAACCGCGCCGCGACCCTCCGCGAGGCACTCGCGAGCCGCGTCGTCGTGGCCGACGGAGCCATGGGCACCATGCTCCAGGCGCAGGACCCCACCCTCGAGGACTTCCAGAACCTCGAAGGCTGCAACGAGATCCTGAACGTCACCCGGCCCGACATCGTCCGTTCGGTGCACCGGGAGTACTTCGAGGCCGGCGTCGACTGCGTCGAGACGAACACCTTCGGCTCCAACCACTCGGCCGCGGGCGAGTACGACATCGCGGACCGGATCTTCGAGCTCTCCGAGGCCGGCGCCCGGATCGCCCGCGAGGTCGCCGACGAGTTCGGCGCCGCGGACGGCCGCCAGCGGTGGGTGCTCGGCTCGATCGGCCCCGGCACCAAGCTGCCGTCGCTCGGCCACATCGGGTACGGCGTGCTCCGCGATGGCTACCAGCAGAACGCCGAGGGCCTGCTCGCCGGCGGCGCGGACGCCCTGATCGTGGAGACGACCCAGGACCTGCTGCAGACCAAGTCGAGCCTGATCGGCGCCCGCCGCGCGATGGACGCCCTGGGCCTGGACGTACCGCTGATCTGTTCGCTCGCCTTCGAGACCACCGGCGTCATGCTGCTCGGCTCGGAGATCGGCGCGGCGCTGACCGCCCTCGAACCGCTCGGCATCGACATGATCGGCCTGAACTGCTCGACCGGCCCGGCCGAGATGAGCGAGCACCTGCGCTACCTCGCCCGCCACTCGCGCACGCCGCTGATGTGCATGCCGAACGCCGGTCTGCCCATCCTGACCAAGGACGGCGCGTACTTCCCGCTGACGCCGCCCGAGATGGCCGACGCGCAGGAGAACTTCGTCCGCGACTACGGCCTGTCCCTGGTCGGCGGCTGCTGCGGCTCGACCCCCGAGCACCTGCGGCAGGTCGTCGAGCGGGTCCACGGCCTCACGCCCCCCGAGCGCACCCCCCACCCCGAGCCCGGCGCCGCCTCGCTCTACCAGACCGTGCCGTTCCGCCAGGACACCGCCTACATGGCGATCGGCGAGCGGACGAACGCCAACGGCTCGAAGAAGTTCCGCGAGGCCATGCTCGAAGGCCGCTGGGACGACTGCGTCGAGATGGCCCGCGACCAGATCCGCGAGGGCGCGCACATGCTCGACCTGTGCGTGGACTACGTCGGCCGCGACGGCGTCGCCGACATGGAGGAGCTGGCCGGCCGCTTCGCGACCGCCTCCACCCTCCCCGTCGTCCTCGACTCCACCGAGGTGGACGTCCTCCGCGCCGGTCTGGAGAAGCTCGGCGGCCGGGCCGTCATCAACTCCGTCAACTACGAGGACGGCGACGGCCCCGAGTCCCGCTTCGCCAAGGTCACCCGGCTCGCCCAGGAGCACGGCGCCGCGCTCATCGCCCTCACCATCGACGAGGAGGGCCAGGCCCGTACCGCCGAGCACAAGGTGGCCATCGC
>NZ_JBHXRW010000029.1:0-107089 GCF_042716635.1 Streptomyces sp. NPDC058664 | reverse complement strand
AGGGCGGAAGGATTCCGGAATCCAGGAGGTCTCAGGGTGTATTGCGGCAGGTCAGAGGCTAGTCCGGGACAACACGCGTGGATGTTCACCGCGGAAAGCGCGTAGGGGTGTGCCCGTGACGGTCCCGGTGGTGGTGAGGGCGGTCGCGGTGAGGGCGGCGTCGGCGGCCCGGGTCGCGGACGAGGCGGCGCGGGCCGCGGCGGAGCTGGGGTCCGTCGCGGACGAGGTGACGCCGGTCGTGGCGTCCGCGGTTCCTGTAGTGCCTGGTGAGGCGATACGTACGGTGTGCGCCGGGTCTGCCTCCGGTGCGCCCTCCCGCAGGGTGATCCTGCCGGTCTAGCGTCGACGGCAGGAGGCGGCCATGGTACGGCGACGGGTACCGCCGGCGACGCTCGCGCTCATCGCGATCGGGCTGGCGGCCGGGGGGCTCTGGTGGTGGGCGGTGCTGCGCCTGGTGCTGGTACCGGGGGAGACCGGGCCGGTCGAGGGCGCGGTCGCCGCCGGAGGCTGGGGGCTGAGCCTGCTGCCGGTGCACGTGGCCGCCTCTTCGGGGCGGCCGGGCCTGGTGGTCCGGCGCGTCACCAGGGCATCGCGACGCCGCCGTTGGGGCGCAGGATCTGGCCGGTCGTGAACGCCGAGGCGTCCGACGCGAGGTGCAGGACCGCGTGGGCGACGTCCCCGGCCTCCCCGACCCGCCCCAGCGGTGAGTGACGGATCATCGCCGCCTCCGCCTGCTGCTGGGCGGCCGGCTCGTGGCGGTCCGTCATGGGGGTGCGGATCCAGCCCGGGGCGACCGCGTTCACCCGGATGCCGTACCGGCCGGCCTCCGTCGCCAGGGTCTTCGTCAGTTGGACGACCGCCGCCTTCGTGACGCTGTAACAGAGCAGTCCGGGGCTCGCCGCGTCCATCGCGCCCGAGGCCATCGTCACGATGGAGCCGGGGACGCCGGCGGCGATCATCGAACGGGCCGCCTCCTGGCAGGCGTACAGGACACCCTTGAAGTTGACGGCGAGGACACGGTCGAAATCCTCGTCCCGTGTCTCCAGGACCGAACTCGTGTGCATCACCCCGGCGACCGCGGCCATCACGTGGAGGGGGCCCGCCGCGCGGACGGCGGAGGCGAGGGCGGTCCGGTCGGTGACGTCGAGGGTGTGCGCGTGTGCGGTGCCTCCCTCTCGGGTGATCAGGGCCGCGGTCTCCTCGACGCCGTGCCCGTCCCGGTCCGCGCAGTGCGTCGTGGCGCCGGCCTGGGCGAGGAGGACGGCCGTCGCGCGGCCGATACCGCCGGCGGCGCCGGTGACGAACGCGGTGCGGCCGGTGAGGTCGTACGCCGGGAGAGTCGGCATGACCGGACCGTACGACCGGATCTGATGGGTCGTCAATCAGTGGGAGTCGTCTTGTCGTCAGGGCCGCGCTGACAGCCGGGGCACCAGTAGGTGACCCGGTCGCCGAGCTCCGCCTTGCGGATCCGGGCGCCGCAGCGCAGACAGGGATGTCCCCCGCGGCCGTAGACGTGCAACGGTGTGCCGGGGCGGCGCGTGGTGGTCGTGCGCCGGTCGGGGCGGTCCTTGTTCGCCTCCAGGAGGCGGTGCGCGGTCACGACCAGGCGGGCCGGGACGCCGGGATCGAGGTCGCCGACCGGCAGCCAGGGGGTGACGCCGGCCAGGAAGGCCAGCTCCGACTTGTACACGTTGCCGATACCGGCCAGGTTCCGCTGGTCGAGCAGGGCCTCGCCGAGCGTCCTGGCCGGGTCGGCGGTGAGCCGGCGTACGGCCTCCTCCGGGTCCCAGTCCTGGCCGAGCAGGTCCGGGCCGAGATGACCCACCACGTCGGGCTCGTCTGCGGTGCGGATCAGCTCGAGGACCGGGAGGCGGTAGCCGTACGCGGTGGACTCCGCGTTTCCGAGGATCGCCCGGATCTGGTGCTCGGGGCCGCCGCGCGGACGCTCCCCGGTGGCGTACACCCGCCATGCGCCGTCCATCCGCAGGTGCGAGTGGAGGGTGAGGCCGCCCTCGATCCGGGCGAGGAGGTGCTTGCCGCGCGGGGTGACGTCGAGGAGTGTCCGGCCGGTGAGGTCGGCGGTGGCGAAACGGGGCACCCGGAGATCCGAGCGGGTCAGGATCCGCCCGGCGAGTGCGGTGTGCAGGCGGTGGGCGGCCTGCCAGATGGTGTCGCCTTCGGGCACGGGTCCATTCTGCCGGGTCCCGGCGGCGGGTGCGGGGCCGCGGCGGATGTCGGACAGGTCCTATGGGCGGAGGCGGAGGCCTCTGGGGGTGGCCAGGAAGCCCGCCGCTTCCAGGGGGCGGGCCAGGGGGGACGTCAGGGCTGTCGCGCCGTTGATCCGCTCCACCGTGACCGTGCCCAGGGTGCCCGCCCGGGCCGACCCGGCCAGGGCCTCGGCCGCCGCCGTCAGCGCGGGGTCGTCCGGCTCCGTCGGCCAGCAAAGGAGCGTCTTGCCGCCACGCTCCATGTACAGCGCGAGCTCGCCGTCGACCAGGACCACCAGCGCGCCCGCCTTGCGCCCCGGTTTGTGTCCGGCGTCCGTCGGCGGTTCGGGCCAGGACAGGGCCGCCCCGTACGCGTTCGCCGGGTCGGCCGCCGCGAGGACCAGCGCGCGGGGGCCGGTCGCCGCCTCCACGCCCCGGTCGCGGGCGGTCGCCGCGGCCCGCAGCCGGTCCACCGCGCCGTCCATCGCGAACTGGGCCGCGCCGAGGCCCTCCACGACATAGCCGCGGCGGGCCTGACCGCTGTCCTCGAAGGCGGCCAGGATCCGGTACGTGGCCGAGAAACCGCCCTCCACGCCCTCTGCGGCGACCGCGCCCCGGGTGACCACCCCGTGCCGGTCGAGGAGAGTACGGGCCAGGGCGTGCGCCCGGTGCGTCGGTTCCGGTTCGAGCGGGGGCAGCAGCGACCAGCGGCCGGAGACCGTGGGCGGGCCCGTGCGGGAGGCGGGGCGGGCGGCCGCCGTCAGCGTGCCGTACCGGCCGCGCGGGACCGTGCGCCGCGCGCGGTGGGCGGTCGATCCGGCCGTACGGCCCGAGCCGAGGAGCGAGCGCAGCGGCGCCAGGGTGTCGTTGGTGAGCCGGCCCGACCAGGCGAGCTCCCAGACGGCGTCGGCGAGCTGCGGGTCGGTCGCGTCCGGGTGGGTGGTGACCCGGATCTGATCGGCGATCTGGCGGAAGAACAGCCCGTACCCGCCGGAGAGGGCGGTGAGCACCGACTCGTGCAGTGCCGACAGCTCCAGCGGATGCGGTGGCGGGAGGAGCAGCGGCGCCGCGTCCGCGAGGTACAGGGAGATCCAGCCGTCCTTGCCGGGCAGTGAGCCCGCGCCCGCCCAGACCACCTCGCCGGTGGTCGTCAGCTCGTCGAGGAGCCCCGGGGCGTAGTCCCGGACCCGGGACGGCAGGATCAGCTTCTCCAGGGCCGAGGCGGGGACGGGCGCGCCCTGGAGCTGCTCGATCGCGCGGGCGAGGCCGTCGATCCCGCGCAGGCTGTTGCCTCCCAGGTGCTGCCACTGCGGCAGGAAGGTGGCGAGCGCCGCCGGGGGCACCGGCTCCAGCTCGTGGCGCAGGGCGGCGAGGGAGCGACGGCGCAGCCGGCGCAGGACGGTGGCGTCGCACCACTCCTGGCCGATGCCCGAGGGATGGAACTCGCCCTGGACGACCCGGCCGGAGGCGGCGAGCCGCTGGAGCGCGCCGTCGGTGACGGCCGTGCCCAGACCGAAGCGGGCGGCGGCCTGGGAGGAGGTGAACGGGCCGTGCGTGCGCGCGTACCGCGCGAGCAGGTCGCCCAGCGGGTCCTTGACCGGTTCGGTGAAGGCCTCCGGCACGCCGACCGGCAGGGCCGTGCCCAGGGCGTCCCTGAGCCGGCCCGCGTCCTCGACGGCCGCCCAGTGCTCCCGGCCGCCGATCCGCACCCGGATCGCGCGGCGCGCGGCCCCGAGCTCGGGCGCCCAGCCGGCCTCGGCGCCGCGCTCGGCCAGCTCGGCGTCGGTCAGCGGACCCAGGACCCGCAGCAGGTCGGCGACGCCCTCCACGTCCTTGATCCGCCGGTCCTCGGTCAGCCACTGGAGCTCCCGCTCCAGCTCCGTCAGGACGTCCGCGTCGAGCAGCTCGCGCAGCTCCGCCTGGCCGAGCAGCTCCGCGAGCAGCCGGGAGTCCAGGGAGAGCGCGGCCGCCCGCCGCTCGGCGAGCGGGGAGTCGCCCTCGTACAGGAACTGCGCGACGTAGCCGAAGAGCAGGGAGCGGGCGAAGGGGGACGGCTCGGTGGTGGTGACCTCGACCAGGCGGACCCGGCGGGACTCGATGTCCCCCATCAGCTCCGTCAGGCCGGGGAGGTCGAAGACGTCCTGGAGGCACTCGCGGACGGCTTCGAGGACGATCGGGAAGGAGCCGAACTCGCTCGCCACCTGGAGGAGCTGGGACGCGCGCTGCCGCTGCTGCCAGAGCGGGGTGCGCTTGCCGGGGTTCCGCTTGGGCAGCAGCAGGGCGCGTGCGGCGCACTCGCGGAAGCGGGAGGCGAACAGCGCCGAGCCGCCCACCTGGTCGGTGACGATCTGTCCGATCTCGCCCTTGTCGAAGAGGGCGTCGGCGGCGCCGACGGGAGCCTTGTCGGCGTCGTACGCGGTGTCGAGGTGTCGGCCGGGGACGACCGGTTCGTGGTCGAGGAGGTCGAGGCCCATGTCCAGGCCCATCAGGTCGGCGTCCGGGAGGCGCAGCACGATGCCGTCGTCCGCGTGCATCACCTGCGCGTCCATGCCGTACCGCTCGGAGAGTCGCGCGCCGAGCGCCAGCGCCCAGGGGGCGTGCACCTGCGCGCCGAACGGGGAGTGGATGACGACCCGCCAGTCCCCGAGCTCGTCCCGGAAGCGCTCGACCAGGATCGTCCGGTCGTCCGGCACGTGGCCGCAGGCCTCGCGCTGCTCCTTGAGGTACGCCAGGACGTTGTCCGCGGCCCAGGCGTCCAGGCCGGCGGCGAGCAGCCGCAGCCGTGCGTCGTCGTCGGCGAGGGCGCCGACCTCGCGGAGGAACGCGCCCACCGCACGCCCCAGTTCGAGCGGGCGGCCCAGCTGGTCGCCCTTCCAGAACGGCAGCCTGCCCGGCGCCCCGGGGGCGGGGGAGACGAGCACCCGGTCCCTGGTGATGTCCTCGATCCGCCAGGAGGTGGTGCCCAGCGTGAACACGTCGCCGACCCGCGACTCGTACACCATCTCCTCGTCGAGTTCTCCGACCCTGCCCCCGCCCTTCTTGGGGTCCGAGCCCACGAGGAACACGCCGAACAGACCCCGGTCGGGGATCGTGCCGCCCGAGGTGACCGCGAGCCGCTGCGCGCCCGGCCGTCCCGTGACCGTCCCGGCGACCCGGTCCCAGACCACGCGCGGGCGCAGTTCGGCGAAGGCGTCCGACGGGTAACGGCCCGCGAGCATGTCGAGCACCCCCGTGAACGCCGATTCGGGCAGCGAGGCGAAGGGCGCCGCCCGGCGCACCAGGGCGAGGAGGTCGTCCACCGGCCAGGTGTCGAGGGCGACCATGGCGACCAGCTGCTGCGCGAGGACGTCCAGCGGATTGGCGGGGATCCGCATCGACTCGATCGCCCCCGAACGCATCCGCTCGGTGACCACGGCCGCCTGCACCAGGTCGCCGCGGTACTTGGGGAAGACCACGCCCGTCGACACCGCGCCGACCTGGTGCCCGGCGCGGCCCACGCGCTGGAGCCCGGAGGCGACCGACGGCGGCGACTCGACCTGCACGACGAGGTCGACGGCGCCCATGTCGATGCCCAGCTCCAGGCTGGAGGTGGCCACCACGGCGGGCAGCCGGCCCGCTTTCAGGTCCTCCTCCACCTGGGCGCGCTGCTCCTTCGACACCGAGCCGTGGTGGGCGCGGGCGAGCAGTGCCGGGGCGCCCTGCGCCGCCCCCGACTGGGCCATGATCTCGGCCGGGGGAATGGTGTCGGGCAGGGGCTCGCCGGTCGCCCGCTCGTACGCGATCTCGTTGAGCCGGTTGCAGAGGCGCTCGGCGAGACGGCGGGAGTTGGCGAAGACGATCGTGGAGCGGTGGGCCTGGACGAGATCGGCGATCCGCTCCTCGACGTGCGGCCAGATCGACGGCTTGTCGCCGCCGTCCCTGCCCTCGGAGGCGGGGGAGCCGCCCAGCTCGCCCATGTCCTCGACGGGGACGACGACGGAGAGGTCGAACTCCTTCCCCGACGGCGGCTGGACGATCTCCACGGCGCGCCCCGGCGACAGATAGCGGGCCACCTCGTCCACCGGGCGGACCGTGGCCGACAGGCCGATCCGGCGCGCGGGACGGGGCAGCAGCTCGTCGAGCCGCTCCAGGGACAGGGCCAGGTGCGCGCCCCGCTTCGTGCCCGCGACCGCGTGGACCTCGTCCAGGATGACCGTCTCGACGCCCGCGAGGGCCTCGCGGGCGGCGGAGGTCAGCATCAGGAACAGCGACTCGGGCGTGGTGATCAGGATGTCCGGGGGCCGGGTCGCGAGCGACCGGCGCTCGGCGGGCGGGGTGTCACCGGACCGGATGCCGACCCGCACGTCCGGCTCGGGCAGCCCCAGCCGGATCGACTCCTGGCGGATACCGGTCAGCGGCGAGCGCAGGTTCCGCTCGACGTCCACGGCGAGCGCCTTCAGCGGTGACACGTACAGCACGCGGCAGCGCTTCCTCGGCTCGGCCGGCGGGGGCGCGGAGGCCAGCCGGTCCAGGGAGGCGAGGAAGGCGGCCAGCGTCTTGCCCGAGCCGGTCGGAGCCACGACGAGGACGTCGGAGCCCGCGCCGATGGCCTGCCAGGCGCCCTCCTGCGCGGCCGTGGGCGCGGTGAAGGCCCCGGTGAACCAACCACGGGTCGCGGGGGAGAACGAGTCGAGCGCGGACCTGACCATGCCCCCCATCGTGCACCCGGCCACTGACAACCGCCCGGACCTGGGGAGATCCGATCCGGCGGCGGCGCCGCCGGGAGCCCTGTCGCAGAATGGAGGCATGGCGAGCGGGGAGCGGGCACGGTACTGGCAGTACGCCGAGCTGCCCGGGGTCGACCTGCTGCACGCCCGCTACATCCGGAAGGCCTTCGCCCGGCACACTCACGAGACCTTCGTCTTCGCCGCGATCACCGAAGGCGTCGAGGCCTTCCACTACCGCGACGAACTCGTCCACGCGGCCCCCGGGCAGATCGCCCTGGTCAACCCCGACACCCCGCACACCGGCCACGCGGGCGTGCCCGAGGGCTGGACGTACCGGACGATCTACCCCGACGCGGAGATCGTCCGGTCCATCGCCGCCGACACCCTCGCCCTGCGCGGCTCGGTCGGTTTCACCACGCCCGTCGTCGACGACCCGTACGCCGCCCGGCTCGTCGTCGGCGTCCACCGGGCCGCCGAGGAGGGCAACGCGCTCGCGGCCGACAGCCTGCTCCGGCTGGTCACGGCCCGCATGCTGCGCAGCCACGGCGGGATCGTCACCCCGCTCCCGGCCCGCTCGGCGGGCGCCCGGAACGCGGCACGCGCGCGTGCCGTCCTGGAGGACCGCATGGTCGAGCCGCCGACCCTGGAGCGGCTCGCCGGCGACCTCGGCACCAGCCCCTTCGCCCTGCTCCGGGCTTTCAGGAACGCGTACGGGATGCCCCCGCACACCTGGCTCACCGACGCGCGCGTACGGCGGGCCAAGCAGCTCCTCGACGCCGGCACGCCCCCGGCGGACGCGGCCGCCGCCGTCGGCTTCACCGACCAGTCGCACCTCAACCGGCACTTCACCCGCAGCGTCGGGGTGCCGCCGGGGGCGTACCAGCGCGCGCGGCGATAGGGAACGGTGGGGCAGGAACGCAGACGCGGGAACGGCGGCGCAGGGTGGCGGTGCGGGAACGGCGGCGCAAGGTGGCGCAAGAACGTACAAGACCGGGCCGCCGGCGCCGTCGTAACGTCCCTGACGTGGCAGAACAGACAGCAACCCCCGTCATACGCGACGGCACACCGGCCAAACCCGACGCGGCCGTCGTCCGCGACGCCCTCGGTGTCGGCGTGGCCGTCGGCCTCTCCGGCTTCGCCTTCGGCGTGACCTCGGCGGGCTCAGGGCTCAGCGTCCTCCAGACCTGCGTGCTCAGCCTGCTCGTCTTCACCGGCGCCTCACAGTTCGCGCTGGTCGGAGCGCTCGCCGCGGGCGGCAACCCGTTCACGGCGGCGGCCGGCGCCTTCTTCCTCGGCACCCGCAACGCCTTCTACGGTCTGCGGCTCTCCCAGCTCCTCGCCGTACCGAAGGCCGTCCGGCCGTTCGCCGCCCACTGGGTGATCGACGAGACCACGGCGGTCGCCCTCGCCCAGCCGTCCCGCCGGGCCGCCCGCGTCGGCTTCACCGTCACCGGACTCACGCTGTACGTCCTGTGGAACGCGACCACACTGCTCGGGGCGCTCGGCGCCGAGGCGATCGGCGACACCGCGGCCTGGGGGCTCGACGCGGCCGGTCCCGCCGTCTTCCTGGCCCTGCTCGCCCCCATGCTGAAGTCGGCGACCGAACGGGCCACCGCCGGGATCGCCGTCCTGCTCGGCCTCGGGCTGCTGCCCGTGCTGCCGGCGGGGGTCCCGGTCCTCGCGGCGGCCCTCGCCGCGCCCGTGGTGCTCTGGCTCCGGGGCCGCCGCGCGGCCCCGGCCGGACGAGAGGAGGACTCCCGATGAACGTCTGGATCGCGATCGGCCTGACCGCCGCCGGATGCTACCTCGTCAAACTGATCGGCCTGCTCGTACCCGCCGGAGCCCTTGAGCGGCCGCTCGTCCAGCGGCTCGCCGCCCTGCTTCCCGTGGCGCTGCTCGCCGCGCTCACCGCCCAGCAGACGTTCGGCGCGGGCAGCACCGTCGTCCTGGACGCCCGTGCCGCCGGACTCGCGGCGGCGGCCGTCGCGCTCGTCCTGCGGGCACCGTTCCTGGTCGTCGTGGGCGCCGCCGTCGCCGTCACGGCGGGAGTACGGGCCCTCGGCTGGTGACGGCCGCCCGCCGGGCCCCCGTCGTGGGCAGGAGGCCCGGCGTTCAGCCGACGGGGCGGCCGTGGGCGCGCAGGGTGCGCAGGGCCTCGACGGTGACGATCGGCCGCCACTCCAGGGCCGAGCCGGGGGCCCAGGCGCGCCAGCGGATCGGCCAGCCGCCGTCCTCCTCCTGGTCGGCCGCGAGCCGGTCGAGGGAACGGGCCATCTCCTCCGCCGTGAACCAGCGAGCGGCCAGCGAGTCCGGTACGCGCGCGTAGTCGTGCGGGAAGTGGAACTCGCCGGGCGCGTAGCCGTCGGCCAGGGGGTAGTCCTCCTGCCGGTCCGGGTCGAGGACGGCGAGCCGCTGTTCACGGACCAGGCGCCCGAGGCGGTCGGCGGCCGCCTCCGCCCGCGAGCGGTCGGGGGCCCCGTCCAGGAAGGCAACGGCGGCCTGGATCTCGTACGGATGGGACTTCTCCAGCGACTCCACCGCCGACCAGCAGAACTCGGTGGCCCGGAACAGCCACGCGTGCCACACCTGGTTGCGGTGCAGCAGCCCGACCACCGGGCCGGTCGTGAGCAGCGCGCTCGGCGGGGAGTCGACGACCGGGACGAACGGGGCGGACGGGTACGCGCGCTGGGACGGGTGGATCGCCGGGAGCGCTCCGTCATGCGTGGACACCTCGGTGAGGTACCGGCAGATCCGTTCCACGCGCAGCCCGCCGCAGCGGCCGATGGAATCCAGGACCCGCAGCGCGTGCGCGGTGTGCAGGGGCTGGCTGACCGGGCCGCGCAGATCGGGTTCGAGCGCGTGGCCGTAGCCGCCGTCCTCGTCGAGGTACGCCGCGAGGGCCGTTTCCACCTGATCCGCGCCACCGCGCAGGAAGTGGTAGGCGAACCTGCGCTGTTCGAGGACACGGGCCGTCAGCCAGACGAAACGCTCGGCTCGGGCCAGGGGGGTCGGGGGCGGGGAGGAGAGGGGTTTTTCGGCCATGCTCCGACGGTAGGGCGGAAAGACGCGGTGACAAGACCTTCGGAGCGGGCTGCACTCTTGGGAGCGGGATACTGGGGTCATGCGGTTGACGATTTTCTGGGAGCGGATGGCGGACCACTTCGGTGCGTCCTATGCCGAGTCCTTCGCGCGGGACCATGTGATGGCGGAGCTCGGGGGCCGGACGGTACGCGAGGCGCTGGACGCCGGCTGGGAGGCGAAGGACGTGTGGCGGGCCGTCTGCGCGGCCGTCGACGTACCCGCCGACAAGCGGTGACCGGCCGGCGCGGGGCGGAGTGACCGGAGGGGATGTGCGGGGTCCCGGGTGGAATGTCCGTGCGGTGCGCGAGACTGGCGGGGTGGCCCCGACTGACGACACCGAGACGACCGAGACAACGGACACGACCGAGACCTCGGCGACGACCGCCGCGACCGCATCGCGCGCTTCCGCCGCCGCGACCGCGCCGGCCGCTTCCACGGCCCCGGCCGGCGGAGGTGACGGCGATGGCGACGGCCCGGCGCCCGTACCCGCCGCCGAGGCCGCCCCGGACGCCAGGATGCCGCGCTGGCTGCCCCGCGCGCTGGTCCTCGCCCTCGCGCTCTACGCCTGTTTCCTGCTCGGCAGCTGGGCCTTCCACCAGCTCGTCGGCCTTCTCGTCAACATCCTGCTCGCCTTCTTCCTCGCCCTCGCCATCGAACCGGCGGTCGGCCGGATGGCGGCGCGCGGGATGCGCCGCGGCCTCGCCACCTTCCTCGTCTTCATCGCCGTCCTGATCTTCGGCGTCGGCTTCGTCGTGCTCCTGGGTTCGATGCTCGCCGGCCAGATCGTGGACATGGTCGAGAACTTCCCCCAGTACCTCGACTCGGTGATCAAGTGGATCAACCAGACCTTCCACACGGACCTGTCGCGGGTCGAGGTCCAGGACAGCCTCCTGAGCTCCGACTGGCTGCAGAAGTACGTGCAGAACAGCGCGTCCGGTGTGCTCGACGTCTCCGCCACCGTCCTCGGCGGCCTCTTCCGGCTCCTGACGATCTTCCTGTTCTCGTTCTACTTCGCCGCCGACGGGCCCCGGCTCCGGCGCGCGCTCTGCTCCGTCCTGCCGCCCGCCCGGCAGGCCGAGGTGCTGCGGGCCTGGGAGATCGCGGTCGACAAGACCGGCGGCTACCTCTACTCGCGCGGTCTCATGGCTCTCATCTCGGGTCTCGCGCACTTCGTGCTCCTCGAGATCCTGGACGTGCCGTACGCGCCCGCGCTCGCGGTGTGGGTCGGTCTGGTCTCGCAGTTCATCCCGACCATCGGCACCTATCTGGCCGGCGCGCTGCCGATGCTGATCGCCTTCACCGTCAACCCCTGGTACGCGCTGTGGGTGCTCTGCTTCGTCGTGGTCTACCAGCAGTTCGAGAACTACGTGCTCCAGCCGAAGGTCACCTCCAAGACCGTGGACATCCACCCGGCGGTCGCCTTCGGCTCGGTCATCGCGGGGACGGCGCTGCTCGGTGCCGTCGGCGCGCTGATCGCCATCCCGGCCGTCGCCACCCTTCAGGCCTTCCTCGGCGCCTACGTGAAGCGGTACGACGTGACGGACGACCCGCGCGTCCACGGCCACCGCAGATACGGCGAGGCGGTCGTGGCCCGGTTGCAGAAGGCCCTGCACCACAAGAAGGAGACCGGCGCGCCCGAGGATTCCTGAGCCCGCGGCCCAGAGGATTCCCGGGTCCCCGGCTCAGAGGTACGAGGGCCGGGTGACGCGGTGCCGGAAGGCGTGCCAGGTCCACGCCTGCACGGCCACGAGCAGCGGGGTGACGCACAGCAGGGCGGGTACGAGCAGACCGAGCGTGGAAGGGACGGCCGCCCGTTCGGCGAGCGGAAGCGCGGTCCCCGCCCAGAGCGGCAGCCCGCCCATCAGGACCGCGGTGAGCGCGAAGGACTGCCAGGGACGCCCGGAGTGTCCGACGAGTCGGCGGGCACGCTCGTACGGCGGTCCCGTGAGCCGGAGCGCGGCGAAACCCAGCCCGTGCGCGGCGAACAGGGCGGCCACGGCGAGCGCGGTGAGGACGCCCGTGGGGCCGGTCGCCGGCGCGTACGGCCGCCCGGTGAGGAGGGCCGCGAGCAGCCATCCCCAGGAGAGCGCGACGGTCCAGCTCCCGCAGGCCACGGCCCCGTCACAGGCCGCGCGCCAGCGCGGACCCGGGCCGCGGCCACGTGACCAGAGTCCCGCGTCCCGGACGATCCAGCCGGTCAGCAGGGCCACGAGGACGGGGAACTGGCCGCTCAGCAGGTCTCCTTCGAGGGCCGGGAAGCAGCCGACGAGGACGCCGACGGTGGCGACGAGCCAGACCTCGTTGCCCAGGAAGAAGGGCGCGAACGAGGCGAGGACGAGCCTCCGCTCGCGGTCGCTCCGGCCGAGCCAGGGGGTGAGCATGCCGGTGCCGATGTCCGCGCCGGCGAGGACGAACCAGCCCGCCGCGAAGAAGGCGAGCAGGGCGATGGCCAGAATCTCCACGGGGGCTCCTCGGGCTTCCTCGGGCGGGGTGCGAGCGGTGTGGGTGGGTGCGGGCGGTGCGGGCGTGGCAGGGGGCACGGGGGCGTGCGGGGGTTCAGTAGCGGGGTGCGGGGAGCGCGGCGGCCGGGTCGGGCGCGCCGCCCTCCTCCCCCTCGGCGGGGCGTTCGTCGTGGCCGAGGCCCGACTCGACGGGCCCCCGGCGGGCGTGCCGGGCGAGGAGCCAGGCGTTGAGGAGGGCGAGCAGGACGAAGACCGTGGTGAAGACGGTGAGGGAGAGGCGCATGGTGCCGACGGAGAGGTCCGAGACGGCGTCCTCCGTCTTCAGGAGCCCGTACACCACCCAGGGCTGCCGCCCCGATTCGCGGAAGACCCAGCCGCTGATCATCGCGAGGTACGGCAACGGCACGGCCGCCATCAGGACGAGATGCCAGAGCCGGAACCGGAAGACGACCTTCCTGAAGGAGGCGAGGATCACCCCGGCGAAGCACAGGTACATCATCAGGGCGAAGCTGATGAGCATCAGCAGCGCGCCGCCCCGGGTCCACGCCTCCGAAGGCACGTAGTCACCAGGGCCGAAGCGCTCCGTCAGCTCCGCCTGGACCCGCGCGATCTCGGCGGCCTTCCCGCTGAAAACGGCCGACTTCATCGGCTGGAAGGCGTCCAGGACGGCGAACTGCACTCCGCCGAAGACGGCGGTCACCATCAGCGCGGGCGCCGAGAGGAACACCCCGATCCGCAGGCTCCGGCCGAAGAACTCCCACTCGGGACCGCGCCGGAAGAGGTGGTACGCGCTCACCCCGGCCATGAAGAAGCCCGCCGTGAGCAGCGCCCCCGCCAGGACGTGCCCGAAGGCGAGCAGCGCGGAGGGGTTCGTCAGCACCGCGACCGGGTCGTCGAGGACCAGCTCGCCGTGCTCGGAGCCGTACCCCACGGGGTGGTTGAGGAAGCCGTTGGAGACGAGGATCCAGTACGCCGACAGGTAGGCGGTCAGGACGACGATCCAGATCGCGGCCAGATGGGCCCAGCGGTTGAGCCGGTTCCAGCCGAAGATCCACAGGCCGAGGAAGGTCGACTCGACGAAGAACGCCACGATCGTCTCGACGGCGAGCGAGGCACCGAGGACGTTCCCCGCCTCGTGGGTGAGTCCGCTCCAGGCCATGCCGAACTGGAACTCCATCACGAGACCCGTGACGATCCCGACCGCGTAGTTGATCACGTACAGCTGGCCCCAGAAACGCACCATGCGCGCGTCCAGCGGCTTCCGGCCGAACGTGGCCTTCGTCTGGAGCACGGCGACGACCGTCGCAAGGCCCAGCGTCAGGGCGACGAAGAGGAAGTGGCCGCCCGCCGTGAGGGCGAACTGCAGCCGCGCGAGATCGAGTACGTCCTGGTTCACCCGTTCAGCGTCGGCGTACGGTCAGCGGTCCGGCGTCATCCCCCGGTGGACACCCGACGTACCCCACCGGTCGCGCGGGTCCACGCGCGCGTACCCCAGGAGTTGTCCCCGCCGGGTCCCGCCCCTCAGGGGGGTCAGGCCAGCCAGCCCGGCGTGATCATCCCGGACTCGTACGCCAGGATCACCAGCTGCGCCCGGTCCCGTACCGCCAGCTTGGTCATGATCCGGCTGACATGGGTCTTCGCGGTCGCGGGCGAGAGCACGAGGCGGCCGGCGATCTCGTCGTTGGAGAGCCCGGCCCCCACCAGGCCGAAGACCTCGCGCTCCCGTTCGGTGAGGACGTTCAGCCGGGGGCTCGGATCCGGCTGCCGCCCCGCCCGGCCGGCGAACTCGGCGATCAGCCGGCGCGTCACGGCCGGGGCGATCAGGGCGTCACCGCGCGCCACGACCCGCAGCGCGTGCAGCAGTTCCATCGGCTCGGTGTCCTTCAGGAGGAAGCCCGACGCGCCCGCGCGCAGCGCCCCGTACACATGGTCGTCCGCGTCGAAGGTGGTCAGGATGACCACCCGTACCCCTTCGAGCCGCTCGTCGGCGGTGATGCGGCGGGTGGCTTCGAGGCCGTCGAGCACCGGCATGCGGATGTCCATCAGGACCACGTCCGGGCGTAGTTCGCGGGCGAGTCCGATCGCCCGCTCCCCGTCCCCGGCCTCCCCGACGACCTCGATGTCCTCCTCGTCGGAGAGGATCGACCGGAAGCCGGCCCGGACCAGGGTCTGGTCGTCGGCGAGCACGACACGGATCATCGGGAGTCCCCCTCGGACACGGTGGGTACGGAGAGCGGCAGCCGGGCGTCCACCAGGAAACCGCCGCCCTCCACATTCTCGGCGGTCAGCTCGCCGCCGAACGCGCGGGCCCGCTCGGCCATGCCCCGGATGCCGCTGCCCGGCGGCCGCCCCTCCGGCGCGCCCCCGCCGTCGTCCTCGATCCGCAGCCGTACCGCGTCCGCTCCCCAGTCGAGGGTGATGCGGACGGTCCTCGCGCCCGCGTGGCGGGTCACGTTCGTCAGCGACTCCTGCACGATCCGGTACGCGGCGAGGTCGACGGGAGGCGGCAGGGGCACGGGCGTGCCCGTGGTCTCCGTACGGACGTCGACACCGGCACTCCGGGCACGCCCGGCGAGGTCGCCGAGGAGCGCGAGGCCGGAGGAGGGGGCGGTCGGCGTGGGCTCGTCGGCGCGGCGCAGCACCCCGAGGGTCGCCCGCAGCTCGCGCAGCGCGTCCTTGCTGGTGGCCTTCACCGCCTCCAGGGTCTCGGTGGCGGTGGCGAGCCCGGCCTCGGGGGCGGGCCCCTTGCCGAGCCGGTGCAGCGCCGCACCGGACTGGACGTTGATCAGCGAGATGCTGTGACCGAGCACGTCGTGCACCTCGCGGGCGATCCGCAGCCGCTCCTCGGTGGCGCTCTGCCGGGCGCGGGCCTCCTGCTCCCGCTCGGCGGCGAGAGCCCGCTGCTCCACCTCGTGCAGATAGGCGATCCGGGTGCGCTGGGCCCGGCCCACCGCGACCAGGCTGATCAGCCAGCCCGCCAGCATCGCGAGCGAGGTGTCGTCGATCTGCCGGTGTCCCGGCTGCTGCCGGATCTCACCGAGCCCCACCGCGAGCAGGGTGACGGCGGCGAGCGCGACGGCGGCGGCGAACCGGCCCTCGGCCGCGGTCGTGTACAGCGCGAGCGCGAACGCGATCATGAGCGGGCCGTCCTGGGCGGACAGCGGGTAGTAGACGACACAGGCGAGCAGCGTGACGACGGCGACCGCGACCGGCTGCCGCCGCCGGAAGTACAGGGCCCCGCACCCGACCAGGACGAGCGCCCAGCCGAGCACCGTACGGACCACCGGCTCGCTCGCGTACCGCGCCGAGACGAGCGTCCACACGGCGACGACGGCCAGGACGGCACCCGCCACCAGGGCGTCGGCGGCCCGTGGCGAAAGACGTCCGCCGGGGGAACGGAGGGGGAGGGACATGCGTCGAAGGATAGGCGGAGGGCTGCAGCGGGGCGGTGCGCGCGGGAGGCTTCCCCGGCCGCGCGGGAGGCTTCCCCCGGGCGGGGGCGCGGGACAGGGACGGGCTCAGGGGGGCTTCGATGATGTTCGGGACATCGGACGAATGGTGGGTGCTGTTCCTCTTCCCCGCGGTGCTGTGGGTGCCGTGCGGGCCCTTTCTCATGGGGGCCATGGGGGTGTGGTGCGCCCGGCGGCCGGGCCGGTGGCCCCGGTGGTGGTCCGTGCTCCTGCCGCTCGTTCCGGTCGTGGCCTCCTCGATCGTCGTGATCATGCCCCTGGAGTCCTGGGACCGGCCCGGCAAAGTCGACGACGTCGTGGGCCATGTCCTCGTGTACGTCCTCGGCCTCACGGTGCTGCCCTGGCTGCTGGGGTACGGCGGTACGCGCGCGGTACGGGCCGTACGCGCGCGTCGTACCCGGCCTCGTACGGAACCCTAGGTCCGGGGCCCGGACCTATGGGAGGCGCTGGGCCCGGGCGTCCGTGAGGGGGTTGGGTACGGGGAGGTAGTGCGGGGCCGTCGCCTCCGCGCCGACCCAGCGGGAGAGCAGGTTGGCCTTGCCGGGGAGCGTGGGGGAGTCGAGCAGGCCCTTGACGTCGGGGAACGCCGGCAGCCTGCCGCTCCGCTCGAACTCGGCGCGGGCCAGGGCCCACAGGGCGGGCCCGGCGCTCCGGAAGCGGTGGGTGAGGGCGCCGGCGATCTCGGAGAGGTTGTTGACGACGAGGCAGTAGACGAGCCTCCGCCAGGCCTCCGCCCGGGGCATCCGGGGGACCGTCCTGGCGCCCTCCGCGTCGCGGAAGACGGACTGGACGGGGGTGCCCCGCCCGTCCACCGCGACCAGCGTGTTCTGCAGGTGGCACTCCACGACGACGCCGAAGCGGGCGAACGCCTCCAGGACGGGCGCCACGACACACCGCAGATAGGCCGACCACCAGGGCAGGGGATCGTCGATCCGGTCGAGGGGGTTGCCGTGGAAGCCCTCGGCGAGCGCGGCGGCGAGGACGGCGGTCGTACCGGGGGCCAGATGCCGGTCGAGGCCGTCGCGGACGACGACGGCACAGGTCTCGAAGAGGCCGTCCACCGTGCGGTAGCCGTGGTCGCTGAGCCAGGCCGCGGGGCCGTCCATCGCCGTGAAGGCGGCGGTGACGAGCGGATCGGTGCGGCGCACGTGGAGCAGTTCGTGCCGTCGCATCCGGCGGATGTCGTTGGTGATCCGGACGTCGAGGCTGAACTTCAGGAACAGGTCCCCGCCGTCCCGGGAGCCGTCCCCCGGGACGTGCAGCGTGCGCACCGAAGCCGTCGGCCGTGCGGGCCGGGGCGTGACGCCCAGGTGGACGAGGCGGCCCTCGGCGAAGGCGGCACGCACGCGCGTGGCCCGGTCGGACAGGGCGAGCTGCCAGGGGTGGGCGGGAAGCAGACGGTAGCCGGGCGGGGCCTCGCCGAGGGCGTCGAGGGCCCGGGTGTCGCCGTCCTCGACGACCGCGTCCTCGCGTACGCCGAGCAGGACGAGCGGGAACTGGGCGTACGCCTCGGGGGCGTAGCGCAGCCAGGCGGCAGGGGGACCGCCGCTGGTACGGGCCTTGGGGGCCGGGTGGCAGGGGTGGCCCATGACCAGTGCCTGTTCGGAGCGCAGCCAGGGGTCCTCGGGCGGTGCCGTGCGGGCGCGTGCGGCGAGCACGGCCCGCACGGCGGTACGGCTCGCGGCCATCTCGGCGGCCAGGGCGGGGTTGGTCCGCCCGGTGGAGGCGTGCATCTCGCGGACGGCGAGGTCGACGAGCCCGGCGTGGCGCAGAGGCCGCCAGGCGCGCCCCGTCCACAGTTCGGCGTCGGAGGAGCGGTGGCCGGGGCGGACGCGCAGGAGCCGGCCGCTGACGCGCAGGCGGTGGACGGCGTACGCGGGGGCGTGGTCGGGGGCGTGGTCCTCGGACCGGCCGGTGGCCTGCTGCGCGGTCGGGTCCACAGCCCGGTCCTCGACCGGATCCATCGTCCGGTCCGCTCCTGCCGCCGCGGTCGTCGGGCCCGCTGTCGCCGGGTCCACCGCAGGATCCGCCGCCTCGCGGAGCAGGCAGTTCAGCAGGGGCGTCACCGCCAGCGCGTCGGCGGTCCGCGTGAGTCTGTTCATCGACATCAGTATGTGTGGATTGCGTTCGAATGCGATAGAACATCCGCATGTGCCGAACTGCCGCGGAGCGCACCCTCGCCGCCGAGCTGGACGCGGTCCGGCCGGGGCTGACGGCCGCGTACGCCGCGGAGCTCCCCGGTGCCAGGGCCGCGGTGCTGACCCGGCTGTGGCGCGGTCTCGTCCACGAGCCGCTTCCCTGGGTCGCCACGCGCGCGGCCGGACGTGAGGGCGTCACCCTGCACCTGGCCGACGGGCGGCGCCTGCGAGGTCCGCTCTCGGACCCCTGGGCGACGGCGGCCTCGGTGACGGGGCTCGGTCTGGACGGGATCCGGTACGACCATCCGGCTGAACTGGTGGCCGCCCTGGCCGTACCCGGCGGCGGCCGGCTGGCCGCCGAACTCGACCACAGTGTCGCGTCGCTGGCCCTCTCCCGCACCGCGCCCCGGCGCATGGCCTCGCCGGTCCACCCGTGGGAGTGGGAGCAGGGGGAGACCGACGGACATCCGTACCATCCGGGCTGCCGCTCCCGGCCCGGTTTCTCCGCCGCCGAGCAGCTGGCGTACGCGCCGGAACACCGGCCCGTGGTCGCGCTGCGGCTCGCCGTGGTCGAGGGGGCGGCGGTGTCGGGGGAGTGGCCCCGCGAGCTTCGCGACGGCGCCTCCGTGCTGATCCCCGTCCACCCCTGGCAGGCCCGGCACGTCCTGTCCGGCCGGCCGCTGCGGCCCGGTCCGGCCGCGCACCCCCTGCTGTCCCTGCGCACGCTCGACATCGGCGGCGACACGCACGTCAAGACGTCGCTGAGCACGCGGCTCACCTCGACCGTGCGGGACATCTCGGAGTACACCGTCAGCAACGCCGTCACGACGTCCGACTTCGTCGAGCGGCTCGCCCGGCGTCTCGACGGGCGCCTGCACATCGCCCGCAACCTCGCGGCGGCCGGGGCGGGTACGGCCGACCTGGCGGCGCTCCTGCGCGAGTCACCACACGTCCACGCGGACGCGGCGGCCGGGGAGCGGGTCGTTCCGGTGGCGGCCCTCCCCGCGCTTCTCGCGTCACGCGCGCCCGGAGAACGGCTCGACCGGGCCGTCGGGTTCGCGCGGCTCGCCCTCGGCGTCTGCCTGGAGCTGCTGGACCTCGGGGTGGCCCTGGAGGCGCACGGTCAGAACCTGCTCGCCGTCGTCGACACCGAGGACCGGGTCAGGCGCCTCGTCTACCGGGACCTCGCCGACATCCGCATCAGCCCCGCCCGGCTGGCCCGGCACGGGATCCCGGCACCGCCGGTGGGCGGCCGGCTCCTGAACGACGACCCGGCCGTGCTCCGCCGCAAGGTCCTCGGCAGCCTGGTCACGGGGGCGCTCGGCCCGCTGGCGGGTGACGCGCCGACCCTCGGCGCGATCCTGGAGGCGGCCGCCCGGGATCTCGCCCCCACGGCCGACCTGTACGCCCTGCGGACGGAACCCCTCCCGGCGAAGGCCCTCACCCTGATGCGCCTGGACCCGAACGGTGGCGGTGACCTGTGGACGCGGCTTCCACATCCCGGCCCGACCGGCCCGACCGGCCGTGACCGGGCGGCACGGGAGGCGCAGCACGGCTGAGGGGCGGCGCCGTCGCGGAGGTGGCGCCGTCGCGCGTGAGGGCCGTCGCGGAGCGGGAGACGTCGTGGAGTGGAAGCCGTCGCGGGGTGGGGCCGGAATCGCGCCTTCGGCAGGCCGTACGTCCTCGGTGTGGTGCGTCGGGACCGGGTCGCTCAGTCGTCGGCGATCTGCAGGGCCAGCGCGAAGTGCTCTCCGTCCGTCCCCGCGAGGAGGCTGTCGAACAGCGGGGTGAGTCCGTTCACCGCGCCGCAGCGGGTGTCGTGGTTGGTCCACCAGTCGGCCTCCGGTCCGAGCAGGGACACCACACGGTCCGCCGCGCGCTCGGCGGCCTCGACGGGCAGGTGCAGGTGGCGCGGCCAGACCAGGTCGACGGCCGCGAGCTGGGCGAGGAACGCGGCGGCTTCGTGCGTCTCCACCGGTTCCAGGGCGCCGCAGATCCGGGGGACGGACGGAGGGGCGTACCCGGGCAGGAAGCGCCGCCAGGCCTCGTCCACCGCGACCTCGGCCAGCAGCGCGCGGACGCGGGCCGCCAGCTCCGGCAGGTCGGGACCCGGCGCGGTGAACCGCCCGGTCGCCACGTACACCCGCGTCGGCGTCGACAGCTCCGCCATGCCGGCTTCCAGCGCGGTCAGGACCTCCAGGGACGTCATGACTGGATCCTGCCGTACGCCCCCGCCCGGTCTCCGACCCGCCCGCTCTCTTTCTCTCCCTCCCCTCCCCCCGCCCGGTCGACCGGAACCGCTCGGCGGACGAGGAGAACGCCCCGTCACACCGGCCCGCGCCCTGGGCGTGGTGCGCTTGACACTGAAATCGAACATCCATTCTCATGAAAGTCCGGCCCTGGGAATCACGGGCTTGTCGACGAGTTGTCCACAGGCCGGAGGGGACGCCGGGGCCCATTGTCAGTGGCAGGGGTTAGCGTCTTTCACATGAAGCGATCGACTCAAGCAAACCGGGTGGAACCCATGGCAGGAACCGACCGCGAGAAGGCGCTCGACGCCGCACTCGCACAGATTGAACGCCAATTCGGCAAGGGCGCCGTGATGCGCATGGGCGACCGCGTCCAGGAGCCGATCGAGGTGATCTCCACCGGATCGACCGCCCTCGACATCGCGCTCGGTGTCGGCGGCCTGCCGCGCGGCCGTGTCGTGGAGGTCTACGGACCGGAGTCCTCCGGCAAGACGACCCTGACCCTGCACGCCGTGGCCAACGCGCAGAAGGCCGGCGGCCAGGTGGCGTTCGTCGACGCCGAGCACGCCCTCGACCCCGAGTACGCCAAGAAGCTCGGCGTCGACATCGACAACCTCATCCTGTCCCAGCCGGACAACGGCGAGCAGGCCCTCGAGATCGTCGACATGCTGGTCCGCTCCGGCGCCCTCGACCTGATCGTCATCGACTCCGTCGCCGCGCTGGTGCCGCGTGCGGAGATCGAGGGCGAGATGGGCGACTCGCACGTCGGTCTCCAGGCCCGACTGATGAGCCAGGCGCTCCGGAAGATCACCAGCGCGCTCAACCAGTCCAAGACCACCGCGATCTTCATCAACCAGCTCCGCGAGAAGATCGGCGTGATGTTCGGCTCGCCGGAGACCACGACCGGTGGCCGCGCCCTGAAGTTCTACGCGTCGGTCCGCCTCGACATCCGCCGTATCGAGACCCTCAAGGACGGCACGGACGCGGTCGGCAACCGCACCCGCGTCAAGGTCGTCAAGAACAAGGTCGCGCCCCCGTTCAAGCAGGCCGAGTTCGACATCCTCTACGGCCAGGGCATCAGCCGCGAGGGCGGTCTGATCGACATGGGCGTGGAGCACGGCTTCGTGCGCAAGGCCGGTGCCTGGTACACGTACGAGGGCGACCAGCTCGGCCAGGGCAAGGAGAACGCCCGCAACTTCCTGAAGGACAATCCCGACCTCGCCGACGAGATCGAGAAGAAGATCAAGGAGAAGCTCGGCGTCGGCGTCCGGCCCGAGGCCGCGAAGGCCGAACCGGGGACGGACGCGGCGGCCGTCGCCGACGCGGCCGGCGCGGACGAGGCCGCCAAGAGCGTCCCGGCACCCGCGAGCAAGACCGCGAAGGCGACCAAGGCCACCGCGGTCAAGAGCTGAACCGGTGACCGGTCGCACCGAATGGCCGGGTGACAGCTCCGACTCGTCGAGGGCCGAGCAGGAGCTGTCACCCCAGGATCCGGCCGAGCGGGCGCGGGCGATCTGTCTGCGCCTGCTCACCGGTTCCCCCCGCACGCGCAAGCAGCTCGCCGACGCACTGCGCAAGCGGGAGATCCCCGACGAGGTGGCGGAGGAGGTCCTCTCCCGTTTCGAGGACGTGGGGCTCATCGACGACGCCGCCTTCGCGGGGGCCTGGGTGGAGTCCCGCCACCACGGCCGGGGGCTCGCCCGCCGGGCTCTCGCCCGCGAGCTGCGCACGAAGGGCGTCGAGCCGTCCCTCATCCAGGAGGCGGTGGAGCAGCTCGACTCCGACCGGGAGGAGGCCACGGCGCGTGAGCTCGTGGCCCGCAAGCTGCGCGCCACCCGCGGTCTCGACCGCGACCGGCGTCTGCGCCGGCTCGCCGGGATGCTCGCTCGCAAGGGGTATCCCGAGGGCATGGCCCTCCGTGTCGTCCGCCAGGCGCTGGAGGCCGAGGGCGAGGACACGGACGGGCTCGACGAGCCCTTCTGACCCCCCTGGGGGGAGGGTTCAGAAGGGCTCGTCACCCGCACCGCATCCGCACCCGCATCCGCGTCCACATCGCATACGCTCCCGCGTCCGCTTCCGGTCGGGAACGGACCGTCGGCGGGCCCTGCCTCAGCCGCCCGTGGCCGGGAGGAGGACCGGTAGGCCCTCGGCCTTCCAGGCCTGGAAGCCGCCGATCAGGTCCGTAGCCCGGTGGAGGCCCAGCCGGCGCAGGGACTCGGCCGCGAGGGAGGAGGCGTAGCCCTCGTTGCAGAGCACCACCACCCGCAGATCGTGGCTGTCCGCCTCCGGCGCCCGGTGGCTGCCCCGGGGGTCGAGCCGCCATTCCAGTTCGTTGCGCTCCACCACCAGCGCACCCGGGATCAGCCCGTCCCGTTCGCGCAGGGCCGCGTACCGGGTGTCCACCAGGAGCGCGTCACCCGCCTCGTACGCCTCGTGGACAGCCCGGGGCGTGATCCGGTCGAGGCCCGCCCTGACCTGCTCAAGGAGTTCGTCGATGCCCACGTGTCCGTCGCTCACTGCCAGTCCTCCGGGCGCTCGACCTGCTCAAGACGGAGTACCGCGCCCGTCCGGCTGAACCGCCGGATCAGCGGGAGCGGCGGATAGTAGGCGTGCACCGACACCGCGTGGGTGTCCGGTGACCCGTTGAGCACCTCGTGCACATGGTGGGTGCCGAAGGCGCGGCTCCCGCCCTCCCCGAGATGGCGGGAGCGGTCGAGTCCGTCGGCCAGTTCCAGGGTCTTCCAGCCGCTCGCCGGCAGCCGGACCGCGAGCGCGTTCTCGGTCAGCGTCCCGCGTGCGGTGGCGAAGGCGCCCAGGGACTCGGCGTGGTCGTGCCAGCCGGTGCCGGTGCCGGGCGGCCAGCCGATCAGCCAGGCCTCGCTGCCGCCGGGGCCTTCGAGGCGCACCCAGGTACGGCCCTCGGGGTCGAGCGGCAGGGAGTCGACCAGTTCCCGGTCCGCCGCCGCGCGGCGGACGAAGTCGAGCAGATCAGCGGCCGTCGGAGCGCTCGAGGAAGCGACGGAAGCCGTGGGAACGGCGGGATCGGTGAGAGCGGTGGAAGCAGCGGCCGAGGAGGGGGAGGGGGTGGGCGCGGGGGTGTGTGGAGACACGGGTGACCGTCCTGTGGTTCGCGAAGAGCGCGCGGCCGCACACGGCACACGGACGCGGGCACGTCGGCGGCGGGGCGCGCGCGGGGAGAAGGCGAGATCAGCAGGACGGGCGACACACGCAGCCCGCGTAGCGGACGAGGTCCATATGGACCCTCCGCCACAGGCGCACATCGGTGTCGGTCACGTTCCGGAGTACACCATGCGCGCCCGGGAGGAATCAATGCATGTCCGCCGTGCGGTCCCTCTTGGCGGACACCGGGGCCGGCACTTCGGCATCCACGGTCGTGCCCGGCCTACCGCCCGGCTCGTCCCTCGAACCGTCGGCCGCCTCGTCGGTCGCCGAGCCGCCGCGGGCCGCGTCCGCCGCCGCGTACAGCTCCTCGGGGCGGACCCCGGAGAAGGCGGCGACGAGGTGCCCGTCGGGCCGTACGAGCAGGACGGCGTGGGCCGGAGCGCCCGGGTACGCCTCGGTCACCAGGATCTCCGCCTTCGCCGGGAGGGCGCGCACCGCCTCGTCGAGCCGGGGCATCAACCCCGCGCCCTGCCAGTGCCGTCGGTCCCACACCCCGGTGCCGGGTGCGACCAGGAGGACCAGCAGGCGGCCCTGACCGAGCCGGTCCCTGAGCCGTACGGTCGTGCCGTCGGGGGCGGTCACGCGAACGTCCTCGACGGGGGCGCCCACCGGGGTGCTCACGGGGGTCAGGCCCTCGGCGTACGGGGGTGCGAGGGGGGAGTGCGGGTACGCGGGGGGCGCGCCGAGCGGGCCGCGCCCCACATGGCCGTCGGTGAGGAGGGCGTCGTGGCCGCGCGTGGCCCCCGGGAGGTACGTCCGCAGCCCGCCGCCGCCGCGCAGGACCGGCAGCGACTGGTCCGCCGCGCGCAGCCGGTGGGCGACGGCCGAGCGGCGCTCGCTCTGGTAGCTGTCGAGGAGCCGGTCCGGGGCGCCGTGGTGCCAGGTGAGGGCGAGCTTCCAGGCGAGGTTGTCGACGTCCCTGAGCCCCTCGTCGAGGCCCTGGGTGCCGACCGCGCCGAGCAGATGGGCCGCGTCCCCGGCGAGGAGTACCCGGTCGACCCGCCAGCGCCGGGCGAGCCGGTGGTGCAGGGTGTGCACGCCGGTGTCGATGAGCTCGTACGGCGGTGTCACCCCGTCGCACCAGCCGGCCAGGGTCTCGCGGATCCGCGCGACCAGCACGTCCGGGGTGACGAGGTCGCCCCGGGGCGGCAGCAGCCAGTCGATCCGCCACACCCCGTCGGGCAGCGGACGGGCGGCGATCTCGTCGGAGGCGCCCCGCCACGGGGGCTGACGGTGCAGCAGGGCCTCGCCGGGCCAGGGGAGTTCGGTGCGCAGCGCGGCGACCGCGTGCCGTTCCACCGCGGTACGGCCGGGGAAGCGGATGCCGAGGAGCTTGCGTACGGTCGAGCGGGCTCCGTCGCAGCCGACGAGATGGCTGCCGCGCCACCAGGTGCCCGCCGGTCCCCGGGTGTGGGCGACGACCCCGTCGCGGTCCTGCTCGATGGTGTCGAGCCTGGCCTCGGTGACGATCTGGACGAGCTTCTGGTGGGCGATGGCGTCGCGCAGTCCGCGCGCGAGGGCGTGCTGGGGGATGTGCAGCGGCGCGGCAGGGGCGGAGGGCGAGGCCGGGTCCTCGGACCACTCCTCCGTACCGCCGAGTCCCAGGTCGAGCGCGAGGTGGCGCACCTGCTGGCGGCGGCGCATACCGCGCCAGCCGACCCAGCGGACGCCCTCGTCACGGAGGGTGGTGCAGCCCAGCCGCTCCACCATGGCGGCCATGTCGGCGCGCAGGACGACGCTCCGCGCGGGGCGGAGCTCCTCCTTGCCGGAGCCCTCGTCGAGGACGACGCTGGGCACGCCCTGCGCGGCGAGCGCGAGGGAGAGCGCGAGGCCGACCGGCCCCGCGCCCACGATGATCACCGGGTCCACGGCGCGGCTCCTGAAGGCCGGACGGACATGAGGGCAGCACAGCTGAGTGTGGCACGATCCCGGTGCTTGATCACAGACCGTATGCAACCCACTGAGGGTGCTTGCGTCAAGCGACGGGGTGGGCGCGGTGCGGCCGACCTGAAGTCGGTGCCGCTCCGGCCCACCCCTGTTGTCCCACGGACCCCGTCGGGGTCAGGCGTCGCTGACCGTCTTCGTCGGCACTTCGGGGGCTCCCGCCTGGGCGGGGAGCGTCACGGCGGGGGACTTCTTGCCCCGGCGGAGGCGCTTCTCCAGCCAGCTCGCGAAGCTGGTCAGGGCGAAGTTCAGGACGATGTAGATCAGCGCGATGACCACGAGGGTGGCGATCGTGTTGGCGCCGTAGTTGGCCGTGATCTGCCGGTTCTGACTGAGCAGCTCCGAGAAGCCGAGCAGGGCGCCGCCGAGCGCGGTGTCCTTGACGATCACGACGAGCTGGCTGACCAGGGCCGGGAGCATCACCGTCACGGCCTGCGGCAGCAGGACGTACAGCATGGTCTGGCCCTTGCGCATGCCGAGCGCCACGGCCGCGTCGCCCTGGCCGCGGGGCAGCGAGAGCACACCGGCGCGGACGACCTCGGCGATCACGGAGGCGTTGTAGAGCACCAGGCCGGTGACGACCGCGTAGAGCGGGCGGTAGTCGGAGCTCACGCCCGTGAACTCCCGGTAGACCTGGTTGGCGAACACCATCAGGAGGAGTACCGGGATGGCGCGGAAGAACTCCACGACCGCGCCGACGGGCACCCGTACCCAGCGGTGGTCGGAGAGCCGGCCGATGCCGAGGACGGCGCCGAGGGGCAGCGCGATCAGGATGGAGAGCGCGGCGGCCTTGAGGGTCTCCACGAGGCCGGGCAGCAGGTACGTCGTCCAGACCTTGGAGTCGGTGACGAACGGGCTCCACTTGTCCGCGTCCAGCTGGTTCTTCTCGTCCAGGGCGGCCAGCACCCACCAGCCCACCAGGACGAGGACCACCAGGAAGGCGATCGTGTAGAGGACGTTCCGCCGCTTGGCGCGCGGTCCGGGGGTGTCGTACAGGACGGAACTCATCGCTTCACCGCCAGTCGCTTGGCCGCCCAGCCCAGGAACAGGCCGGTGGGAAGGGTGAGAACGACGAAGCCGAAGGCGAAGATGCCGAAGACCACGAAGAGGGCGTCGGCCTCGTTCTCGATCATCTCCCTCATCAGGACCGCCGCCTCGGCGGCGCCGATGGCCGCCGCGACGGTGGTGTTCTTGGTGAGGGCGATCAGGACGTTGGCGAGCGGGGTCACCGCGGCGCGGAACGCCTGCGGGAGGACCACGAACGTGAGGACCTGAGTGAAGGTGAGACCCAGTGCGCGAGCGGCCTCGGCCTGACCCGGCGGGACGGTGTTGATGCCCGAGCGCAGTGCCTCGCAGACGAAGGTGCCGGTGTACGCCACGAGTCCGAGGATCGCGAGCCGGAAGCCGACGTCCTCCGAGCGGTCCCCGCCGAGCGTGATGAGCAGGGTCTGGTTGAGGCCCAGCAGGCAGGCGACGATGACCACCGTCAGCGGGGTGTTCCGGACGAGGTTGACGTACGCGGTGGCGAAGCCGCGCATGATCGGGACCGGGCTGACCCGCATCGCGACCAGGGCCGTGCCCCAGATCAGCGAGCCGATGGCCGAGTAGAGGGCGAGCTTCGCCGTCACCCAGAAGGCGCCGAGCAGGTCGTACTGCCCGGAATCAAGAAAGTCGAACACGATGCCCCGCGCTCTCCCCTGGTGGTCGGTCGGTGTGGAGGCCGTGCGTGGGCAGCGGCCGGTGCCGGTGTGACGGCCGCCCCGAGCGGGGCGGCCGTCACGGACCGGGCGGGACGGGTCAGCCGGCGATCTTCGGCGCGGGGTCGTTCTTGTAGCCCGACGGGCCGAAGTGCTCCTTGACGAGCTTGTCCCAGCTGCCGTCGGAGACCATCTTCTTCAGGGCCTCGTTGATCTTGCCCTTGAGCTCGGCGTCGCCCTTCTTGAGGCCGATGCCGTAGTTCTCGTCGCTCATGGAGAGGCCCGCGAGCTTGAACTTGCCCTGGTGCTCCTTCTGCGCGGCGTAGCCCGCGAGGATGGAGGCGTCCGTGGTCAGGGCGTCGACGGCCTTGTTCTCCAGGCCGGTCAGGCACTCGGAGTAGCCGCCGAGCTGCTGGAGGTCGGCCTTCGGGGCCAGCTTGTCCTTGACGTTCTGCGCGGAGGTCGAGCCCGTGACCGAGCAGAGCTTCTTGGAGTTGAGGTCCGCGACCTTGGTGATCGAGCTGTCGTCGGCGCGTACCAGGAGGTCCTGGTGCGTCACGAAGTACGGACCGGCGAAATCGACCTCCTTGAGGCGCTTCTCGTTGATCGAGTAGCTGGCGACGACGAACTTCACGTCACCGTTTTTGATCAGGTTCTCGCGCTCGGCGCTCGGCGCCTGCTTCCAGTTGATCTTGTCCTCGGCGTAGCCGAGTTCCTTGGCGACGTATCGGGCGACGTCGACGTCGAAGCCGGCGTACTTGCCGTCGGGCG
Organism: Streptomyces sp. NPDC058664; assembly: GCF_042716635.1. Taxonomy (NCBI): domain Bacteria; kingdom Bacillati; phylum Actinomycetota; class Actinomycetes; order Kitasatosporales; family Streptomycetaceae; genus Streptomyces; species Streptomyces sp. NPDC058664. The sequence continues at coordinate 79,181 of NZ_JBHXRW010000029.1, read as the reverse complement.
TCTTCAGGCCCAGGCCGGGCTGGTCGAACTTGATGCCGATGTTGATCTTGTCGCCGTTGCTGCCGGAGTCCGAGCCGCCGCCGCAGGCCGTGGCGGTCAGGGCGAGGACGACGGCGGCCGCGGCGGCCGCGGAGGTGGTGCGAAGCTTCATGGAGGAATGTCCCTTTACTAGGCGTGAGTTGGGAAGAATAGGCCCGAACTCGCTCAGTGGTGAAGGATCTTGGAGAGGAAGTCCTTGGCACGGTCGCTGCGCGGGTTGCTGAAGAACTCCTCGGGCGTCGCCCGCTCGACGATCCGTCCGTCGGCCATGAAGACGACCCGGTTGGCGGCGGAGCGCGCGAAGCCCATCTCGTGGGTGACGACCACCATCGTCATGCCGTCCCGGGCCAGCTGCTGCATGACCTCCAGGACCTCGTTGATCATCTCGGGGTCGAGGGCCGAGGTGGGCTCGTCGAACAGCATGACCTTCGGGTCCATCGCCAGCGCGCGGGCGATCGCCACGCGCTGCTGCTGGCCGCCGGAGAGCTGCGCCGGGTACTTGTCCGCCTGGGTGCCGACGCCGACCCGGTCCAGCAGGGCGCGGGCCTTGGTCTCGGCGGCCTTCTTCTCCGTCCTGCGGACCTTGATCTGTCCCAGCATCACGTTCTCGAGCACCGTCTTGTGCGCGAAGAGGTTGAACGACTGGAACACCATGCCGACGTCGGACCGCAGCCGGGCGAGCTCCTTGCCCTCCGCGGGCAGCGGCTTGCCGTCGATGGTGATGGAGCCGGAGTCGATGCTCTCCAGCCGGTTGATCGTGCGGCACAGCGTCGACTTGCCGGACCCGGAGGGTCCGATGACGACCACGACCTCGCCGCGGCTGATCGTCAGGTCGATGTCCTGGAGGACATGCAGTGCGCCGAAGTGCTTGTTCACGCCGGACAGTACGACCAGGTCGTCCGCGGCGTGCGGGGTGTCCTCGGGCCCCTTGGGCACTGACTGGGACACAGACTCTCCGCTCATCGGGCTCTTGCTCCGTCCTCCTCGGTTGGGGAGGACACTAGAGACCCACTGTGATGACCGTCATCACATCTGAGCGGAAATTGAGGATAACGATCCGGCCGCAACCGGACACAGTGGGTGAAGAGGGCACCCCGGGCCGTACCGGCTGCATAACGGAAACGCCGACGTCACAGGGGGACACTTGACTGTGACGCCGAAGATCGGTGTTCATGCCCTGGTACCACCTGGTACACAGGGAGCCGCTACCGGCACGTCACCACATCACCCATCACCACGTCACCACATCACCACGGAGGAGGTACGTATGCGACTGCTGCTCGTCGAGGACGACGACCATGTCGCCGCCGCCCTCTCCGCGATCCTCGCCAAGCACGGCTTCACGGTCACGCACGCCCGCAACGGCGAGGAGGCGCTCCAGGCCGTCCTGCCCACCGCGCAGGGCGAGCGCCCGTCCTACGGGGTGATCCTGCTCGACCTCGGCCTCCCCGACCAGGACGGCTACCAGGTCTGCGGCCGCATCAGGAAGCTCACCACCACCCCGGTGATCATGGTGACCGCGCGCGGCGACGTACGCTCCCGCATCCACGGGCTCAACCTCGGCGCCGACGACTACGTCGTCAAGCCCTACGACCCCGGTGAGCTCCTCGCCCGGATCCACGCCGTCAGCCGACGCCACTCCGGCGCCGAGGAGGCGGCCGGGACCGGCACCACCTCCGACGGCACCCTGCTGCGGCTCGGAGCCGTCACCATCGAGCTGCCCACCCGCCGGGTCAGCGTCGACGGCGAGAGCGTCCCCCTCACCCGCAAGGAGTTCGACCTCCTCGCCCTCCTCGCCCAGCGCCCCGGAGTCGTCTTCCGCCGCGAACAGATCATCAGCGAGGTCTGGCGAACCAGTTGGGAAGGGACCGGTCGCACCCTGGAGGTGCACGTCGCCTCCCTGCGCTCCAAGCTGCGCATGCCCGCCCTGATCGAGACCGTGCGGGGTGTCGGCTACCGCCTGGTCACCCCCTCCGCGTAACCGCCGGACGGCCCCTTCGTGCGCACCCGCCTCCTCCCGCTGCTCATCATCCTGATGGCGGGCGTCCTGCTCGCCCTCGGCTTCCCGCTCGCCGCCAGCCTCGCCGCCTCCGAACAGCAGCGGGTCGTCGTCGACCGGCTCGACGACGCCGCGCGCTTCGCCGCGCTCGCCCAGTTCGTCAGCGAGACCAACCCCGGCACCGACGAACGGCAGGCCACGCTCGGCGGTGAACTCGCCAGCTACCACGACGTGTACGGCATCCGCGCCGGCATCTTCTACCGCAACAACCGCGCCATGGCCGCCGCGCCCGAGGACTGGGTCGTCCCGTACGAGGGAGAGGGCCGCCGCGCCTTCCGCGAGGCGCTCCTCGGCCGCCGCAGCCACGACCCGCCCCAGGTGTGGCCCTGGCAGCCGCACGCGAGGCTCACCATCGCCTCCCCGGTCGTCCGCGACGGGGACGTCGTCGCGGTCGTCGTCACCGACTCGCCCACCGGGCAGCTCCGCTCCCGCATCCTGCGCGGCTGGCTGCTGATCTTCGCGGGCGAGTCCGCCGCCATGCTGCTCGCCGTCGGCGCCGCCTTCCGGCTCACCGGCTGGGTCCTGCGGCCGGTCCGCGTCCTCGACTCCGTCACCCACGACATCGCCACCGGACGGATGAACTCCCGCGTCGCCGCGACCGGCGGGCCGCCCGAACTGCGGCGGCTCGCACTCTCGTTCAACGAGATGGCCGACAACGTCGAGGAGGCTCTCGAGCAGCAGCGGGCGTTCGTCGCCGACGCCTCCCACCAGCTGCGCAACCCGCTGGCCGCGCTGCTCCTGCGGATCGAGCTGCTCGCCATGGAGCTGCCCGAGGGCAACGAGGAGATCGCCTCCGTACGGACCGAGGGCAAGCGCCTCTCGCAGGTCCTCGACGATCTCCTCGACCTGGCGCTCGCCGAGCACGCGGCGGCCGAGCTCCGGCTCATCGACGTCGGCGCGCTCACCGCCGAGCGGGTCGTGTCCTGGCGGCCGGTCGCCGAGGACAAGGGCGTCCTGCTCACCGGGGAGTGCGGGGCGGTCACGGCCTGGGCGGACCCGGTGGCCCTCTCCAGCGCCCTGGACGCGGTGATCGACAACGCGCTGAAGTTCACGCCGGCGGGGGAGGGGGTCGCCGTCACGGTCTCCGTGCCCCCGGGCGGGGAGACCGTCTCCGTCGTCGTCGCCGACCGGGGGCCCGGCCTCACGGAGGACGAGCTGGCCCGGGTCGGCGACCGCTTCTGGCGCTCCGGGCGGCACCAGAACGTCAAGGGCTCGGGGCTCGGCCTGTCCATCACGCGTGTCCTGCTGACGGCGGGCGGCGGGAGCCTCACGTTCGCCCCGAACGAACCGCACGGGCTGCGGGTGACGGTCACCGTCCCCCGGCACGCGCCGGACCGGGGCCCGACGCGGTAGGAACGTGGTGGGAACCTCTTCGGCGCCGGGCCGGGGTCGGACGTGGTGGGAACCTCTTCGGCGCCGGGCCGGGGTCCGACGCGGTGGGAACCCTTACGGCTTCACCGAGCGGTAGTAGCGGCGGGCGCCTTCGTGGAGGGGCAGGGGTTCCGTGTAGACGGCGGTCCGCAGGTCCACCAGCTGGGCCGGGTGGACCTGGCTGCCGATCCGGTCCCGGCTCCTGATCACCGTACGCGTGAAGCCCTCCACCAGGCCCACGTCGGCCTCCTCGGTGGTGACCAGGAGGTTCGCCACGGCGAGGGTCTCGATCCGCCGGCCGTCCTGCGCCTTGGCGTACGCGTCGGCGGGAATCACCGCCGACCGGTAGTGGCGGGTCGAGTCGCCGACGTCGTGGAGCCGGTCCACCAGGGCCGCGTCGAGCGGCAGCAGCCGGACCTCGAAGCGCTCGGACAGCTTCTGTACCGCCTCGGTGGGCAGGCCGCCCGACCAGAAGAACGCGTCGAGCCTGCCCCGCTCCAGGAGACCCGGCATGGTGTCGATGCCCACCGAGACCGGCTCGATGTCGCGTACGGGCGCGAGGCCCGCCGCCGCGAGGACCCGGTCCGCTATCAGTCGGACGCCCGACCCGTCCTGGCCGACGCCGACCCGGAGACCGCGCAGGTCCCGCACGCTCTGCAGGGACGAACCCTTGCGCACCACGAGCTGTACGTAGTCGTCGTAGAGCCGGGCGCAGCCGCGCAGCCGCTCGAAGCCGGGCCGGCGCTCACGCTGGTACTGGGCCACCGCGTCGGCCGTCGCGATGGTGAAATCGGCCTCGCCCGAGGCCACCCGGGCCAGGTTCTGCTGGGAGCCCTCACTGTCCTTGAGCGTTATCGAGACCTCGGGGAGGTCCTGGGCGAGGGCCTGCTTCAGCAGCTTGCCGTACCGCTGGTAGACGCCGCTGGGGACACCCGTACTGAAGGTGACCGAGCCGCTCGGCACGGGTGGGCCGAAGGGCATCAGCCACCACACCAGCATCCCGCACACCGCGAGCAGCGCGGCCGAGACCGCGAGGACACGGCGGCGGGCGGCACGGGAGAGGGAGGCGAACATGCCGCGATCCTGCCAGGTCACCGCCGTCCCTGGCCAGGATCGGCGGTGTGAGGTGCCCGCCTGCGGGCCGGCGAGGGCCTGCGCGCGGAGCCCGGTGGCAGGTGCCGTCAGCAGGCGAAGCCGGACCTGCCCGTCTTCGTGGTGGTGAGGTGGGTGAGGGCGCTGCCCGGCGGGAGCCGGCCGCGGGTCATGCGAACACGGCGTGCCGGACCCTTGGGCACGGGACGGCCACGGCCGGGTACGGCGGCCGGGACGGGGCGCTGGGCACATCGGCAGAGTGTCCGAAAACGATCACCGCGGCGAGCTGTGAAGCGCCGAAGCACTCACTTGCCGGATCCCGTTCGAGGGGGGCGGTCCGGGCGCGTCCGAGAGGTTCCCGGCGGGCCGCCGGGCGGCGGTGACCGGAGAAGTGCCCCCCGGCCGCCCCCGAGCCCGCCCCCCGGCCGCCCCCGAGCCCGCCCCTCCGAGCGGCCTCGAGTGCGCTCCGCCGAAGTGATGAGCGCACTCCGGGTGCGCGCCGCGCCGTGTGTCGCGCCGGAGCGTCGGGGCCCCGGCGGCTAGCGTCACCTTGCGTTCGGTGATCTTGAGGACAGTCCCCTGTCCGCCCCTGGCGTCCCCACCCGAGATCGCCAACTCACCTTTGTCCCCACGGAGTTCCCATGCCCGCAGTGAAGATGCCGTTCTCGCTGGCGGACCGGCTGAGGAGCGGTCCGAGACGCCATGGCGATCGGATCGTGGCCGGCCAGTACCGACCCGTACCGGGCCCCTGCCCCGTATCGACGCGCGCCCCGCCCGCCTACGACTCCAGGTAGCGGAGCACCGCCAGGATCCGCCGGCTGTAGCCGGTGGTCCGGGACAGCTCCAGCTTGTCGAAGACGGCGTTGAGGTTCTTCTCCACCGCGCTCACGGAGATGTGCAGCTTCCCCGCGATGGCCGTGTTCGTGTGGCCCTGCGCCAGTGCCTCCAGGACCGTGCGCTCCCGGGGCGTAAGGCGTGCCAGCGGGTCCCCGTGCGTGGTCCGTACGACCAGCTGCCGTACGACCTCCGGATCGATCGCCGCCCCACCGGCGTGGATCCGCTCAAGGGCGTCGAGGAACTCCTCGACGTGCGCCACCCGGTCCTTGAGGAGGTAGCCGACCCGTTCGGCGCCGGACGCGAGGAGCTGGGCCGCGTAGGCGCGCTCGGTGTGCTGCGAGAGGACCAGCACACCGACTTCGGGGAAACGCTCCCGGATCTCGACGGCCGCCCGCAGTCCCTCGTCCGTGTGGGTCGGCGGCATCCGGATGTCGGCGACGAGGATGTCGGGCCGCTGCTCCTCGACCTCCTCGAGCAGGGTCACCGCGTCCCCCAGCGCCGCCAGGACCTCATGGCCCTCCTCGACGAGCAGCCTCACCAGGCCCTCGCGCAGCAGGGTCGAGTCCTCGGTCAGGATGACGCGCACGGCAGCTCCGCTGTGATGGTGGTCGGTCCCCCGAGGGGGCTGTGGACGTGCAGTACGCCGTCGAGCGCGGCGACCCGGCTGCGCAGTCCGGTCAGCCCGCCACCGGTCTCGTTCGCACCGCCCGTGCCGTCGTCCTCGACCCGTACGGTGAGCCGCGCACCGTCGAGCGCCACCGCCACCGAGACCGCCGAGGCCGAGGAGTGCTTGACCGCGTTCGTCACGGACTCCGACACCACGAAGTAGGCGGCGGTCTCCACCGGACGCGGCAGCGGGGCGCCGACCTCGAAGCGGGTCCGCAGCGCGATGCCGCTCCGCTCGGCGACCCCGCCGATCGCCTCTTCGAGCCCGAGGGTGTCGAGCGCCGACGGGTACACCCGCCAGGCCACCTCGCGGAGTTCGGTCAGCACGCCCCGGGCCTCCTCGTGCGCCTGGAGCAGCAGCGCGTCGGTCCGCCCGGGGTCGCGGCCCCGGCGCGCCCGGCCGATCAGCATGGCGAGGGCCACCAGACGCTGCTGCACCCCGTCGTGCAGATCGCGCTCGATGCGCCGCCGCTCGGCGTCCACGGCCTCGACGACCGCTGCCCGGCTGGTGGCGAGTTCGTCGATACGGCGCCGGAGCAGCTCCCGCTCGGAGGGGCCGAAACACTCGCGGGCGGTACGGGCGTCCAGGGCGGCCAGCGAGTACAGGCCCTGGACGTCGAGGAAGAGCAGTACGCCGCCGAGCAGGACCTGGGTGAGCAGCTCGTACCGGTCGAGCGTGCCCCGGACCACGCCGTGGACCAGGAGGCCGGCCAGGACGGCGCCGAAGGCGAGGAGTCCGATGACCACGGCGCAGAGCAGTCCGCTGTAACTGCGGACCGCGAGGTAGCGCAGGATCTTCCGGTCGGACGCCTCGTAGTGCTCGGGGAAGAGGTCGCCGTAGAAAGCGGAGCGCCGGACCCGTTCGAGGGCGACCAGGCGCCGGGCGCCGCCCATCAGGATCTCCAGGGCGTCGGCCCGGGTACGCGGCCAGAGCAGGAACGGGCCGAGGAACGCGCCGACGGCGAGGAAGTAGAGGGCGCCGACCAGAGCGGTCGCGCAGCCGAGGAGGGTCCCGAGGCCGCGCCACGGCCAGGACGGGGTGGTCGTACGGCCGTCGGTCCCGCCGTCGCGGTTTCCGTCGCTCCCGTCGTCCCCGCCGGACTCGGTCGGCGGCCGGCCGGACGCGGTGCCCGCCAAGTCCCCCTGCACGGGGCCCGAGACTAGTGCGGTCGTACGGCCCGGACAAGATCGCCCGGACGGTACGGGGAGCGGGGCCGTACCGCCCGGGCGGGCACCGGCGGTCACGAGGCGCGCCGGTGCTGGGCCTCGGGCCGCCTGCGCAGCCGGACCGCCACGTAGGCCGCGACGGCCACCACGACGAGGGCCAGGACGGCCTTCGACAGGACGCCGACGTAGGTCTCCACGACGTCCCACTGGTCGCCCAGCCAGTAACCGGCCAGCACCAGGACGCTGTTCCATACGAGGCTGCCGAGCGTGGTGAGCATGATGAACAGGGGCATCGGCATCCGCTCGACCCCGGCCGGCACCGAGACGAGGCTCCGGAAGATCGGCACCATCCTGCCGAGGAAGACCGCCTTGGTGCCGTGCCTGGCGAACCACTCCTCGGTACGGACCAGGTCCGAGGCCTTCACCAGGGGCAGCTTCCCCCAGATCCTGTGCATCCGCTCCCGGCCGAAGAGCACCCCGATCCAGTAGAGCGCCACCGCGCCGGCCACCGAGCCGAGGGTCGTCCAGAACAGTGCCGAGGCCAGGCTCAGCACGCCCTGACCGGCGGCGAAGCCGGTCAGCGGCAGGATGACCTCGCTGGGCAGCGGCGGGAAGAGGTTCTCCAGGGCGATGGCCAGACCGGCTCCCGGACCGCCCATCGTGTCGACGAGACCGGCGGCCCAGCCGGCGACGCCGTCCGCGGGCCGTTGGGCGAGCGCCATGGTCGTGAGGTTCATGAGGGACTCCGAACGAGCGGTGGGAGCGACGCGGGCGGGCGCCCAGCGCTTCGGCCTCCACGCTAGGAACCGCTGCTCAGCGCCGGTATGAGGATGGCCGTCTACCCCGTTGACGTTCTCCGCACCCCGCTCCCTGCGGAAAACCGCAGGACGCGACGTGCCCGGACCTCCGCCGATCACCGGCCGTCCCCGTCCCGGGCGGAGACCCTTCCCGGACCGCCTACCCTTGGACGCATGACGAGCAGCAGCGACCGGAGCACCGCAGTGAGCGTTGACGGCACCAAGACCTACGAGATCCGCACCTACGGGTGCCAGATGAACGTCCACGACTCCGAGCGGCTCTCCGGTCTGCTGGAAGAGGCGGGTTACGTCAGGGCCCCCAAGGGCTCCGACGGAGACGCCGACGTCGTCGTCTTCAACACCTGCGCGGTCCGCGAGAACGCCGACAACAAGCTGTACGGCAACCTCGGCCGGCTCGCCCCCATGAAGACCACGCGCCCCGGCATGCAGATCGCCGTCGGCGGCTGTCTCGCCCAGAAGGACCGGGACACCATCGTCACGAAGGCCCCCTGGGTCGACGTCGTCTTCGGCACGCACAACATCGGCAAGCTGCCCGTCCTCCTGGAGCGCGCCCGCGTCCAGGAGGAGGCCCAGATCGAGATCGCCGAGTCGCTCGAGGCCTTCCCCTCCACGCTGCCGACCCGCCGCGAGTCCGCGTACGCCGCCTGGGTCTCGATCTCCGTCGGCTGCAACAACACCTGCACCTTCTGCATCGTCCCCGCCCTGCGCGGCAAGGAGGAGGACCGCCGGCCCGGCGACATCCTCGCCGAGATCGAGGCGCTGGTCGCCGAGGGCGTCTCCGAGATCACCCTGCTCGGCCAGAACGTCAACGCGTACGGCTCCGACCTCGGCGACCGCGAGGCGTTCTCCAAGCTGCTGCGCGCCTGCGGACAGATCGAGGGCCTGGAGCGGGTCCGCTTCACCTCCCCGCACCCCCGCGACTTCACCGACGACGTGATCGCGGCGATGGCGGAGACGCCGAACGTCATGCCGCAGCTGCACATGCCGCTCCAGTCCGGCTCGGACTCGATCCTCCGGGCGATGCGCCGTTCCTACCGGCAGGAGCGTTTCCTCGGCATCATCGAGAAGGTCCGCGCGGCCATCCCGCACGCCGCCATCTCCACCGACATCATCGTGGGCTTCCCCGGCGAGACCGAGGAGGACTTCGAGCAGACGATGCACACCGTCCGCGAGGCCCGCTTCGCCAACGCCTTCACCTTCCAGTACTCCAAGCGCCCCGGGACCCCGGCGGCCGACATGGAGAACCAGATCCCCAAGGAGGTCGTGCAGGAGCGCTACATGCGGCTCGTCGCCCTCCAGGAGGAGATCTCCTGGGAGGAGAACAAGAAGCAGGTCGGCCGCACCATCGAGGTCATGGTCGCCGAGGGCGAGGGCCGCAAGGACGGCGCCACGGACCGCCTCTCGGGCCGCGCCCCCGACAACCGGCTCGTCCACTTCACCAAGCCGGCCGAGGAGGTCCGCCCCGGCGACGTGGTGACCGTCGGGATCACCTACGCGGCCCCGCACCACCTGCTCGCCGAGGGCCCCGTCGCGTCGGTACGCCGCACCCGCGCCGGTGACGCCTGGGAGAAGCGCACCGCAGCGGCCGCCGCGAAGCCGGCGGGAGTACTCCTCGGACTGCCGAAGATCGGGGTCCCGGAGCCGCTCCCGGCGGCCGAGGTCCCGGCCTGCGGAAGCCACTGACCTGAACGGAACCTGATCACCGGCGCCCCCCGGACGGGGCGAGCGCCGGTGGCCTGGCGCGTGGGTACGCGGGCACACCGGTAGACGGACATGTCGGTGTGTCGACACGCCGATGCGCGGTCGGTACGCGGGTGGCGCCGGGAGGACCGGCGTTCCGGCGTTCCGGCGTTCCGCGCGAGAGTGCCCTGGGCGCCGTGGGCGCCAGGTACGGGGTTGCGCCGGGGCCGGCGTCGCGCGAGTGCGCCGACGGGAGCGCGCGGTGCGTGGGTACGCCGGAGGCGACCGGTGCGTCAGTGAAGCCACTCCGCCGGAGCGGCGCAGTAGGCTGCGGATCATGCTTGTCGCCGCAGCAGTCTGCCCCTGCCCGCCGCTCCTCGTGCCCGAGGTCGCGACCGGCGCCGCCCCCGAACTGGACGCCGCGCGAACGGCCTGCGCGGACGCCGTCGGGCTGCTCGCCGCCGCCCGCCCGGACCGGCTGTACGTCGTGGGGCCCGCGCCCGAGGGCGCGCACGGCGTCTTCCCCGCAGGTTCGGAGGGCTCCTTCGCCGGATTCGGCGTGGACCTCTCCGTACGGCTCGGCGAGACCCCGGCCGGAGACCGCCCGGCCGGCGAAGAACCGGCCGGTGACGCGCCGACTCCCGAACGTCCCCTGCCCGCCTCCCTCGCCGTCGGGGCCTGGCTCCTCGGCCGGGCCGGCTGGGCCGACGCGCCGATCGAGGGCCTGGGCGTCGACGAGGCGGCCACGCCCGGCGTCTGCGCCGGGCTCGGCCGCGGCCTGGCCGCTTCCGCCGAGCGGGTCGCCCTTCTGGTGATGGGCGACGGCAGCGCCTGCCGGACGGTGAAGGCCCCCGGCTACCTGGACGAGCGGGCCGAGGGCTTCGACGCGGAGGCCGCCCGTGCGCTGGGCACGGCTGACGCGGCCGCGCTGCTGGCCCTGGACCCGGAGCTCGCGTACGAGCTGAAGGTGGCGGGCCGCGCCCCCTGGCAGGTCCTCGCGGGCGCCGCCGAGAACGCGGGACTCGACGGCCGGCTGCTCTTCGAGGACGCGCCGTACGGGGTGGGGTACTTCGTCGCGGCCTGGTCCTGAGGGAGCCGGGGCAGAACGACGGACGGCCGCGGAGCGAGGTGCTCCGCGGCCGTCCGCCGTGCGGAGGACTGTCGGGTGACGCCGGCCGTCAGGCGGCGGGCGGCGGTGTCGCACCGCCACTTCCGGGCGCACCGGGCGCACCAGACGTGCCTCCGGCTCCGGGAATGCCACCGGCTCCGGGCGTACCAGGAGTGCCACCGGCTCCGGGCGCACCCGTGGCCCCGGGCGCACCTCCCGCCCCGGGGGCGCCCCCGGCCCCCGGCGTACCGCCGCTTCCGGGGGTGCCGTCGTCCTTGTGACCGATCCGGTCAAGGGCGTCCTTGGCCTTGCCCGTACCGGAATGGATCTTGTCGCTGTACTTGCCCTTGGTCTTCTCGTCGACCAGCTTCGCCGCCCTGTCCAGGCCGTGGTCGATCTTCTCCCCGTGCTGCTGCGCGAGGTCCGCGACCTTGTCCTTGGCCGGGTTGAGCTTGGCCTTGAGCGAATCCAGGAGACCCATGGAGCACCTTCCCTCCGCGGACCCCCGTGGGGTCCGAGTTCCGTGTCCTGCCCCCAGGACCCCGGGGGCCTAGCGACGGGCGTGATCGCCCGCCTCGTTGTCGGCGGCGGCCTCGGCCGACTGCTGCTTCGGGATCTCCACGGACGCCGTGGCGGCCGACCCTGCCACCGCCCCGTCCGCCTCGTCCGCGCCGACGCGCTCGGTGTCCTCCGCACCGTCCGCGCTTTCCGCCACCTCCGCGACCCCGGTCGTCGCCCCGGCCCCGGTCGTGCCTTCCGCCTCCGCCGCTTCGGACGCGACCGCGGCCTCCGGGACGCCCGGCCCGGACTCCGCGTCGCCGTCCTCCGCCGAAGCGACGGTCCCGGCTTCCTCCGACTCCGGCGAGGCCGCCACTACGTCCTTCTTCTTACGACGAAACATTGCAAAAACGCCCATATTCACTCCATAGCGTACTCGGATGGGAGGGATTCCGTGGCGATCGACGGCTGGAACCTCGCAACAGGCAACGAAGTCGATGAGGGGCCGTCACGTAGCTCATTCGGGGACGGGCCGGGAGGTTTGCGAGACTGGGGAGGTGAGAAGCGCAGCTCCCGCCCCGCGGGTCATCGCCGTTGTCGGTCCCACAGCGGCCGGAAAGTCCGATCTGGGTGTATTCCTGGCCCAGCAGCTCGGGGGCGAGGTCGTCAACGCAGACTCGATGCAGCTCTACCGGGGGATGGACATCGGGACGGCCAAACTGGCGCCGGAGGAACGCGGCGGCATCCCGCACCACCTCCTCGACATCTGGGACGTCACCGAGGCCGCCAGCGTCGCCGAGTACCAGCGGCTCGCCCGCGCCGAGATCGACCGGCTGCTCGCCGCCGGCCGCACGCCCGTTCTCGTCGGCGGCTCCGGTCTGTACGTACGGGGGGCCGTCGACGCCCTGGAGTTCCCCGGCACCGACCCGGCCGTCCGGGCGCGCCTGGAGGCCGAGCTGGAGGAGCGCGGCTCCGGCGTCCTGCACGCCCGGCTCGCCGACGCCGACCCCGAGGCGGCCCGCGCGATCCTGCCCAGCAACGGGCGCCGTATCGTCCGGGCCCTCGAGGTGATCGAGATCACCGGCAAGCCGTTCACCGCCAATCTGCCGGGTCCGGACTCCGTCTACGACACCGTGCAGATCGGCGTCGACGTGGCCCGCCCCGAGCTGGACGAGCGGATCGCCACGCGCGTGGACCGGATGTGGGAGGCCGGCCTCGTCGACGAGGTCCGCGCCCTGGAGGCGCGGGGCCTGCGCGAGGGACGCACGGCGGCCCGCGCCCTCGGCTACCAGCAGGTCCTCGCGGCGCTCGCGGGGGAGTGCACCGAGGACGACGCGCGCGCGGAGACCGTGCGTGCGACGAAGCGCTTCGCCCGCCGCCAGGACTCGTGGTTCCGCCGCGACCCGCGCGTCCACTGGCTCAGCGGAGCCGCCGATCACCGGGGGGAACTCCCGGGAGAGGCGCTGTCGTTGGTCGAACGAGCGGTTACAGCCTGATCACGTGATGGCATCGGGACGCCCTGCCCGTCATTCCGGCGGTCAGGAGCGTGCCATCATCGAGCATCGATCGACCAAGTGGAGTCCGAGTGGGGAGGGCGCGTGGCGATGGAGGCCGGCCCTCGCGACAGAGAACAGCACGAAGCGGCGCTCGGTGACCCGACGGGTGAGACGCCGGGCCGCCGTCCGATGGACGGCGACTTCCCGGCCGGCACCCCCGGACTGACCCCCGACGGCCCCGACGACGTGGCGGGCACCGCCGTGGAGGTCGACGCCGACGAGGTCGAGGTCGAGCTTCGTCCCCAGCGCAGGCTGCGGATCTGGCAGCTCGCCCCGATCGTGGGTCTGGCCGCCGTCGGCTCGCTGATGTTCGCGTTCCCGCTCGCCTTCGGCTCGGGGGACGGCGGAGCCGTCCTCGCCATGCTGGGACTGCTGATCAGCTCCTGCGCGGCGGGCTGGGGCATGATGGCCGCCCGCAAGGTCGGCTACACCTGGCCGGGACTTCCGCAGCGAGGCTCGGGCGAGCGCCCGAACTGGCGGTACCTCGCCCTGTACGTGTCGACGACCGCGGCCCTGGTCGCCCTGGCGGTCTGGCGCGTCGCCCGCCTCCGCTGAGAGCGCGGCGAGCACGAGTCCGCCGGCGGCGCCGGTCCGCCGGAGAGCGGGTGGACGCCCAGGCCGCCGGTCGGTGCCACCCCGTACAGTTGATCTCGTGACCAGCGCGCAGACCTCGCCGATCCCCTTCCTCAAGGGCCACGGCACCGAGAACGACTTCGTGATCGTCCCCGACGCGGAGAACGCCGTCGACCTGCCCCCCGCCGCCGTCGCGCGGCTCTGCGACCGGCGGGCCGGCATCGGCGGCGACGGACTGCTGCACGTCGTGCGCAGCGCCGTCCACCCGGACGCCCGGCACCTGGCCGACGAGGCCGAGTGGTTCATGGACTACCGGAACGCCGACGGCTCGGTCGCCGAGATGTGCGGGAACGGAGTCCGGGTCTTCGCCCGCTACCTGCAGCACGCCGGGCACGTCACGGCCGGCGAGGTGGCCGTCGCCACCCGCGGTGGTGTCAAGCGCGTCCACCTCGACAAGGACGGCTCCGTCACCGTCGCCATGGGCCGCGCGGTCCTCCCCGAGGCCGGGGTCACCGTCACCGTCGACGGCCGTAGCTGGCCCGCGCGGAACGTGAACATGGGCAATCCGCACGCGGTCGCCTTCGTCGAGGACCTCGACCACGCCGGCAACCTGTACACCGAGCCGCCGTACGCGCCCGCCGCCGTCTACCCGGACGGTGTGAACATCGAGTTCGTCGTCGACCGCGGACCCCGCCACGTCGCCATGCGGGTCCACGAGCGAGGCGCCGCCGAGACGCGCTCCTGCGGCACGGGCGCGTGCGCCGTCGCCGTCGCCTCCGCCCGCCGGGACGGCGCCGACCCCGCCGAAACCGGCACCCCCGTCACGTACACCGTCGACGTACTCGGCGGGACCCTGATCATCACCGAGCACCCCGACGGACAGATCGACATGACGGGCCCCGCCGTGATCGTCGCCGAGGGCACCGTCGACCCGGCCTGGCTCGCCGGATTCGAAGGAAGCGAAGAAATCGAAACAGTCAACGACTGATTTATCGCTCGAACGGGTGATCCGCTTCACGCTGAGCGAGAGGGCGACTGCGCCACGTGGTGGGGTCGGTAGCATCAAGCACCGGCCCCCCGGGCACGCCTGGCCCGCCCACCGCCGGTCGACGTTGCCGGAGGTGCCCCATGAGCGCAGAGGCCACCAACCCTGTGAGCGCGGCGGAAGCCGCCGTCACCGACACGACTGTCCGCAGACGCGGACGTGCCAGGATCGACCTGCGCCGACTGGGCCGCGCGGCCCTGCTCGGCGCCACCGCCGGGCCCGCGCCCCGCGACCGGCTGCCCGACGCCATCAGCCATGTCGCCGAGGCCCACCGCGCCCACCACCCCGAGGCCGACCTCACGGTGCTGCGGCGGGCGTACGTACTCGCCGAGTCCTCGCACCGGGGCCAGTTCCGCAAGAGCGGCGAGCCGTACATCACCCACCCGCTCGCGGTGACCCTCATCCTCGCCGAACTCGGCGCGGAAACCACCACCTTGACCGCCTCCCTCCTCCACGACACCGTCGAGGACACCGAGGTGACGCTCGATCAGGTACGCCGCGAGTTCGGCGACGAGGTCGCCTACATCGTCGACGGCGTCACCAAGGTGGAGAAGATCGACTACGGCGCCGCCGCCGAACCCGAGACCTTTCGCAAGATGCTCGTCGCCACCGGCAACGACGTCCGGGTGATGTCGATCAAGCTCGCCGACCGGCTCCACAACATGCGCACCCTCGGAGTGATGCGGCCCGAGAAACAGGCCAGGATCGCCAAGGTCACCCGCGACGTCCTCATCCCGCTCGCCGAACGGCTCGGCGTCCAGGCCCTCAAGACCGAGCTGGAGGACCTCGTCTTCGCCATCCTCCACCCCGAGGAGTACGAGACCACCCGCGCGCTCATCGCCGGCACCCCGCACGCGGCCGACGCGCTCGGCGCCGTCGCGGAACAGGCGTCGGCGGTCCTGCGCGAGGCCGGCATCGACGCCGAAGTCCTCGTCCGCCCACGGCACTTCGTCTCCGTCCACCGGGTCCGTCTCAAGCGCGGCGAGCTGCGCGGCTGCGACTTCGGACGGCTCCTCGTCCTGGTCGGCGAGGACGCGGACTGTTACGCGGTCCTCGGCGAGCTCCACACCTGTTTCACCCCGGTGATCTCGGAGTTCAAGGACTTCATCGCGACGCCCAAGTTCAACCTGTACCAGTCCCTGCACACGGCGATCGCCGCCCCCGACGGTGCCGTCGCCGAGGTCCTCATCCGGACCCACCAGATGCACAAGGTCGCGGAGGCGGGGGTCGTCGCCCTCGGCAATCCGTACGTCGGCCAGGAAGCGGCGGGGCAGCCGGGCGGTACCGGCCCGTCGGACACGGCGGGCCGGCCGGCCGCCGCCGCGGACGGGAATGCCGCGCTCGCACCGGCCCGGCGGCCGGGCACCGCGCCTCAGCCGGGCACCCCGCATCGGCCCGTCACGACCGACGGGTCCGTCACGCCCCACGCGTCCGGCACCACCGACCGGTCCGGCTCCCCGGCCGACCGGTCCGGCACCACCGACCGACCTGACTCCACCGCCCGGCAACCCTCCATCACCCAGCAGGTCGCTGCCCCTCATCAGCCTCCCGCCGACCAGCAGAACGCCGCCCCCCACCAGCCCCCCACCACGCAGCGGGACGCCGCCGCCCCGCAGGACACCGCCGTGCCCCCGGCCGAGGACGGCGAGCGTGCGGACCCCACCCGCCCCGGCTGGCTCTCCCGGCTCCTCGACTGGCAGCAGTCCGCCCCCGACCCGGACACGTTCTGGAGCTCGCTCCGCGCCGACCTCGCGGAGGACGACGAGATCACCGTCTTCCGTGCCGACGGCGGCGCCCCCGGAACGATCAGCCTGCCCGCCGGCGCCAGCTGCGTCGACGCCGCCTACGCACAGCACGGCGAAGCCGCCCACGGCTGCCTCGGTGCGCGCGTCAACGGACGCCTCGCTCCGCTGAGCACCGTCCTCGGCGACGGGGACACCGTGCAACTGCTGCTCGCCCAGGACGCCGTGTCCGGACCGTCCCCCGAGTGGCTCGACCACGCCCGTACCCCGGCCGCCCGGATCGCGATCACCCGCTGGCTCCAGGCGCACCCGGAGAGCAGCACGCCCCCCGCCGCCACCACCGGCCCCCGCCCGCCGGCCCACGTCACCGCCGACCGCCGCACCGGCGCGGAGCTCCACGCCGACCTGGAGGGGGAGCCGCGCGCGACCGTCCGTCCGGCCGGCTGCTGCACCCCCGTACCGCCGGACGAGATCACCGGCTTCCGGGTGCGCGGTGGGTCGGTCACGGTCCACCGGACGGGCTGCGCGGCCGTCGACACCATGCGCGGGCTCGGCCGTGATCCCGTCGCCGTCCGCTGGGGCGACACGGCCCAGGGCAGGGTCACCCTGATCGCGGAGTCCTTCGGACGGCCCGGCCTGCTCGCCGACCTCACCGAGGCCATCGCGGTCGCCGGGGCCGCCGTCGTCTCCGCGACCGTCGAGCCGCCGAGCGAGCAGCGGGTCCGTCACACGTACACCCTCCATCTGCCCGACGTGGCCCGGCTCGCGGCCCTGATGCGGGCGATGCGGGACGTGCCGGGCGTCTACGACGTGTCGCGCGCCCGGCACAGGACGTCCGCCGAGCCGCGCCGGGCCTGAGGCGGCGCGCGGGAGCGGGCCCGCCGACCGCCCCCGGCGCACGGGCGCATCACGCGCGCCCCCCCGAGCCGTGACCCCTTCGGGTGGGGTACGAGCGCGCCGCCCGGGGGAGCGGACGGAGCCCTGGTAGCCGTAGGGCCAGTCCTCCGGAAAGGCCTGGTCCATGCCGCTCGTCCGAACCCCCCTGCCCCGCGTGCGGTGGCTCCGCTCCGCCGTCCTGGTCGCCGCGTCGGCGGGGCTCGTCGCCGCCGCGCTGCCCGCCCCGGCGCCGCTCGGCATCGGGGACCCGCTCTTCCCGCACCTCGGCAACCCGGGCTACGACGTCCTCGCGTACGACGTCGACCTCACCTACCGCGGGGTCAACACCGAGCCGCTGGCCGCCGTCACCCGGATCGAGGCGCTCGCCACCGACGACCTGGAACGGCTCAATCTCGACTTCACCCACGGCACGGTCTCCGCCGTCACCGTCGACGACCTGCCCGCCGCGTACACCGGCAGCGGCGAGGACCTGGTCATCACCCCCGCCGTGCCGATCGACGCCGGCGAGCCGATCGAGATCACCGTCACCCACACCAGCGACCCCAGCGGCCCCGCCGACACCGGCGGCTGGGTCCGTACCGGCGACGGGCTCGCCCTGGCCAACCAGGCCGACGCCGCCCACCGCGTCTTCCCGTCCAACGACCACCCGGCGGACAAGGCCCGCTTCACCTTCAGGATCACCGCCCCCAGCGAGCTCACCGCCGTCGCCAACGGACTGCCCGCCGGCCGCGTCACCCACGGCGCCACCACCACCTGGACGTACCGCACCCGCCATCCCATGGCCACCGAGCTCGCCCAGGTCTCCATCGGCCGCTCCACCGTCGTGCACCGGTCAGGACCGCACGGCCTGCCCGTACGGGACGTGGTGCGCACCGCCGACCGGGAGCTCATGGAACCCTGGCTGCGCCGGACCCCCGGACACCTGGAGTGGATGGAGCGGCAGGTCGGCCCGTACCCCTTCGAGACGTACGGGGTGCTCGTCGCGGACGCCGACACGGGCTTCGAGCTGGAGACCCAGACCCTCTCGCTCTTCGAGCGCGGTCTCTTCACGGAACCGGCGTATCCGGAGTGGTACGTCGACTCGATCATGGTGCACGAGCTGGCCCACCAGTGGTTCGGCGACAGCGTCTCGCCCCGGACCTGGTCCGACCTGTGGCTCAACGAGGGGCACGCCAGCTGGTACGAGGCGCTGTACGCCGAGGAGACCGCCGGGAGGTCCCTGGAGGCGCGCATGAAGGCCGCCTACGCCGCCTCGGACGAGTGGCGGGCCGACGGCGGCCCCCCGGCGGCCCCCGAGCCCCCCTCTCCCACCCACAAGATCAGCCTCTTCCGGCCCGTCGTCTACGACGGCAGCGCCCTCGTCCTCTACGCGCTCCGCCAGGAGATCGGCACCGAGGCCTTCGGGCGCCTCGAGCGCCGCTGGGTCGCCGACCACCGGGACGGCAACGCCACGACCGCCGACTTCGTCGCCCTGGCCTCCGAGATCGCGGGACGGGACCTCACCGCCTTCCTCCACGCCTGGCTGTACGAGGCGAGGACACCGGCGATGCCCGGGCACCCGGACTGGCGCAGCCGCCCGGCCGGGGCCGCGAAGACCGCCCCGAAACCCGGATGACGGGCCCGGCGGGGCCGTGTCACCATCGTCGGGTCGGCGACGCGGCCGACCGCCCGGGAATCTTCCGGCGGTCGCACGCGTTGTGACGACATCAGACTCATCGCTTCATCGAAGCAATCGACGTAAGGACCAAATGACCTCCTCTTCTTCCCCTTCCCAGGACGAGCAGAGCTTCGCGGAGACGAGCCGTACCGAGAGCCTTCGGGCCGATGCCCTGATGGAAGAGGACGTCGCCTGGAGCCACGAGATCGACGGGGATCGGGACGGCGACCAGTTCGACCGCTCCGAGCGCGCGGCCCTCCGCCGCGTCGCCGGCCTCTCCACCGAGCTCGAGGACGTCACCGAGGTCGAGTACCGCCAGCTGCGCCTTGAGCGTGTCGTGCTGGTCGGCGTATGGACCTCGGGGACCGTCCAGGACGCGGAGAACTCCCTCGCGGAACTCGCGGCCCTCGCCGAGACGGCGGGTGCCCTCGTACTCGACGGCGTGATCCAGCGCCGTGACAAGCCGGACCCGGCGACCTTCATCGGCTCCGGCAAGGCACGCGAACTGCGCGACATCGTGGTCGAGACCGGCGCCGACACCGTCGTCTGCGACGGCGAGCTCAGCCCAGGCCAGCTCATCGCCCTCGAAGACGTCGTCAAGGTCAAGGTGGTCGACCGGACCGCCCTGATCCTCGACATCTTCGCCCAGCACGCCAAGTCCCGAGAGGGCAAGGCGCAGGTCGCGCTCGCGCAGATGCAGTACATGCTGCCGCGCCTGCGCGGCTGGGGTCAGTCGCTCTCCCGGCAGATGGGTGGCGGCGGCGGTGGCGGCATGGCCACCCGTGGTCCCGGTGAGACCAAGATCGAGACCGACCGGCGCCGCATCCGCGAGAAGATGGCGAAGATGCGCCGGGAGATCGCGGAGATGAAGACCGGCCGCGACATCAAGCGACAGGAACGGCGCCGCAACAAGGTGCCGTCGGTCGCCATCGCCGGCTACACCAACGCGGGCAAGTCGTCCCTGCTCAACCGGCTCACCGGCGCGGGCGTGCTCGTGGAGAACGCGCTGTTCGCCACGCTCGACCCGACCGTCCGCCGGGCCGAGACGCCCACCGGCCGGATCTACACCCTGGCCGACACCGTCGGCTTCGTCCGGCACCTGCCGCACCACCTGGTCGAGGCGTTCCGCTCCACCATGGAGGAGGTCGGCGACTCCGACCTCATCCTGCACGTGGTGGACGGCTCGCACCCGGCCCCGGAGGAGCAGCTGGCCGCCGTGCGCGAGGTCTTCCGGGACGTCGGCGCGGTGAACGTCAAGGAGATCGTCGTCGTCAACAAGGCGGACGCCGCGGACCCGCTGGTGCTCCAGCGTCTGCTGCGGATGGAGAAGCACTCCATCGTGGTCTCGGCCCGCTCGGGCCAGGGCATCGAGGAGCTGCTCGCGCTCATCGACTCCGAGCTTCCCCGCCCGCAGGTCGAGCTCGAAGCCCTCGTGCCGTACACGCACGGCGGGCTGGTCTCACGGGTGCACGCCGAGGGCGAGGTCGAGTCCGAGGAGCACACCCCGGAGGGCACCCTGCTCAAGGCCCGGGTGCACGAGGAGCTCGCGGCGATGCTCGCGCCGTACGTTCCCGCCGCGCACTGACCCACGGCCGAACTGAACGACGAGGGCGCTGTCCTCCTCCCGTCACGGGAGGAGGACAGCGCCCTCGGTCATGTGCCGTGGACCAGTCCCGCCGCCACCAGTCCCGTGGATTCGGCGCTGTGGACGGGTGCCGTGGAGCCGTGCGTCAGCGGGCGAACTTCTTGCTGACCATCTCGTGGGCCGCCTTGGCGCCCCGGCCCAACTGCGGTCCGGCAAGCCAGCCGCTGCTGCCGGCCGGGCCGATCGAGGTGTTCGACACGAGCGCCGTCCTGCCGTTCGGCATCACGCGGAACCAGCCGCCGCCCGAGGAGCCGGCGGTCATCGTGCACCCGATCCGGTACATCGTCGGAGTGGCCGGAGCCGTCGTCAACCGCGTCGCCCGGTCGAGACACTTGTGCATGATCATGCCGTTGAACGGCGGCGCCGCCGGGTAGCCCCAGGCGCCCACCGTCCCGGCGCCCGCGGGCGCCGGCGCGGAGAAGTCGACCGGCAGCGCGGCGCCGACGGTCTCCTCCAGGGACTTGCCGCCCCGCTGCGGCTTCACGTGCAGCACGGCGTAGTCGTACGGCCAGGCCTGGTTGGAACCGCCCGACTTGATCCACTCACCCGAGGTCACGGCCCAGTCCGCCCAGTACTGGCCGTACGGGTACACCTCGTGCGGCTTGGCGCTGTTGAGCGCCGCCGGGGACTTGCCCAGGTCGTTGAAGGCCGGGACGAAGGTGATGTTGCGGTACCAGCCGCCGCGCTTGCCCGCGTGGACACAGTGGCCCGCCGTCCAGACCAGGTTGGACTTCCCGGGCCGGCGCGGGTCCTTCACGATGGTGCCGGAGCAGACCATGTGGCCCTGGGGAGAGTCGAAGAAGATCTTTCCGACCGGGGCCGCGTTGCGGTGGTACGGCGTCTTCTCGCGCTGTGCCTTGACGGGGCGGGGCGTCGGGTCGCTGCCGCCGCCTCCGGCCTGCACGGTGATCGTCGGGTCCGGGCTCTTCGCCGACTGCATGCGCGCCGGGTCCCAGAGGTCCTCGATCACCGGGTTGACGAAGTCCTCGGCCTCACGGAGCCAGGTCTCCGTGTTCCAGTTCTTCCATTCGCCGTCCTTCCACTTGCCCAGGTCGACGCCGTGCTTCTTGAGCTTGTCGGCGAGGTCCTTGGTGAGGTCGGCTTCGTCGCCGCCGGTGGCCGGCGCGGAGCTTCCGGCCCCGTCGGCCGGCTTGTTCGCGGCCGGGGTCTCGGTGGGGCCGCAGGCCGTGGCGGTCAGCGCGAGCGCGGTGACCAGGCCCAGGGCGGCGGGCAGGAGTCGTACAGAACGCATGTGGTGAATTCCCCCTGAGATGATTCCGCGCCCGGAGCGGCCACGTGTTCCGGCGCGTTCTCGCCTTGACGTTGCCATGGACGCGTCACTTGCGGTGCACAGTACGCCGGTCGGACCGGACACGGATGGGACACGGGCGCCATGGGACACGGACGCCATGAGACGCGGCCGGTCATGAGACGCGGGTGGGCCGTGAGGCGCTGGGCGATCACGACCCGGGCCCGTACTTCCGCACCCGGGCCGTACTCCCATGTCCGGCCGTACTCCCGTATTCGGGCCGTGCTCCCGGCCCGGATACGGGAGAGGCGGGGCCCGAGGCCCCGCCTCCCGCCGTACCGCGCCTACTGCCCGGCGTACTTCTTGCTGACCTCGTCGAAGATGGCCTTCGCCTCGGCCCCGAGGCGCGGACCGGCGAGCCAGCCCGCCGTCGACGGGCCGATCGAGGTGTTCGACACCAGAGCCGGCTTGCCGTCGGCGCCCGTGGCGACCCAGCCGCCACCGGACGAACCACCGGTCATCGTGCAGCCGATGCGGTACATCGTCGGCTGCTCCGCCTTCAGGGACAGCCGGCCCGGCTTGTCCTCGCACTGGAACATCTTCTGGCCGTCGAACGGCGGCGCCGCCGGGTAACCGGTCGCCTCCAGGTTCTCGATCTTCGGCACCGCGGGCGCGTTGAAGTTCACCGGGAGGGCCGAACCGACCGTCTCCTCGAGGGACTTGCCCGAGCTGCCCTTCTCCGGGGTGACGTGGATGACCGCGAAGTCGTAGGGAGCGCCCGCCCCGCCGGTGGACGCGCCCTGGGCGATCCACTGGTCGGAGGTCTTGACCCAGTCCGCCCACCACACGCCGTACGGGGCGACCTGCTCCCGCGTCGCCTTCTCCAGGTCGGCGGTCGACAGCGCGGCGTCGTTGTACGAGGGTACGAAGGCGATGTTGCGGTACCAGCCGCCCTGCTTGCCCTTGTGCACGCAGTGGCCGGCCGTCCACACCATGTTCGACTTGCCCGGGTGCGCCGGGTCCTGCACGACCGTGGCCGAGCAGACCATCGAGCCCTCGGGGCCGTCGAAGAAGACCTTCCCGGACTCCGGGGCGCTGTCGTGGTACTTCGGTGCCACGGCCTTCGCCCGCACCGCGTCCGGCGTCGGGTCGGTCACGCCCTCGTCGCCCGAGATGTCCTCCTCCTCGACCGGCTTGTCGGGACGCTCGGCGTCCCGCATCCGGTCCGGGTCCCAGAGGTCCTCGATGATCGGGTTGACGAAGTCCTTGGCCTCACGCAGCCACTTGTCGCGGTCCCAGTTCTTCCACTCGCCGTCGCGCCACTTGTCGACGTCGATCCCGTGCTCCTTCAGGCGCTCCTTCAGGTCCTCCGGAATCTTGATCTTGTCGGCCGGGTTCTGGGCGGTCGCGGGCGCGCTGGGCTTGTCTCCCGCGTTCTCCTCGCTCGGCCCGCAGGCCGTAACGGTGAGCGTCAGCGCCGCGACGGCGGAAGCCGCCATCAGCAGCGGACGAATCGATCGCATCTCGTGATCCCCCTGGGACTACGTCAACTTGTGCATGGACGAACAGCGGCCGTGCCCGCACGGGCAGCGACCGGCGGCCCCCACTATGCCGGTGCCGGAGGGGACGGTACGCGGCCCGTCGCCGGTTCCGGCCATGGTTCGGTCGTTGCCGTGCCGTGATCCGGGACACGCCAAGTTCTTGCCTCCGGCCCGTGATCCCGGGCAGTTCGCGTCGTTGGTACGTACGGGGGACACAACGGTGGCGTTCAGGGCGGCCCTTGCGGCGGCTCCACGACGCCCCGATGTGCAACGCAACTGTTACAGCGGGAGGACACCGAGCCGTGGCCGTGACCGAATCAGCTCCGGCCGTCCCACCGGCCGCGCGGACGCAGACCCGGACGCCCGACGGGCCCGACGGCGACCCGCCCGGCGCGGCCGGCACCGGGGCGCACGACCCGACGGTCCGGGACACCCCGAACCAGGACGGCCCGAACCGGAGCGCCCCGAACCGGGACAGCCCGGGCAAGGCGGCCCCGAACCAAGGGGCTCCTGTCCACGCGGCTCCGGGCCCGGGCGGTGGCGGATACGAGGGGATCCTGCGCCGGCAGACCCAGCGCGAGTCCGCCGCCCGCACCTACGCCCGCTCCCTGCCCATCGTCCCCGTGCGGGCCCGTGGGCTGACCATCGAGGGCGCCGACGGCCGCCGCTACCTCGACTGCCTGTCCGGCGCCGGGACGCTCGCCCTCGGGCACAACCACCCCGTCGTCCTGGAAGCCATCAAGAAGGTCCTCGACTCGGGCGCACCGCTCCACGTCCTCGACCTCGCCACCCCCGTGAAGGACGCCTTCACCTCCGAGCTGTTCGCCACCCTTCCGGGCGAACTCGCCGACAACGCCCGCGTCCAGTTCTGCGGGCCGGCCGGCACCGACGCCGTCGAGGCGGCCCTCAAGCTCGTCCGTACCGCCACCGGCCGCAGCGGCCTCCTCGCCTTCACCGGCGCCTATCACGGCATGACGGCCGACGCCCTCGCCGCCTCGGGCGGAGCCACCGACGTCCGCGTCACCCGGCTGCCCTACCCGCAGCAGTACCGCTGCCCCTTCGGCGTCGGCGGCGCCCGCGGCGCCCAACTGGCCGCCCGCTGGACCGAGACCCTCCTCGACGACCCCAAGAGCGGCGTCACCGCCCCCGCCGGAATGATCGTCGAGGTCGTCCAGGGCGAAGGCGGAGTCATCCCCGCACCCGACGACTGGATGCGCCGGATGCGCCGGATCACCGCCGACCGCTCCATCCCCCTCGTCGTCGACGAGGTGCAGACCGGTGTCGGCCGCACCGGCGCCTTCTGGGCCGTCGAGCACAGCGGCGTCGTGCCCGACGTGATGGTCCTCTCCAAGGCCATCGGCGGCTCCCTCCCCCTCGCCGTCATCGTCTACAGGTCCGAGCTCGACGCCTGGGAGCCCGGCGCCCACGCGGGCACCTTCCGCGGCAACCAGCTCGCCATGGCCGCGGGCGCGGCCACCCTCGCGTACGTCCGGGAGAACAAGCTCGCCGAACGGGCCGGCGTCCTCGGCGACCGCATCCTCGGCCATCTCAGGGGCCTCGCCGCCGCCCACCCCTGCGTCGGCGACGTCCGCGGCCGAGGCCTCATGATCGGCGTCGAACTCGTCGACCCCGAAGCGGCGGGACCCGACGAGCCCGTCCCACCCGCCGCGCCCGCCCTGGCCCTCGCCGTCCAGCAGGAGTGCCTCGCCCGCGGACTCATCGTCGAACTCGGCGGCCGTCACTCCGCGGTGGTGCGGCTCCTGCCCCCGCTCACCCTCACCGACGAGCAGGCCACCGCCGTGCTTGACCGCTTCGCCGACGCCTTGGCCGCGGCCGAACGGGCCCACACCCCCCAGCTGCCCGCCGCCCGCCGGGCCACGGCCCCCCGGACCGCCCCCGGGCCGTCCCACTGATCCGGACCGCCCCCGGCCCCACCCCCAAGGAAGCCCCGTGAACGCCACGCCCCCCTCCCCGGCGCCCGAGACCGCCCCCCGCGCCATCAAGGAACTCGCCTCCCAGGTCCTCACCCCCGAGGCGCGTGACTTCCCGCCGCTGACCCCCGAGGCACTCGCCGCCCGCCCCCGGGGCAACGCCGAAACCATCCGCACCGAACGCACCACCCCCGAACCCGGTACTCCCGCCGAATTCGGTACTCCCGCGCCCGGTACCTCTGTGTGCGATGCCTCCCCACACGGCACCGCGGCGTCCGGCACCACCGCGTCCGGTGGCGCCGACCCCACCGTCCCGCGCCAGCACGCCGGCCCGTGCGACCCCCGGCCGCACCGCCCGGCCACCGCCGCCGATCCCCTGGACGACCCCGACCCCCAACGTGCCGCCGACGCGGCCGCCGTCGAGAACCTCCTCCGCTGCTGGGTACGGGAGAAGAACCTTCCCGCACCCGGCTCCACCACCCTGCGCATCGCCCTCGACGCCAGCGGCACCGCTCTCCTCGTCCCCGTCCGCTACTGGTCGCCCACCGGCTGGCACCGCTTCGGCGCCCCCGCCCTCGAAGGGCTCCCGGTCACCGCACCGACCGTCGACGCCGTGACCGTGGCCGCCCTGATCAGCCGGGAGACCGGCCGTTCCGAGGGCACCGAACTCGTCGGCAGGGTCGCCGACTCCGTCCGCCGCACCGCCGACTTCCTCACCGAGCGCCGTCACCGGCCCCAGCCGCACCCGGACGCCGACCTCTTCCTCGCCGCCGAGCAGTCCCTCCTGCTGGGCCACCCCCTCCATCCCACGCCCAAGAGCCGCGAAGGCCTCTCCGAGGCAGAGGCCCGTCTCTACTCACCCGAACTGCACGGCTCCTTCCCACTCCACTGGCTCGCCGTCGACCACTCCCTCCTGGCCTCCGACTCCGGCTGGACCGAACAGGGCCGTCCCGTCACCGCGGAGCAACTCGCCTCCGGCCTCGCCGAGGGACTTCCGCTCCCCACCGGCACCGCACCCCTCCCCGTGCACCCCTGGCAGGCCCGCGAGCTCCTGAACCGCCCCGACATCCGCACCCTCCTCGACGCCGGGCTCCTGCACGACCTCGGCCTCCACGGCAGTCCGTGGCACCCCACCTCCTCCGTCCGCACCGTGCACCGCCCCGGCGCACGGGCCATGCTCAAGCTCTCCCTGGGCCTGCGCATCACCAACTCCCGCCGGGAGAACCTCCGCAAGGAACTCCACCGCGGCGTCGAGGTCCACCGGCTGCTCCGCACCGGCCTCGTCGACGAGTGGCAGGCCGCCCACCCGGGCTTCGACATCGTCCGCGACCCCGCCTGGCTCGCCGTCGACACCCCGGACGGCACCCCCGTCCCGGGACTCGACGTCATGATCCGCCACAACCCCTTCGGGCCCGGCGACGACGCCGTCTGCATCGCCTCCCTCACCGCCCCCCGCCCCTGGCCCGGGGCCACCACCATGCGCTCACGCCTCGCCGACGTCATCGGCCGGCTGGCCGCCCGCACAGGCCGCCCCCTCACGGCCGTCTCCGCCGAGTGGTTCCTGCGCTACCTCGACCAGGTCGTCCGCCCCGTCCTCTGGCTCGACGGACACGCCGGCATCGCCCTGGAAGCCCACCAGCAGAACACCCTGGTGCTCCTCGACCCCGACGGCTGGCCGGTCGGCGGCCGCTACCGCGACAATCAGGGCTACTACTTCCGAGAGTCCCACCGGAGCGAGCTGGAGCACCGGCTCCCCGGCATCGGAGCCGACAGCGACACCTTCGTCTCCGACCAGGTCACCGACGAGCGCTTCGCCTACTACCTCGGCATCAACAACGTCCTCGGTCTGATCGGCGCCTTCGGCGCCCAGCACCTCGCCGACGAGCGCGTCCTGCTCGCCGCCTTCCGCAGCTTCCTCACCTCCGCCACCAGCCTGGGCTCGCCCCTGCCGCACCGCCTCCTGGAGGCCGCGACCCTGCGCAGCAAGGCCAACCTCCTCACCCGCCTGCACGGCATGGACGAACTCGTCGGCCCCGTCGACACCCAGTCCGTCTACGTCACCGTCACCAACCCCCTCCGTCCCTGAGCCCGCCCGCCGGGGACCCACGCCCCGCCCGCACCGCCGAGAGGAGAGCGACACCGTGTCACCCGCC
This sequence comes from Streptomyces sp. NPDC058664, assembly GCF_042716635.1. Classification (NCBI taxonomy): domain Bacteria; kingdom Bacillati; phylum Actinomycetota; class Actinomycetes; order Kitasatosporales; family Streptomycetaceae; genus Streptomyces; species Streptomyces sp. NPDC058664. The sequence goes on along the minus strand of NZ_JBHXRW010000029.1, from coordinate 51,857 downwards.
CGCCCGCCGGCCGACCCACCCGGCGACGACACCCTCGATCTGAGGCTCGACGACCTCGTCGCCCTCCTCGAAGGCGGTCACGACGCCGAAGTCCTCGACGGCGACCTGCTGGACTCCGTCGCCTCCTGGGACCCGGCGCACACCCCCGTCGGCACCTTCCGGCTCGTCCCCGTCCGACTCGAAAGGGACCTGCCGCTCCTCGCCCGGTGGATGAACGACCCAGCCGTCGCCGCTTTCTGGGAGCTGGCCGGACCCGAGGCCGTGACCGCCGAGCACATCCGCGCCCAACTCGAAGGCGACGGCCGCAGCGTTCCCTGCCTCGGCGTCCTCGACTCCACACCCATGAGCTACTTCGAGATCTACCGCGCCGACCTCGACCCGCTCGCCCGGCACTACCCGGTCCGCCCCCACGACACCGGTATCCACCTGCTGATCGGAGGCATCACCGACCGAGGCCGCGGCGTCGGCACCACACTTCTGCGCGCCGTCGCCGATCTCGTCCTCGACCACCGTCCCCGATGCACCCGTGTCGTCGCCGAACCCGACATCCGTAACACCCCCTCCGTCTCGGCCTTCCTCAACGGCGGCTTCCGCTATGCGGCGGAAGTCGACCTCCCCGACAAGCGAGCGGCACTCATGATGCGTGACCGCACCCTCCGTCACGTTCTGTGACCAGCCCTCTGTCTTCTATACACCGCTCGGCCCAGAGCGGTTCCCACTCCGAGGAGTCCTCGTGTCGATATCCCCTGCACCCCACGACTCCGCACAGCCCGTCCCGTCCGCACAGTCCGTCCCGTCTCCCACGGCCGAACCGGCGCCCGCACCCGAGCTGCACGTACCCCCCGAGCTGAACGCGGCCACCTGGGCCCGGGCCTCGTCCCGCCTCCTCGCCAAGGCACTCGCCGAGTTCGCCTACGAGGAGATCGTGGATCCCGTCCCCCTTCCCGCCGCCGACGACGAACCCGACCGCCACGCCCTGCGCCTCGACGACGGGACCACCCTCACCTTCCGGGCCCGCCGAGGCGCCTACGACAGCTGGCACGTCGCACCCGGCTCGATCACCCATCAGGGCCGGCCCATGACGGACCCCTTCGACTTCCTGGTCCGCGCCCGCCGACTGCTCCAGCTCGACGGCGCCACCCTCGGTCATCTCATCCGCGAGCTCTCCGCCACCCTCGCCGCCGACGCCCGCCTCGACCACACGGCCCTCACCGCCGCCCGGCTCGCCGACCTCTCGTACGCGGAACTCGAAGGCCACCAGACCGGCCACCCCTGGCTCGTCCTCAACAAGGGGCGCATCGGCTTCTCGGCCACCGACGCCGCCCGCTGGGCCCCCGAGGCCCGGCGCGCCACCCGGCTGCCGTGGATCGCCGTCAGCAACCGCATCGCCGCCTACCGGGGCGTGACCGGCCTCGACACCCCCGACCGCCTCTACGCCCAGGAGCTCGATCCCGAGGTCCATGCCGCCTTCCGCGCCGAGCTGACCGCCCGCGGCCACGAGCCCGACGGATATCTCCTGCTGCCCGTCCACCCCTGGCAGTGGGACGAGGTCCTGCTGCCCCTCTACGCCCCGGCCGTCGCCGCCGGCGCCGTCGTCCCGCTCGGCGCCGACGGCGACCTCAGACTGCCGCAGCAGTCGGTCCGTACCTTCCTCAACACCAGCAGCCCCGACCGGCACACCGTCAAGCTTCCGCTGTCGGTGCTCAACACCCTCGTCTGGCGCGGACTGCCCACCGAACGGACCCTCGCCGCACCCGCCGTCACCGCCTGGGTCCACGGCCTGCGCGACGCCGATCCGTTCCTGCGGGACGAATGCGGGGTGATCCTCCTCGGTGAGGTCGCCTCCGTCACCGTCGAGCACCCCCTGTACGACCGGCTGCCCGAAGTCCCGTACCAGTACAAGGAACTCCTCGGCGCGATCTGGCGCGAACCGCTCAGGCTGCCCCCGGGCGAGCGGGCCCGCACGCTCGCCTCCCTGCTCCACACGGACCCCGACGGGCGGGCGTTCGTCGCGGAACTCGTCGAACGCTCCGGACTCGCCCCCGCCGTCTGGCTCCAGCACCTCTTCGCGGCCCTGCTGCCCCCGCTGCTGCACTTCCTCTACCGGTACGGCACGGTCTTCTCCCCGCACGGCGAGAACGCCATCGTCGTCTACGACGGCCAGGACGTGCCCGTACGCCTGGCGATCAAGGACTTCGTCGACGACGTGAACATCAGCGCCCAGCCGCTTCCCGAGCACGACACCCTGCCGGACGACGTCCGTGCCGTCCTGCTGACCGAGCAACCCGACTTCCTCGTCCAGTTCATCCATTCGGGGCTCTTCGTCGGTGTCTTCCGCTACCTCGCACCGCTCTGCGAGGAACAACTCGAAGTGCCCGAAAAGGATTTCTGGGCCCTCGTCCGCGCGGAGATCCTCCGCCACCAGGGGCGCTTTCCCGAGCTGAAGGAAAGGTTCGAGCTCTTCGACCTCCTCACCCCCCGGATCGAGCGGCTCTGTCTCAACCGCAACCGTCTGCACCTGGACGGCTACCGGGACCGTCCCGAGCGCCCCCACGCGGCCGTCCACGGGACCGTCCCCAACCCGCTCGCGTGAGGCACGCGCGTGACCCTGCTGTCGGTGGCGCACCTTAGGGTGGGAGGGCTATGACGAAGCCATCCCTTCCCGACCTCCTCCACGCCGCCGTCTCCGCCGTCGGCGGCACGGAGCGGCCCGGCCAGGTCACCATGGCCGAGGCCGTGGCCGAGGCCATCGACGACAACTCCCACCTCCTCGTCCAGGCCGGTACGGGCACGGGCAAGTCACTCGGCTACCTGGTGCCGGCGCTGGCCCAGGGGGAGCGGGTGGTGGTGGCCACGGCCACCCTGGCGCTGCAGCGCCAGCTCGTCGAGCGTGATCTTCCGCGGACGGTCGAGGCGCTGCATCCGCAGCTGCGCCGCCGCCCGCAGTTCGCCATGCTCAAGGGCCGGTCGAACTACCTCTGTCTGCACCGGCTCCACGAGGGCGTTCCGCAGGACGAGGAGGACGGCCTGTTCGACCCGTTCGAGGCGGCCGCGCCCACCAGCAAGCTGGGGCAGGACCTGATGCGGCTCCGGGACTGGTCGGACGAGACGGAGACCGGGGACCGGGACGACCTGACGCCGGGCGTCTCGGACAAGGCATGGGCCCAGGTCTCGGTCTCCTCCAGGGAGTGCCTGGGCGCGAGCAAGTGCGCGTACGGGGCGGAGTGCTTCGCCGAGGCGGCGCGTGAGCGTGCCAAGCTCGCCGATGTGGTCGTCACCAACCACGCTCTGCTCGCCATCGACGCGATCGAGGGCGCCCCGGTGCTCCCGCAGCACGAGGTGCTGATCGTCGACGAGGCCCATGAGCTGGTCTCCCGGGTCACCGGGGTCGCCACCGGCGAGCTCACCCCCGGCCAGGTGAACCGCGCCGTGCGCCGGTCCGCGAAGCTCGTCGACGAGAAGGTCGCCGACCAGCTGCAGACCGCCGCCGAGGGCTTCGAGCGGGTCATGGAGCTGGCCCTGCCGGGGCGCCTGGAGGAGATCCCGGAGGACCTCGCGTACGCGCTGATGGCGCTGCGGGACGCGGCCCGCGCGGTGATCACGGCCCTGGGGTCCACCCGGGACCGGTCCGTGCAGGACGAGGACGCCGTGCGGAAGCAGGCCATGGCCTCGGTGGAGTCCGTCCACGGTGTCGCGGAGCGGATCACCCAGGGTTCGGAGTACGACGTCGTCTGGTACGAGCGTCACGACCGTTTCGGGGCCTCGCTGAGGGTCGCGCCGCTGACCGTCTCGGGGCTGCTGCGGGAGAAGCTGTTCACGGAGCGGTCCGTGGTGCTGGCCTCGGCCACGCTCAAGCTGGGCGGCGACTTCAACGGCGTGGGGGCCTCGCTCGGCCTTGCCCCCGAGGGCACCACGGGTGACGACCTGCCGGTCTGGAAGGGCATCGACGTCGGCTCCCCGTTCGACTATCCCAAGCAGGGCATTCTCTATGTCGCCAAGCACCTCTCCCGCCCCGCCCGTGACGGGGACCGCGGCGACATGCTGGACGAGCTGACCGAGCTGATCCAGTCGGCCGGAGGGCGGACCCTCGGTCTGTTCTCGTCCATGCGGGCGGCACAGCAGGCTGCGGAGGAGCTGCGGACCCGCGTTCCGGAGTTGCCGATCCTGCTCCAGGGCGAGGACACGCTGGGCGAGCTGATCAAGAACTTCGCCGCAGACCCGAAGACCTGTCTCTTCGGGACGCTGTCGCTCTGGCAGGGCGTGGACGTCCCGGGGGCCAGTTGTCAGCTGGTCGTCATGGACAAGATCCCGTTCCCGCGCCCGGACGACCCGCTGATGAGCGCTCGTCAGAAGGCTGTCGAGGAGGCCGGTGGAAACGGCTTCATGGCGGTCGCGGCGACCCACGCGGCGCTGCTGATGGCGCAGGGCGCCGGCCGGCTCGTGCGGGCGACGGGCGACCGGGGCGTCGTGGCGGTCCTCGACCCCAGGCTGGCCACAGCCAGGTACGGCAGCTATCTGAAGGCCTCGCTGCCCGATTTCTGGTACACGACCGATCGCAACCAGGTACGGAAGTCGCTCGCGGCCATCGATGCCGCGTCGAAGGCCGCGGGTGGCTGAGGCCCGTCAACGCCGACCCCGGCAACGCGCCGGGGCCTTCCGGACATGGCAGGGCCCCGGAACCGGCGCAGGGGGTCCCGGGGCCCGGTCAGAGCCGGCGAGGTGTGTCACACCCGCCGCAGCACCGCCACCACCTTGCCGAGGATGGTGGCCTCGTCGCCGGGGATCGGCTGGTACGCCGCGTTGTGCGGAAGCAGCCAGACGTGACCGTCCTCGCGCTTGAAGCGCTTGACCGTGGCCTCGCCGTCCAGCATGGCGGCGACGATGTCGCCGTTCTCCGCGACGGGCTGGCGGCGGACGGTGACCCAGTCGCCGTCGCAGATGGCGGCCTCGATCATCGAGTCGCCGACGACCTTGAGGACGAACAGCTCGCCGTCGCCGACCAGCTGTCGGGGGAGGGGGAAGACGTCCTCGACGGACTCTTCGGCCAGGATCGGGCCGCCGGCGGCGATCCGGCCGACCAGGGGCACGTAGGACGCGGCGGGCTTGCCCGTGGTGTCCGTCGGCTGGGTGCTCGGCTGGTCGGAGCCGCGCACCTCGTACGCCCGTGGCCGGTGGGGGTCGCGGCGGAGGAAGCCCTTGCGTTCGAGCGCCATGAGCTGGTGCGCCACCGAAGAGGTGCTGGAGAGGCCGACCGCCTGCCCGATCTCACGCATCGACGGCGGGTAGCCGCGCCGCTGGACCGAGTCGCGGATGACTTCGATGACCCTGCGCTGCCGGTCGGTGAGACCGGAGCTGTCGGCGCGGATGCCTGGAGGTCGCCCGGGGAGGGCGCGGGCAGGTCGCCCGGGGTCCTCGCCGTTCATGCTCACTTCATTCATGGCGTGTACCGGCTCGAGTCGGCCCTGGGAGCGGTCCTGGGCGGTGATGGTGGCACTGTCTGCGGTGGTGGTCACGTCGTCGGCCCCTCTCGAATTGTCTCCCTGGCTGGCACAACGGTAGTAGCTTTCGAAAGGTTGCGCCAAACACACGTTCGAGTGAAAATTCGCAGATTGGCTTACGTGTGTACGCGTACGGGTGTATGAGCACCTCGCGCCGCTGTTCCGAATCGGGCGCTACGGTAGCCTTCGCCGCTGGGTCGCGGGCATTCGGTGCACCCTCCCAGTGTCGCACTCGGAGAGGTGGAATCCCCGGAGCGGGGGTGCCGCGACACGCGGAAGGTCCCGAAGTGCCCCTAACCCAAGATCTAGTGGTTGGATGGCACCGGCCACCCAGGGGTAGTGGTCCTCGGTCTCCCGGGGTGCCCACATCGCCTATGCTGGTGGTCGCTTCGCAGGGCCCTCTCGGGCCGGGCGAGGCTCACCAGTCGTGCCGTGGAGGAGGGTCGGAACCAATGCACTGCCCCTTCTGCAGGCACCCCGACAGCCGTGTCGTGGACAGTCGCACCACCGACGACGGGACGTCGATCCGGCGCCGTCGCCAGTGCCCCGACTGCTCCCGTCGTTTCACGACGGTGGAGACGTGCTCGCTCATGGTGGTGAAGCGCTCCGGTGTCACCGAACCCTTCAGTCGTACCAAGGTCATCTCCGGCGTACGCAAGGCATGCCAGGGGCGACCCGTCACCGAGGACGCCCTGGCCAAGCTCGGCCAGCGGGTCGAGGAGGCGGTGCGCGCCACCGGCAGCGCCGAGCTGACCACTCATGACGTGGGTCTGGCCATTCTCGGGCCGTTGCAGGAGCTCGACCTCGTCGCGTACCTGCGCTTCGCGTCCGTGTACAAGGCTTTCGACAGCCTCGAAGACTTCGAGGCCGCCATCGCGGAGCTCCGCGTGCGGCCTCCCGCTGAGAACCGCGGGACCGGTGTGACCCCTGAGGTCCCCGTTCCCGCCAGCGCCGCCGACTGACCGGCGGTCCGGGCCGACAGTGCCCGGCGGCCGGCCGCCGAGCGGCCTGGCAGACGTGCCCCGAGCGATCCCCCGTGACGCTTGTGGCAGCAGTACAGAACGACGTACAGAAGACGGTGCCCTGGGACTTTCTGGGCGCCAAAGTGTGTTTTGCCCGTATATGGGAGGCGGCATGACAGAGACGGCGAGCGGTCCGGCACGTGGTTCTCGTTCCAAGGGGACCAAGGCGGCGAGCAAGGGCCTGCGTATCGAGCGCATCCACACCACCCCCGGCGTGCATCCGTACGACGAGGTGGCCTGGGAGCGCCGTGACGTCGTCATGACCAATTGGCGCGACGGCTCGATCAACTTCGAGCAGCGTGGCGTCGAGTTCCCCGACTTCTGGTCGGTGAACGCGGTCAACATCGTCACCAGCAAGTACTTCCGCGGGGCCGTCGGCACCCCGCAGCGCGAGACCGGTCTCAAGCAGCTCATCGACCGGATCGTGAAGACGTACACGAAGGCCGGTGAGGAGTACGGCTACTTCTCCTCGCCCGCCGACGCCGAGATCTTCGAGCACGAGCTGGCCTACGCCCTCCTGCACCAGATCTTCAGCTTCAACTCGCCGGTCTGGTTCAACGTCGGCACGCCGCAGCCCCAGCAGGTCTCCGCCTGCTTCATCCTGTCCGTCGACGACTCCATGGAGTCCATCCTCGACTGGTACAAGGAAGAGGGCATGATCTTCAAGGGCGGCTCCGGCGCCGGCCTGAACCTCTCCCGCATCCGCTCCTCCAAGGAGCTGCTCTCCTCCGGCGGCAACGCCTCCGGCCCGGTCTCCTTCATGCGTGGCGCCGACGCCTCCGCAGGAACGATCAAGTCGGGCGGCGCGACCCGTCGCGCGGCCAAGATGGTCATCCTCGACGTCGACCACCCCGACATCGAGGACTTCATCGAGACCAAGGTCAAGGAGGAGGAGAAGATCCGCGCGCTGCGCGACGCGGGCTTCGACATGGACCTGGGCGGCGACGACATCACGTCCGTCCAGTACCAGAACGCCAACAACTCCGTCCGCGTGAACGACACGTTCATGAAGGCGGTCGAGGCCGGCGGGAAGTTCGGCCTCACCTCCCGCATGACCGGCGAGGTCATCGAGGAGGTCGACGCCAAGTCGCTCTTCCGCAAGATGGCCGAAGCCGCGTGGGCCTGCGCCGACCCGGGCATCCAGTACGACGACACGATCAACCACTGGCACACCTGCCCCGAGTCCGGCCGGATCAACGGCTCGAACCCGTGCAGCGAGTACATGCACCTGGACAACACGTCCTGCAACCTCGCCTCGCTGAACCTGATGAAGTTCCTCAAGGACGACGGCAAGGGCAACCAGTCCTTCGACGTCGAGCGCTTCGCCAAGGTCGTCGAGCTCGTCATCACCGCGATGGACATCTCCATCTGCTTCGCGGACTTCCCCACCCAGAAGATCGGCGAGAACACCCGCGCCTACCGCCAGCTCGGCATCGGCTACGCCAACCTCGGCGCCCTGCTGATGGCGACCGGCCACGCCTACGACTCCGACGGCGGCCGTGCCCTCGCCGGTGCCATCACCTCCCTGATGACCGGCACCTCGTACAAGCGCTCCGCCGAGCTCGCCGCCGTCGTCGGCGCGTACGACGGCTACGCCCGCAACGCCGAGCCGCACCAGCGCGTCATGCGCCAGCACGCCGACGAGAACACCAAGGCCGTCCGCGTGGACGACCTCGACTCGCCGATCTGGGCCGCCGCCACGGAGGCCTGGCAGGACGTGATCCGCCTCGGCGCCAAGAACGGCTTCCGCAACGCCCAGGCCTCGGTCATCGCCCCGACCGGCACCATCGGTCTCGCGATGTCCTGCGACACCACCGGCCTCGAGCCCGACCTCGCCCTGGTCAAGTTCAAGAAGCTCGTCGGCGGCGGTTCGATGCAGATCGTCAACGGCACCGTCCCGCAGGCCCTGCGCCGCCTGGGCTACCAGGAGGAGCAGATCGAGGCGATCGTCGCCCACATCGCCGAGCACGGCAATGTGATCGACGCCCCCGGTCTGAAGACCGAGCACTACGAGGTCTTCGACTGCGCCATGGGCGAGCGCTCCATCTCCGCGATGGGACACGTCCGCATGATGGCCGCCATCCAGCCGTGGATCTCGGGCGCCCTCTCCAAGACCGTGAACCTGCCGGAGACGGCCACGGTCGAGGACGTCGAGGAGGTCTACTTCGAGGCCTGGAAGATGGGCGTCAAGGCGCTCGCGATCTACCGCGACAACTGCAAGGTCGGCCAGCCCCTCTCCGCCAAGAAGAAGGAGGAGGAGAAGGTCGAGGTCACCGCGAAGACCGAGGCGACCATCCGTGAGGCCGTCGAGAAGGTCGTCGAGTACCGCCCGGTCCGCAAGCGCCTCCCCAAGGGCCGCCCGGGGATCACCACCTCCTTCACCGTCGGTGGCGCCGAGGGCTACATGACCGCCAACTCCTACCCGGACGACGGTCTCGGCGAGGTCTTCCTCAAGATGTCCAAGCAGGGTTCGACGCTCGCCGGCATGATGGACGCCTTCTCCATCGCCGTCTCCGTCGGCCTGCAGTACGGCGTCCCGCTCGAGACGTACGTCTCGAAGTTCACCAACATGCGCTTCGAGCCGGCCGGCATGACGGACGACCCGGACGTCCGGATGGCGCAGTCGATCGTCGACTACATCTTCCGCCGCCTGGCGCTGGACTTCCTGCCCTTCGAGACCCGCTCCGCCCTCGGCATCCACTCGGCCGAGGAGCGCCAGCGTCACCTCGACACCGGCTCGTACGAGCAGTCCGACGAGGAAGAGGTCGACGTCGAGGGCCTGGCCCAGTCGGCCCCCCGCGCCCAGGAGTTGAAGGCCGTCGCGCCCCCGGCCCCGAAGGCGGAGGTCCCGGCCCCGAAGCAGGCCCACACCTCGGCGGAGCTCGTCGAGATGCAGCTCGGCATCAGCGCCGACGCCCCGCTCTGCTTCTCCTGCGGCACCAAGATGCAGCGCGCCGGCTCCTGCTACATCTGCGAGGGCTGCGGCTCTACCAGCGGCTGCAGCTGACATCCGGCGGGGGCACGCCGGACCATGAGGTCCGGCGTGCCCCCGCAGGGGCGGCTGACCAGCGCCTTGCACAGGGGACCGGCCTCGGGGCCGGTCCCCTGTGTCGTGTCCGGGTCTTCAGCGGCGGGCGGAGCCCAGCAGGGAGGCGAAGGCCTGCGGGTCGGCGTCGAAGCCGTGGCTGACCGGGTGGTACGTCCAGTTCTCGACGCCGTCGCGGGTGAACTCCACGACCGTCGCCGACAGGGCGTCCGGCACGTCCGCGAAGTCGTGGACCAGCAAGTCCGTGTAGCCCTCGCGGACCCGTATGCCCGCGTTCGCTATGTCGCCGAAGGCCAGCCGCCCACCACCCTGTTGTATGGCGACGCCCACCACCACACGCGTGTACCGCGGCGCCAGCCGGTCCAGTTCCAGGGTCATGGCCTCGTCGTAGCCGAAACCCTGGCCCGTACGGCTGTCGCGGTGCAGCGTGATCGTGCCGTCGGGGGAGCGACTGCCGAAGTGCACCAGATGGACCGGCGCTCCGTGCGGGTCGTCGGCCGCGAAGACACCGGCCACGATGTCCAGGTCGTGGGCCGGTGCGCCGGTCGGGGCGGGGTCCCACCTGAGCGTCACCTCGACCTTGCTCACCCCTTTGTTGAGTCCGCTCATGGCGCTTCCCCTCTCCGCGTACGCCCCCGCGCACGCCTCGCGTCGTACCGTCGACCTGCTCGAAAGCCCGTGGTCGTGGGCCGATCACTCATGGTGTCATGGGGCTCGGACAGTGGACCGCGGGTTGAGGGGGAGAGCGGTTTGTGGAGCGGTGACGAGCTGGATCTCGACGCATATCTGGCTCGAATCGGATACGAGAGAGAACGGGACGGGGAACTCACTCCCGGTCTCAGAGTTTTGAAAGCCCTTCACCGGGCCCATGTCGGGGCCGTGCCCTTCGAGAACCTCGACGTCGTCCTCGGGAGGCCCGTGCCCCTGGACCTGAAGAGCCTTCAGGGCAAACTCGTCGCGAGGCGCAGGGGAGGCTACTGCTACGAGCAGAACTCCCTGTTCGCCGCGGTTCTCGAACGGATCGGCTTCGAGGTGGCCGGTCGCGGGGCCCGCAACCGGTCGCGGGGCACGGTCCTGCCACCGGTCACGCACGCGCTTCTCGTCGTCGCGATCGAGGGCGAACAGTGGCTCGCGGACGTCGGGTTCGGCTGGCAGGGGCCGCTGGAGCCGGTGCCCCTGCGGGACGGGGCCCGGGTCGAGCAGAGCGGCTGGACGTTCGGGGTCCGTGTCGAGGACGAGGGCATCCATGTGCTGCGTTCCCTGCGGCCGCGGGGCTGGACCGACCTGTACGCCTTCTCTCCGCAGACCCTCTATCCCGGCGACTTCACCGTCATGAACCACTACAGCTCCAGCCATCCTCAGTCGCGTTTCCTCGGCCAGGTCGTGGCCCAGCGGCCCGGTGCGGACGTGCGCAAGGCACTGGTGCGCGAGACGCTGTCGGTGGTGCGGACGGACGGCGTCACCGAGGAACGCGTCGTCACCGCAGCCGAGTTGACCGCGACTCTGGAAGGCGAATTCGGGATCGAACTGGACGACGAGGAGCGCGCCGGCCTGGAGCGAGCGCACCCGGCGGGAGTCTGACGGGGTCTGCCGGGGCGGTCGTCGGCCCCGTACGATGGCGCGGTGCTGGTCAAGTGGATTCGCTGCACCGTGGTGGACCGTCGAGGGTTCGAGCGGGGACAGCGGAAATGGGCGGGGCTGCTCGGTGAGCCGGGATTCCGGGGACAGGGCGGCGGGTGGAGCCGGGCTCGGCCGGATGTCGCCCATGTCTTCGCGTTCTGGGAGAGCCGGGCTTTCTACGACTCGTTCATGGCGCGCTCCCACGACCGTCTGGCGACCTCGCAGGTGGGCACGTTCAAGGACGCCCAGGTCAAGCTGTTCGACCACCGCTTCGACGTGAAGACGGGTTTCGAGCCGCGGTTCTCCGACGCCGACGTGGCGCGGGTGGCGCACTGCCGTGTCCACGAGGACCGGGCCGAGCACTTCGCGCTCATGCAGGAGAAGGTGTGGAACCCGGCGATGGCCGGGTCTCCCGGCATGCTGAGGGGCCTGTTCGGGGAGGCGCCCGGCAGCGAGTTCCTGGTGCTCTCCATGTGGCAGTCCGCGGCGGAACACGGAAAGTACCGGGTGGAGCGCATCGAGCGGCTCGGACTGCGGGCCAGGACCGCGGCCGATGTGGCGGCCCTGGCCGGGGACGTGGTGCAGCTCGAACCGGCGTGGACGGTCTGAGAAGGGTTACGCCGGAACGAACGCGCCCGCGTCGACGCCCGCGAGTACCGCTCGCGCCGTCTGGTCCGCGAGCGCGCCGTCGATCGGCTCCCGGGTGACGAAGAGCCGGAGGAACAGCGGCCCCGAGATCGCCCGGACGACGGCCCCCGCGTCAGTACCCCGCGGCGCCTCCCCGCGGGCGACGGCCCGATCGACGACGGCCTCGCAGCGCCGGAAGCGTTCGGCGTAGAAGTCGTGGAGCGCCTCGGCGGCCCGTGACGACTGGAAGGCGGCGCCGACGAACGCGGTCGGGGCGGCCGCATCCGTGTGATCGCCGAAGGCGTCGACGACCTCGTGCGCGAGCGCGCTCAGGTCCCCGGAGAGGCTGCCGGTGTCCGGAGGCGTCCAGGCGTCCTCGCCGGCCAGGTCGAGCGCGTCGGCGAGGAGCCCTTCGACGCTGCCCCAACGGCGGTAGAGCGTGGTCTTGTGGACGCCCGAGTGCTCCGCCACGTACTCCACGGTGAGCGCCGGGTAGCCGTGCTCGGACAGACCCGTCAGGACGGCGTCGCGGACGGCGGCCCGGGTACGGGCGGTGCGGCCGCCGGGACGCATGCTGCCCGGCGCGGGGGCGGGGCGGCCCTCGATCGACTCGTTCAATTGCTACTCCCGTTGCGTTAGGGCTACGAGTGTGCCACACTCCCTCTAACGCAATCGGTGTTGCGTTTGACTGTCGCTCCTGGAGGCGCCCTTGCCGACTCAGATCTCTTTGCAGGATGTCGTCGTCACCCGTGGGGAACGACTGCTCCTCGACCAGGCCTCACTCTCCGTGCGCCCCGGGGAGCGGATCGGGATCGTGGGAGAGAACGGCGCCGGGAAGTCGACCCTGTTACGCCTCCTCGGCGGAGCAGAACAGCCCGACGGAGGCAGAGTCGTCACCTTCGCCGAAGGCGGTGTGCGGATGCTCGCGCAGCTCCCCGAACTACCTCCCAGGGCCACTGTCGGCGATGCGATCGACGCCGCGCTCGCCGAGCTCCGCGCCATCGAGCGGCGACTGCGCGCACTCGAAACCGGCCTCGGTACCGCGGACGAGGCGGAACCCGACGCGTACGGCGAGCTCCTCACCGCCTATGAGCTGCGGGGCGGGTACGAGGCGGACGCCAGGGTCGACAAGGCCCTGTACGGACTCGGTCTCGCCCGCACCGGACGCGAGCGACGGCTCGGCGGCCTCTCGGGCGGCGAGCGGGCCCGGCTCGGCATCGCCTGCGCGGTCGCCGCCGGCCCCGAGGTGCTCCTGCTCGACGAACCGACCAACCACCTCGACGCGCAGGCGCTCGACTGGCTCGAGGGCGCCCTCCTCGCGCATCGCGGCACCGTTGTCGCGGTCTCTCACGACCGGACCTTCCTGGAGCGGGTGGCCACCGCGATCGTGGAAGTGGACTCCGATCGGCGTGCGCTCGTGCGCTACGGCGACGGGTACGCCGGCTACCGCGTAGCACGCGAGGCGGCCCGACGGCGCTGGGAGGAGGCGTACGAGGAATGGTGCGAGGAGGCGGCACGGCTTGAGGCGTACGCGTCGACCACGGCACGGGGGGTGGCGCCGGGAAGGGAGATGAGGGACAACAACAAGATGGCGTTCGACCGGGCGGCGGGACGTGTCCAGGCCTCCGTCTCCGGACGCGTCCGCAACGCCCGGGAGCGACTGAGACGGCTTCGGGAGGAGCCCGTGCCCCAGCCGCCCCAGCCCCTCTCCTTCACCGCCCGGCCACTCGCCGGCGCTGCCGAGGGGGCACTCGTCACTCTGACCGGCGTCCGGGTCGCGGACCACCTCGCCGTCGACACGCTGACCGTCGGTGCGGGAGAGCGGCTGCTCGTCCACGGCGGCAACGGCGCGGGGAAGTCCACGCTGCTGCGGGTCATGGCGGGGGTCGTCCACCCTGACGCCGGGGAGGTCCGGAGGATCGGACGGATCGGATACCTGGCACAGGACGTCACCGTCCGGCGCCCGCAGGAACGGCTGCTGACCTGCTTCGGCCGCGGGCTTGCCCTTCCCGAGGACGAGCGGGCCGAATTGCTCCTGTCGTACGGGTTGTTCCGCCCGGCCGACCTTCGTGTGCCGGTCGGTGGGCTCTCCGCGGGCCAGCTCCGTCGGCTGGCGCTCGCCCGGCTGCTCGCGCGGCCGGCCGACCTCCTTCTGCTGGACGAGCCGGGCAACCACCTGGCCCTCGGCCTCGTCGAGGAGCTGGAGGAGGCCCTGGAGCAGTGGCGGGGAGCCCTCGTGGTGGTCTCGCACGACCGTGCGCTGCGTCGCCGCTTCACCGGACGCGTACGCCGGATGGACTCCGGGCACCTCCTCGGCTGAGCCCGCCGGAGACCGGCGTTCTAGGGTCGGGGTATGGCACGACCGCGGCGCATCGTTCTCGTTCGGCACGGAGAGTCCGAGGGCAATGTCGATGACACGGTGTACGAACGGGAACCCGACCACGCGCTGCGGCTCACCGCCACCGGGTGGCGGCAGGCGGAGGAGACGGGAGAGCGGCTGCGGGAACTCTTCGGGGAGGAGGCGGTCAGTGTCTACGTCTCGCCCTACCGTCGCACGCACGAGACCCTCCGCGCCTTCCGGTTCCCCCCGGAGCAGGTCCGGGTGCGGGAGGAGCCACGCCTTCGGGAGCAGGACTGGGGCAACTGGCAGGAGCGGGAGGACGTACGCCTCCAGAAGGCCTACCGGGACGCGTACGGGCACTTCTTCTACCGCTTCGCCCAGGGGGAGTCGGGGGCGGACGTCTACGACCGCGTCGGGGCGTTCCTGGAGAGCCTGTACCGAAGCTTCGAGGCGCCCGACCATCCGCCCAACGTCCTGCTGGTCACCCACGGACTGACCATGCGCCTGTTCTGCATGCGCTGGTTCCACTGGACGGTCGCGGACTTCGAGTCGCTCTCCAATCCCGGCAACGCCGAGACGCGCGTCCTCCTGCTCGGCGAGGACGGAAGATACCGCCTTGACCGGCCGTTCGAACGCTGGCGTACCCCGGAACCGTACGGCCATACGGATAGAGTGGCAGACCGATGACCGCTGACTCCTCATTCGACCGGCGCTTCGACCGCGCCCTGGCCAGCCTGCGCGGGCTGTCCGTGGGAGACGCCCTGGGCTCCCAGTTCTTCGTACCCGCCAACTATCCCCTGCTGAAGCGGCGCGAGCTGCCCGACGGCCCCTGGCAGTGGACCGACGACACCGAGATGGCCTGCTCCGTCCTGGCCGTCCTCGCCCGCCACGAGCGGATCGACCAGGACGCCCTGGCCATGTCCTTCGCCCAGCACCACGATTTCGACCGGGGCTACGGTCCGGCCGTCAACCGGATGCTCCGACTCATCCGGGAAGGCGGCGACTGGCGGGAGCTGGCCGCCGCGCTCTTCCAGGGGCAGGGGTCCTGGGGCAACGGCGCCGCGATGCGGATCGCCCCGCTCGGAGCCTGGTACGCGGATGACCCGGAGCAGGCCACGCACCAGGCCGAGATCTCCGCGTACACCACCCACCAGCACCGTGAGGCCGTGGTGGGCGCCATGGCTGTCGCTGCCGCCGCCGCGCTGGCCGCCGGCCCCGCGGGCCCGCCCACTCCCGAGCAGCTGCTCGACGGGGTCATCGCCCTCGTGCCGCGCAGTGCGGTCGGGGCAGGACTGCGCCGGGCCCGCGACATGCTGGACTACGGCGACGCGGGTACGGTCGCCGCGGTGCTCGGCAGCGGCCGACGGACGAGTGCACACGACACGGTTCCGTTCGCCCTCTGGTCGGCCGCGCGCGGTCTCGGCGACTTCGAGCAGGTTTTCTGGACGACCGCGCAGGTCGGCGGCGACGTCGACACGACCTGCGCCATCGCAGGGGGCGTGGTGGCCGCCGCGGCGGCCGGTTCGCCCCCTGTCGAGTGGTTGCGGCAGACGGAGGCCCTTCCGGAGTGGGTCCCGGTCACGGGGGCCTGAAACGACACGGCGTCCCCTGAGCCCTGCCCGGGGCTCGGGGGACATCGGTGTTCTCGGGCGATCGGTGTTCTCGGGCGACCGGGATTTTTCAGGCGACCGGCGTTCTCAGGCGACCGGCCCGGCGGCCTCCGCGCGGCCACTGAGCGCTTCCAGATCGCTCTTGCGGACCCGGATCACCAGGACGGCCGTCACCAGCGCGATCAGCACCATCGCGACGGCCGCCGTGAAGGCCGAGGCGATGCCCGAGGTCAGCACCTCGTGACCCCAGGGTGCCGGCAGTTCCTTCGTCTTCAACGCCTCGGCCTGCTGCTCGGGCGTCGCGGCCCGGAGGAAGCTCGGCATTTGCTTCTCGCCCTCTTCACGGCTGGCCGTGCCGAAGACCGTGACGAGGATGGACAGGCCGAGCGAGCCGCCCACCTGCTGGGTGGCGTTGAGCAGGCCCGATGCGGCGCCCGCCTCGTGCTGGGCCACGCCGGAGACGGCCGTGAGCGTGAGTGTCACGAAGTTGAGGCCCATACCGAAGCCGAACAGGGCCATGGGTCCCAGGACACCGCTCGCGTAGCTGCTGTCCGAGCTGATGAAGGTCAGCCAGAGGAGACCGGCGCCCGTGATCGCCGAACCGCTCACCATGAACGGCTTGGGGCCGAGGGTCGGCAGCAGCCGCTGGGCGAGCCCCGCGCCGATGATGATCGCGACCGTCACCGGAAGGAAGGCGAGGCCGGACTGGATCGGGCTGTACCCGAGGACGTCCTGGACCCACAGCACGATGAAGAAGAACATGCCGAACATGGCGGCCGACAAGCTGAGCATGATGACGTACGTGCCCGAACGGTTGCGATCCGCGAACATCCGGAGCGGGGTGATCGGCTCCTTGGCACGGGACTCCACGAGCGCGAAGGCCACGAGGAGGATCACCGCCGAGACGAAGGAACCGATGGTCAGAGCGTCCTCCCAGCCCTTCTCGGACGCCCGGATGAACCCGTAGACCAGCGCGGCCATGCCGAGTGTCGAGGTCGTGGCGCCCGCGATGTCGAACCGGCCGGGGTGACGCTCGGACTCCGCGATGTACCGAGGGGTCACGAAGACGATCAGCAGGCCGATCGGCACGTTGACGAAGAGTACCCACCGCCAGTCGAGCCACTCCGTGAGCATGCCGCCGGCGAGCAGGCCGATGGCGCTGCCACCGGCGGAGACGGCGGCGAACACGCCGAACGCCCGGTTGCGCTCCGGCCCTTCGGGGAAGGTCGTGGTGATCAGCGCGAGAGAGGTGGGTGAGGCGATGGCGCCGCCCACGCCCTGGAGCGCCCGCGCGGCGAGCAGGTGCCAGGGTTCCTGGGCGAAGCCTCCGAGCAACGAGGCGAAGGTGAAGAGCAGAATGCCGGCCATGAAGACCCGGCGGCGCCCCAGGATGTCCCCCGCGCGTCCGCCGAGGAGCAGCAGACCGCCGAAGGTCAGGGTGTAGGCGCTGAGCACCCACGACAGGTCGGTGGTCGAGAAGGAGAGCGCGTCCTGGATGTGCGGCAGCGCGATGTTCACGATGGTGGCGTCGAGGACGACCATCAGCTGGCAGGCGGCGATGACGGTCAAGGCGATACCCGGCCGTCCTCCGGCGCGTGCAGGTTCGTCCTTGGTCTGTGTGTCCACCGGAGAAGTTGTCACTATGGATCCCCCACGGAAGAATTAGTGAACGCAACCGTTCACTGTTCAGCACGGTAGTGAGTCCCCCTCAAGGAACGCAACCGTTCACTGAGCACCGCCGACGACATGTATCGCCTCAACGGAGAGATCCTGATGGTTACTTCGCGCTCCGCGGCCGCCGCTCGGCCGGGAGGGGCGTCGCTGCGACGCCGCGGCCCCGTCCTGGAACGGGCCATTCTGGAGGCGACGCTCGAGCAACTGGGAAGCGTCGGCTGGAACGGCCTGACGATGGAGGGTGTCGCGGTCGGCGCGCAGACGGGTAAAGCCGCGGTGTACCGGCGCTGGCCGTCGAAGGAAGACCTCGTCGCGGACGCGCTCCGGGCCGGACTGCCGACGCTCGACGAGGCGCCGGACCTCGGTGGTGTGCGCGAGGACCTGTACGAGCTGTGTCTGCGGGTCCGGGACGTCATGTACTCCAAGCCCGGCTTCGCCCTGCGTGCCGTGCTTCACGAATGCGACGCCGAGTCCGCCGAGCGGTTCCACGGCTTGATCGTCACGGGAGTGGTCGAGCCCTCGGCTCGACTCTTCAGGGCTGTGCTGCACAAAGGAATCGTGCGTGGTGAGGTGCGGGCCGACGCCATCGACGACCTGGTGCTCGACGTCATCCCTGCCATGATGATGTATCGCTCGAAGGTGTGCGCGAGCGAATGGACGGACCGCGAGATCGCCGACCTGATCGACCGGATCATGGTGCCGCTGCTACGCGTCTGACGCGGGCGAGGCAACCTCCGAGGGGCGGCTCGAACGGGCCCCGAGGCCCCGGAACGAAGGCCCCTCGGGCTTCCGAGAGGAATCCGGGTATCGCGGGCGGCGCCAGGCGGCGTAACCTGTCAGGCGCCATGCCGTACGAACCACCCACCCACACCGTCGAGCGATCGCTCCGAGCCATCACCGGCGCCAAGGTCGTCGCCGGAGTCGACGAGGTCGGACGCGGAGCGTGGGCCGGCCCCGTCACGGTGTGCGCGGCCGTCACCGGCCTGCGCCGGGCGCCCGAAGGACTCACCGACTCCAAGCTGCTCACCCTCAAGCGCCGTACCGCGCTCGCCGCGGTGCTGGAGAAGTGGGTCACCGCGTACGCGCTCGGCGACGCCACTCCGCAGGAGATCGACGAGCTCGGCATGACCGCGGCACTGCGACTCGCCGCGGTCCGGGCCCTCGAAGGCCTCCCCGTTCGGCCCGACGCGGTGATCCTCGACGGCAAGCACGACTACCTCGGCAGCCCCTGGCAGGTCCGCACGGTGATCAAGGGCGACCAGTCCTGCATCGCCGTGGCCGCCGCCTCCGTCATCGCCAAGGTCCGGAGGGACGCCGTCATGGCGGAGCTGCGGAACGGGGCGCAGGAGTACGCGGCGTATGCCTTCGAGGCCAACGCGGGCTACCCTTCGCCGGTCCACAAAGCGGCGCTCGAAGAGCTGGGGCCCACCCCTCACCACCGTCTCTCCTGGTCGTACCTGGACGCGATGCCCAGGTGGCGCCACCTCAAAAAGGTCCGCCTCTCCGCCGAGGCGGCCGCGTTGGAGAGCGGGGGCCAACTCGGCTTCGACTTCTGAACTTCCGGTCGTGGGACCCCGTCGAAGGGCCTCCGTACGACCGGGTGCACATGTGTGCCCACCCGCCGGTGCCTCGCGCAGCGGCGTTTGATAGACATCCACCCATGCCTCTCATCCCCGAGGAGCCTCAGATTCACGAGAGCGCCCAGGGTCCCCGCGCCACCGCGTCGACCCCCCGTCCCGTACCCGGCCCGCGTTCCGCAGCCTCTCCGAGGCCCGGACGCCCCGTCCCCGGACCGGCCAGGCCCGCGCCGCCGGCGCCCCGCCCGCACCCCGGTGCCGGGCCGTCCCCGTCTCCCACTCCGGAGAACCTTTCCGACCGGCGATCCACGCCGCAGCTCCAGCTGATCCCGGCCACCGTCGACGGCGCACTCGACGCCGCCGAAGAGGCCCTGGACCTGCTCCTGGAGAGTGGGCGGGCACCCGGCGAGATCCTCGTGCTCACCACCGGCGACCCGCATCCGTGGACCACGCACGAGCTGTCCTTCGGTGAGGCCGCCTACTGGGGCCAGCAGGACGCCGGTGACGACGTGTTCTTCGCGCACGCCACCGCCGTGGAACGAGCGACCGTCCGACCCGTGGTGATCGTCGCCGTCAACGGCGGGGACGACGAGTCGACCGCCAAGGCCCTGCCGTCGGCGATGGCCCGCGCGAGCGCGCTGCTCGTCGTCTGCGGTGACCCGCAGCGCGTCACGGCGCTCCTCGGAGCGGGCGCCGGAGTCTGACCGCCCCCTCCGCCGGACCGGACCCTCCGGCCGACCATCCTCCGTCGGCCTGGTCCGGGCCGGCGGAGGTCGACGTCGTCCACGCGATCAGCGCGCGGCCGCCCTGCGCAGGGGCTCGGTCGCGCCGCTCGCGGTTCTCGGCGTGAGCCGACCGAGCTCGGCCGGCCCGTCACCGAGTGGCAGCGGGGGTGATTCGGAGCCCGGACGGCGGCCGCCCCGGCCCTCACCGAGCACCTGCCAGCCCCCGCGGGTCAGCGTGATGTACGCGCCGCAGCGAAGCCCGTGCAGCGTGCAGGCGTCCCGGAGCCCCCACATCCAGGCTCCGTCCTCCTCCGTCCAGCGCTCGTCGCCCTCACGGCAGTACAGCAGGACCGCGGTTCGTACGGGCGAGCGCCTGCGCAGGTCGTGCGGAATGACCCGCCGCAGATGCGCAAGCAGCGCGTTGCGGAACTCCCAGCCGTCCGCCGGCGAGGGGCGCCGAACGAACGAGGCGCTGGCGGCGAGCCGCTCCTCGTGGTCGAGCACCGCCAGCACGGCCATCGAGGGCGCGGGCGTGTGACGGGAGTGCAGGCCGCTGACGACCTCACGCGGATTGCGCAGCAGCGGGATGCCCGCAGCCGACCACTCGGCAGGTTCGAGTATCCGGGCGAGGCGGCTGGCGGACTCGGACGACGATCTGAGCGAGGTGGCTGTGGGCGGAGCGAATCCGAGGGTCACGGTCCTCCCTTCGGATACGCGCCCGCGAGGCGGGCAAGGTCGGGTGAGGGCGCACCACGGCACAGTCCTTCCGGACCGCTGACGGGCCGTGCGAGGCGGTTTCCCAATTCTTGCTGGCCCGTGCGCGAGCGGCAACGAGCAATTGAGGCAGCTGACGGGAATGAGTTGGTATGCCACTCATATCCCTGCCCAGTTGCCCATTGTTCACTCCCCGTTTCCCCTCCTGTTTCACCCCTGGACGGCAAGCACCAGCGGAAACACCCCTTCCGCTCCGGCCCGCCGCAGCAGCCGCGCCGCCACCGCCAACGTCCAGCCGCTGTCCGAGAGATCGTCCACCAGGAGGACCGGCCCGCCGGCGGTGGCCAGCCGCCCGCCCAGCTCGGCGGAAACCGTCAGGGACCGCTGCAACCCGACCACCCGCTGGGCGCTGTTGGTCCGGGACAGCCGCAGCTCCTCCGGCTCGGGCGCGTACTCCACCGCACCGAGCAAGGGCATCCTGCCGATCTCGGCGATGCGCTCCCCGAGCGATCCCACCAGGCGCGGCCTGCGACGGGAGGCGACCGTGACGACCCCGGCGGGCCGGGCCGGCGCGTCCGGCGCCCCGGAGGCCCAACCACCGGGTCCCTTGGCCCAGTCGGCGAGCACGTGCACCACCGCCTGCACGACATCGTCCGGCACGGGTCCGTCCGAAGCGGTGTCGGCCAGCAGCGGACGCAGCCGGTTGCCCCAGCCGATGTCCGAGAGTCGCCCCAGGGCCCGGCCGCCGAACGCCTGCTCGCCGGGCGGGATACGGCCCTTCAGGTCGACCCCGACCGCGGCGAGGCCCGTCGGCCACATCTTGCGCGGCTCCACCTCCACGCCCGGTCGCCCCAATTCGCCCTTGGCGGCATCCAGGGCCGCGTCCGACACCTTCGGGTCGAAGCGGCTCCCCGCGCAGTTGTCACAGCGACCGCACGGAGCGGCCTCCTCGTCGTCCAGTTGGCGCCGTAGGAACTCCATCCGGCATCCGGGCGCCGCCGCGTAGTCGCGCATCGCCTGCTGCTCGGCCGCCCGCTGACGCGCCACCCACGCGTACCGCTCGGTGTCGTACGTCCAGGGCCGGCCCGTGCTCTCCCAGCCCCCCTTCACCCGTCGCACCGCACCGTCCACGTCAAGGACCTTGAGCATCGTCTCCAGGCGTGTCCTGCGCAGCTCCACCAAGGGTTCCAGAGCGGGCAGGGACAACGGCCGGCCGGCCTGCGCGAGCACATCGATCGTGCGCCGCACCTGCTCCTCCGGCGGGAAGGCCACCGAGGCGAAATATCGCCAGATCGCCTCGTCCTCCTGCCCGGGAAGCAGCAGCACCTCCGCGTGCTCCACGCCTCGCCCGGCCCGGCCGACCTGCTGGTAGTACGCGATCGGGGAGGAAGGCGACCCGAGATGCACCACGAATCCCAGATCCGGCTTGTCGAAGCCCATGCCGAGGGCCGACGTCGCCACCAGAGCCTTGACCCGGTTGGCCTGCAGATCGTCCTCGGCCTGCTGCCGGTCGGCGTTCTCCGTCCGGCCCGTGTACGACGAGACCGTGTGCCCGCACTGGCGCAGATAGGCCGTGACCTCGTCCGCCGCGGCGACCGTCAGCGTGTAGATGATGCCGGAACCGGGCAGTTCGCCGAGGTGATCGGCCAGCCAGGCCAGCCGGTGGGCGGCGTCGGGCAGTCTGACCACGCCCAGGCTCAGGCTTTCCCGGTCCAGAGGCCCCCGCAGAACGAGAGCGTCCGTGCCGGCGCCCGTGCCGAGCTGCTCGGCCACGTCCGCGGTCACCCTGGCGTTCGCCGTCGCCGTGGTGGCGAGCACCGGGACCCCGGACGGCAGGTCGGCCAGCATCGTGCGCAACCTGCGGTAGTCGGGCCGGAAATCGTGCCCCCAGTCCGAGATGCAGTGCGCCTCGTCGACCACGAGCAGACCGGTGGCGGCCGCGAGCCGGGGGAGGACCTGGTCGCGGAAGTCGGGATTGTTGAGCCGCTCGGGGCTCACCAGGAGCACGTCCACCTCACCGGCGGACACCTCCTCCTGGACGGTGTCCCACTCCTCCGTGTTCGAGGAGTTGATCGTCCGGGCACGGATGCCCGCCCGAGCCGCCGCCTCCACCTGGTTGCGCATCAGCGCGAGCAGCGGGGAGACGATCACGGTCGGGCCGCTTCCGCGCTCACGGAGCAGCGAGGTCGCCACGAAGTACACCGCCGACTTTCCCCACCCGGTCCGCTGCACCACCAGGGCCCGGCGCCGGTCGGCGACCAGCGCCTCGATGGCCCGCCACTGGTCCTCGCGCAGTCTCGCCTCGCCCGTCGGGTCCGAGACGAGACGGGCGAGCACGGCATCGGCGGCGGTCCGGAGAGCGGCGCGGTCTTCCAGGGGATCTGCGTGGGTCATGCCTCCATGCAACCCGATGCCTCGGACATCGCGCGAATGAGCGACCGAACCTGTGGACAACTCGACAACCGACGAACACCCCGATCCAGGAGTTATCCACAGGGGTTTCGGATTTCGGGAGATCACGAGACCGTCCTGACCATGAACGCGAATCACCACGAAACCAGCGGACCTTCCCGTACCCAGCAGATCACCCTGCGAGGCCCGGCGGAACTGGCCGACGCCCTGCCGTTCATGCTGGGCTTCCACCCCACCGACTCCGTCGTCCTGGTCGCCCTCCACGGCGAGCGAGGCCGCTTCGGCGGCCGGGTCAGGCTCGGTATTCCGCGCGCGCCACACGAATGGGCGTCCACCGCTGGGCACCTCGCCGAATGCCTCGTCGACGGAGGCAGGAACAGCACTCGACCGGACGGAATCGTCGTCTTCCTCTGCCAGGACCCCCCGGCAGGCGAGACGGGCCGTCGGGTCATGGAACGGCTGCGCCCCTTCGCCCAGCACCTGCGTACCGCCTGCGGCGCCCTCGACATCCCCGTCTACGAGGCGCTCTGCATCTCCGACGGCCTCTACTTCTCCTACTGCTGTCCGGACGCGCGCTGCTGTCCGCCCGACGGCACCCCGCTCGCGCTCAGTGGCACATCGGTGATGGCGGCCGCCGCGGCCTACGCCGGAGTCCAGGTACGGGGCTCCCTGCGGGACATGGAAGGCCGGCTCAAGCCGTCCGGCGGCCCCGGGGAGGAGCAGCAGCGCTCGGCACTCGACGCGACCGCCGCCGCGATCGTCCCCCGGATCCTCGAAGGCGCCCAAGGCGGCGGGAGGGAAGAGGTGCGCGAGACGACGCTGCGACTCGCCCGCGAGGTCCTCCGCAGGTTCGTCAACCCGAAGCGCCCGAGCCAGGAGAGCCCGACCGGCCCGACGGACCGGACGGGGCAGGCGCAGGTGGGAAGGGCCGTCCTCGGAACGGCCGAGAGCGACGCGGCCGATGACGCCCTCGTCGGGACCGACGAAGCGGCCGCGCTGATCCTCGGCCTCCAGGATCGGGTCACCCGGGACCGCGCCGCCGAATGGATGGAGGGCTGGGAGGGCACAGCTGCCCTGCGACTCTGGCGCGTCCTCGCCCGGCGCTGTGTCAGCCCCTATCAGGAACACGCCGCCGCGCCCCTCACCCTCGCGGGCTGGGTGGCCTGGTCCACCGGGGACGAGCCGACCGCCCGGGTCGCCCTCGGGCTCGCACTCGACGCCGATCCCGAGTACGTGTTCGCCCGACTGCTGCACCAGGCGTGCAACGAAGGACTGGACCCCGAGTCGCTCCGCTCCTGCCTGCGGAGCGAGCGGGACACCCGAGCCGCCTCGGCACAGTCCGCTCCCGCCGCCTCCCGGCGGGCCGGGACGCGCACGACCCGCCCGCAGGGCGCCCGGCAGACCCTCCGCAAGCCCGGTCGTCAGGCCGGTGGAGGGGAGCGCCGCTCGACGGCCGGAGTCCGGCCCGGCGGACCCGCCACGGGGCGGCCGGGGAGCGGAGCCCCGAGGCACGGCGGACAGCGCGGTACCCGGAGTGACCGATGACGACCGTGACCCGGCCACCCACACGCGCGTTCAGCTCTCTGGCGGAGTCGTCCGAGCCGTCCCGCCGACACCTCGCCGGCCGCCCGGTTCGCACAGAGAGCACCCCGTATCCGCCATGGCCCTCAGCCCAGCTCCGGCCCCCGGCCGCCCCACCGGGCCCCCGACCGGTCACTCATCCGGACGCCCGTCCGGCACCGGCGCCGCTCCTCTCCGCGGGGCGCGTCCCGCGGAGCTTCCCTCGGTGCACGGCGCGCTCCTCTGCGTGGCCCTGCCCGCCCTCGCCGTCTGCGCCGAGCACGGGCAGCTCACCGGCGAAGGACCCGAGGGCGTGTACGCGGCGGGGCGGCGGCTTCTCTCCCGCTGCGTCCTCCGTGTTGCGGGGCGCGAGCCCGTCCCCCTCCAGGGCCGCATGGCCGCCGCCGACCGGGCGGTCTTCCTCGGCGTCCTACGCGTGCCGGGAGACATGGGGCCCGATCCCGGCCTCACTGTCGAACGCACCCGGAGCGCCGACGGAACCGAAAGGATCACCCTGCGCAGCGCCGTCGCCCGCCCCCTCCGGCTCCCCGTGGAAATCGCTCTGGGCACGGATCTCGCGGACCTGGGAGCGGTGGCGTCCGGCCGGCCCGGACCCGAGCTCACCGCGAGCGTCCACGGCACCGGCCTCCGCTGGACCGGTGACGGGCGGGCCGTCGCCGTCACGGCGGACCCGGCGCCCATGGACTCCCTGGCGGCGGCCGGGGTACTCCGCTGGGAGGCCGACGTGGCGCCCGGAGGTTCCTTCACGGTCCAGCTGCGCGTACGCGACGAATCCTCCACCCGCCCTGCCTCCTCCTCGGGTGCGGGCACCGGGCGGCCCGGCGGTCACCTGCTCACCGACGCCCGGGCCGAGGGCGACGACCCACGGCCGGGGGAACTGCTGCGCGCATCCGTCGAGGACCTGCGGGCCCTGCTCCAGCGCGATCCCGCCCACCCCGCGGACGTCCACCTCGCGGCCGGCGTCCCCTGGCGCTGCGGACCGGCCACCGCCGAGGCGCTCTGGGCGGCCCGCATGGCCCTTCCCCTCGGCACCCGACTCGCCACCACCACTCTGCGCGCCCTCGGCCGCACCCAACTCTCCGGCACCGGAGCCGAGTCCGGTCGCATCCCAGGACCTCTCAGGGACGCGGGCCCGCACCTGCCGCCCCGCTGCACGGGTATCGAGGCCACCCTTGCCTTTCCGGTCGTTCTCGCCGAGGCCCGCCGCTGGGGGCTGCCGGCGACGGACCTGGAGGAGCTGCTTCCCGTCGCGGAACGCTGCCTGGCCTGGCTGTGCCGGGCGACCGAAGGGAACGGCCTCGTACCGGACCCGGGGCCCGCCGGACCCTGGCGGACCGAGACGCAGGCGCACGCGCACCGCGCGGCCCTGCTCGGCGCGGATCTGCTCGACGCCTGCGGGAGAACCGGGGGAGACCCACTGCGCGAAGCGGCACGCACCCTGCGCGAGCGCTTCCGGCGGGAGTTCTGGCTCGACGACCGGGCGGGGGGCCGCCCCGCCGTCGGCCGCACGCCGGACGGCCGGAGCATGCCCCACCTGGGCGGCTGGGCCGCGCACCTGCTCGACACCGGGCTGCTCGGCGGCGGCCGCTACGCACAGGGCCTGCTGGACAGGACGGATACCGAACAGCTGGCGAGGCTGCTCGGCACCCCGGCCCTGGACTCCGGCTGGGGGCTGCGCAGCCTGGGTACCAAGGAGCCGGGACACAATCCCTTCGGCCACCGGGCGGGCGCGGTACGGGTCCACGAGACGGCGGTCGCCGTGGCCGGGCTCGCTGCCGCCGGTCACGAGAAGGAGGCCGCCTCCCTGCTGCGTGGGCTGCTCGACGCGTCGGAGGCCTTCACCTACCGGCTGCCCGAGATGTACGCGGGGGAACAGCGCACGGCGGGTGGACGCCCGGTGCCGCACCCGGCCGCGTGCCGCCCGGCGGCCGTCGCGGCCGCCGGAGCCGTCCACGCCCTGATGGCCCTCGCCGGGATCCGGCCCGACGCACCGGGCCGCTCCGTGTCGACGCACCCCCTGCGGTCGGCCCCGCTGGGAGCCATCCGGTTCTCGGGGCTCGTGGTCGCGGGCGAGCCGTTCTCGGTACGGGTCGGCAGGCTCGGTCTCGGTATGGTCGAAGAGGCCGCAGAGGGCCTTCAACTGGGGGTGTGACGGGATGCCGGGCACAGACACGAGGGAAGCTTCGCGGCACGGCGAGGAAGTCGTCGCGGATGCCCCCGAGGGGCGTGTTTATCGTCAGGAAGACGACTATGATCGCGGCATGCCTCCCTACGACCCGTCGGCCTTTCCGCCTTTCGCCGTCACCGTCGATCTGGTCGTGCTCACCGTGCGCCGCCATGCGCTCTGCACCTTGGTCGTACGGCGGGGAGAAGAGCCGTACCAGGGACGTTGGGCGCTGCCCGGCGGCTTCGTGCGCGCGGAGGAGGACCTGGGTGCCGCGGCAGCGCGCGAGCTGGTCGAGGAGACCGGCCTCTGCGCCCACGATCCGGCCGCGCCACCGCCCGTGCCGAGCAACGGCGCGCACCTGGAGCAACTGGCGACCTACGGGGCGCCCGACCGTGATCCGCGGATGCGGGTGGTCAGCGTCGCGCACCTGGCGCTGGCCCCGGACCTTCCCGCGCCGAGGGCCGGCGGCGACGCGAACAGCGCCCGCTGGGCTCCTGTCGAGGAACTGCTCGGCGAGCACGTGATCGCCGGGACGGTCGCGGGTGCGGAGGCGGCCGGAGCGCCCGACGAGGCCGGGAGCGGCGAGAAGGAGGGGGGCCCGGAGGCGCTCGCCTTCGATCACGCGCGGATCCTGGCCGACGGCGTGGAGCGGGCCCGCTCCAAGATCGAGTACTCCTCCCTGGCCACGGCCTTCTGCCCGCCCGAGTTCACGGTCGGAGAGCTGCGGCGCGTCTACGAGGCCGTCTGGGGCGTGTCCCTGGACCCGCGCAACTTCCACCGGAAGGTGACCGGCACGCCCGGCTTCCTGGTCCCGGCCGGGGGCACCACGACCCGTCAGGGCGGGCGCCCCGCCCAGCTCTTCAGGGCAGGTGGGGCCACTCTCCTCAACCCGCCGATGCTGCGGCCCGAGGTCTGACGGGCCGGTGCAACCGGCACCCCCGGGGCGGCAGTCCTGCATCGAAAGTCCGAAATGTAGCGTTATCTTGCTGCGGTAGCGCCGCCCTGCCGCGGAGCGGTGTCACCTACCGCGAGAGAAGCGATGCTCCAGGCAATCGGACTGACCAGCACACCCCGCCGTGATCGCCCGCCCGCCGTGGACGATCTGACCTTCGATGCCCGGCCGGGTGCCGTGACCGCTCTCCTCGGCTCCTCCGGCTCCGGCAAGACCACCGCGCTCCGGCTCATGCTCGAACTCGAGCCGGGCCGTGGGATCACCTACTTCCGGGGCCGGCCGCTGCACCGCATCGCCCACCCTCCGCGCGAGGTCGGCGTGCTCCTCGGTGACATCCCCGGGCACCCCTCCCGCACGCTCCGAGGCCAGTTGCGGATGCTCTGCGCGGCCACGGGGGTCCCCGCCTCGCGGGCCGACGAACTGACGCGAGCCGTGGGCCTCACAGGACTGGAGCGCCGGAGGATCGGCACCCTTCCGGTCGGAGCGGACCGGCGACTCGGCCTCGCGTCCGCCCTGTTGGGTGCGCCCCACACCCTGCTGCTCGACGAGCCGGGCGCCGGCCTCTCCGTATCCGAGAGCGCGTGGCTGTATCAACTGCTGCGTGCGCACGCGGCCGACGGGGGAACCGTGCTCTACGCCACGGGGGACCCGAAGGACGCGGCCCGCAACGCCGACCGGGTCGTCACGATCGACGGCGGGCGGCTCGTGGCCGACCAGGACGTCGCCGAGTTCGCCCGTACCCGGCTGCGTCCACGGGTCGTCGTCCGTACCCCCCAGGCGGCGAGGCTCGCCGCGGTCGTGACCCAGGAGGCCAGAGCCGCGCGCCGCCCGGTCGAGGTGGTCGCCGAGGACGGCAATCGCCTGTCCGTCTACGGAAGCGACTGCGCGGCCGTCGGGGACACGGCGTTCCGGCACGGTGTGCCGATCCACCGACTCGCCGCCGAGACCGGTGACACCGGTCCCGTGCCGTGGGCCGCGGCGGGGGGCGTGCCGGGGGAGCAGGTGCCCGGTGAGGCGTCCACCGAGGTGGAACCGCCGCCCGTCGCCGTGGCGCGGGACGCCTCGGACGAGGAGTCCGGCGGTGCCCGCAGGCCGGTCCGGTCGCCCCTGCGTCCGCTGCGGTACGAGATCCATCGGCTCCTGGGCGTGCCGTCCACCCCGCTCGTCGTGGCGGCGGTCCTGCTCGGTTCGGTGACGCTCGCCCTGCTCCTCGGGCGGGGCGGCCGCGCCGCGCTGCCCGCCGTCCTGGCCGGCTGGCCGGCGATCTCCCCGCTGCCGCCCGCGGCCCTCGGGGCCGGACTCCTCGGCGCCTTCTCCTTCGGCGAGGAGTACCGCTACCCCGCGCTCACCACGGGCCGCGGTGCCGTGCCCCGCAGGCCGGGCCTGTTGCTGGCGAAGCTCGCCGTGGCGGCGGGCGTCGCCCTCGTGCTCGGCGCGGTCGTCGCGGTGGCGGATCTACAGGTCCTCAGGTTCGTCTACGGCGCCGAGTTGATCACCGTACCGAAGAACTGGCCGACACTCTGCGCCAGTTGGTTGGGGCTGCTGGTCGGCTGTGCCTGGGCGGGGGTGCTCGGCGCCGGGGTGTTCCGCGCCGCGGCGGCCGGTGTGGCGGCGGTCCTCGCGGTGCCGGTCGCCCTCGTTCCGCTGCTGCAGAAGGTGCTGACGGGGCCGTCGGTGCGGTCGGCCGCCGGACTTCCCGGGCGGTTGCGCGAGTTCGCCGGTCCGCAGTGGTCTCCGGCGGTGGACCGCTGGCTGACCGGGGGGCTCCGGGTGCTCGGACAGCCGGCGGGGGTGGCGCTCTCGCTGACGTTGACCGCGTTGCTCTGCGCCTATGTGTTCACCGGCCTTCGACGTAAGGCCCGTTGGTGATCACTTCCGGACTGGAACCTTCCGGTCTGCTGTCAACTCCCTTGAGATGCATCCCGTATGTCCGATAAATCGTCAATTGCGCAGGGGGTGCCGATCACCCTTTCGTGTGCTTTTCACCAAAGACCTCAAGGGGCGCGGAGGCAACGCCGACAAAGGATGCGTGAGTACCCTTGCGCACACCATGATGACCGCCGCCCGTTCCGTCGACTCCGGCCTCGGCGCCCCGGGCGATCTCGACCGCTATCCCTACACGGAGGCGCCCGCCGCCGGTCGTGTGGGTCCGTCCTCCTGGGAGGGAGTGGACACCGACCTGGGCCGCGTCGGCCGCAGGAGCGCCGGCAACCGGGGCCGCGGGTTGCACGGGCAGCTCGTCCAGCAGCTCGGCCAGATGATCGTCTCCGGCGACCTCGGGGCCGACCGCCCGCTCGTCCCCGAAGAGATCGGCCAGCGGTTCGAGGTCTCGCGCACCGTCGTGCGCGAGTCGCTGCGCGTCCTTGAGGCGAAGGGGCTGGTCAGCGCCCGCCCGAACGTCGGTACGCGCGTCAGGCCCGTCAGCGACTGGAACCTCCTCGACCCCGACATCATCGAGTGGCGCGCCTTCGGCCCGCAGCGCGACGACCAGCGTCGCGAGCTGAACGAGCTCCGCTGGACCATCGAGCCCCTGGCCGCTCGCCTCGCCGCCGGACACGGCCGGGAGGACGTCCAGCAGCGTCTCGCCGACATGGTCGAGATCATGGGCCACGCGTTCGCCCAGGGGGACGGCATCACCTTCTCCCGGGCCGACACCGAGTTCCACTCGCTCCTCATCCAGCTCGCGGGAAACCGGATGCTGGAGCACCTCTCCGGCATCGTCGCCGCCGCGCTCCAGGTGTCCGGAGGCCCCGTCACGGGCTGCGACCGCCCGAGCGAGGCCTGCCTCTCGCACCACGCCCGGATCGCGGACGCGCTCGCGGCGGGGGACGCGCTGGGCGCCGAGACGGCCATGCGGCAGCTGCTCATGGTCCACCCCGAGGTGGAGCGCGTCGTTCCCGCCCCCCGCGAACACTGACCCGCGGGCCGTGGTCGGGAGCGCGGAGGCGTGGGAATCGGCTGCCGCCGGGTCCGGGCGGCATCCGGGACGTCCGACAGGGATTCCCCGGGTGGCGCCGGGGTTCCGGCGGGGCGGATGTACCCTTACCTGTCCCTCTGAGCCGGTTTGTCGCACATGAGGTGTGACTCGGGCCACGAAGATTGGGCGTAACACTCCTCCGAGCCGTGCGATGACCTAAGAGGTGACAGCCGAGGAAGGAATACAGCAGCCGACGGAGGCGCTGTGCAGTTCCCCGGTCCAGCCCGCGCCGTCGGCACATTCCCCGTCGACGGTCGTCGGCTCCAGTCCGATCCAGGGCGGGGCCGGAAGCCGTTTCCATCGTTCCGAGAGGTTGTTCGTGTCGGCCAGCACATCCCGTACGCTCCCGCCGGAGATCGCCGAGTCCGAGTCTGTGATGGCGCTCATCGAGCGGGGAAAGGCTGATGGGCAGATCGCCGGCGATGACGTGCGTCGGGCCTTCGAGGCTGACCAGATTCCGCCAACCCAGTGGAAGAATGTTCTGCGCAGCCTCAATCAGATCCTCGAGGAAGAGGGTGTGACGCTGATGGTCAGTGCAGCGGAGTCGCCGAAGCGCGCCCGTAAGAGCGTCGCAGCGAAGAGCCCGGTCAAGCGCACCGCCACCAAGACCGTCACCGCCAGGACGACCGTGACGAAGCCCAGCGTCACGGCTGCCGCGGCAGAGGGCGCCGAACCGGCCGACGAGGCCGGATCCGTCGCCAAGAAGGCGGCAGCGAAGAAGACCGTCGCCAAGAAGGCGGTGGCCAAGAAGGCCGTCGCCAAGAAGACGGCGGCCAAGAAGTCCACGTCCAAGAAGGACGCCGACGAACTCGTCGAGGGCGAAGAGCTGCTCGAGGACGTCGCGCCCGGCAAGGGCGAGGAAGAGGAGACCGAGGGCGAGAGCAAGGGCTTCGTCCTGTCCGACGAGGACGAGGACGACGCTCCGGCGCAGCAGGTCGCCGTCGCCGGTGCCACCGCGGACCCGGTCAAGGACTACCTGAAGCAGATCGGCAAGGTCCCGCTGCTCAACGCCGAGCAGGAGGTCGAGCTCGCCAAGCGCATCGAGGCCGGCCTGTTCGCCGAGGACAAGCTCGCGAACTCGGACAAGCTCGCGCCGAAGCTCAAGCGCGAGCTGGAGATCATCGCCGAGGACGGTCGCCGGGCCAAGAACCACCTCCTGGAGGCCAACCTCCGCCTGGTGGTCTCCCTGGCCAAGCGCTACACCGGCCGTGGCATGCTCTTCCTGGACCTGATCCAGGAGGGCAACCTCGGTCTGATCCGCGCCGTCGAGAAGTTCGACTACACCAAGGGCTACAAGTTCTCCACGTACGCCACCTGGTGGATCCGGCAGGCGATCACCCGCGCCATGGCCGACCAGGCCCGCACCATCCGTATCCCGGTGCACATGGTCGAGGTCATCAACAAGCTCGCGCGCGTCCAGCGCCAGATGCTCCAGGACCTGGGCCGTGAGCCCACCCCGGAGGAGCTGGCCAAGGAGCTCGACATGACCCCCGAGAAGGTCATCGAGGTCCAGAAGTACGGCCGTGAGCCGATCTCCCTCCACACCCCGCTGGGTGAGGACGGCGACAGCGAGTTCGGCGACCTGATCGAGGACTCCGAGGCGGTCGTCCCGGCCGATGCGGTGAGCTTCACGCTCCTCCAGGAGCAGCTGCACTCCGTCCTCGACACGCTGTCCGAGCGCGAGGCGGGCGTCGTCTCGATGCGCTTCGGTCTCACCGACGGTCAGCCGAAGACGCTGGACGAGATCGGCAAGGTCTACGGCGTGACCCGTGAGCGGATCCGTCAGATCGAGTCGAAGACGATGTCGAAGCTGCGTCACCCGTCGCGTTCGCAGGTACTGCGCGACTACCTCGACTGATCCGTACGCGTCACGGACGCGAGGCACGGAGCGATAGACGGAAGGGCCCGGTTCCCCGAGAGGGAGCCGGGCCCTCCGGCTGTTCGGGGGTGCACGGCGCGTGTGCGTGCTGGACGCTGGGTGAACCGACATCACCGGAGAGTCAGGAGGCTCCATGCGTGGTTCTCTCACCCGGACATTGACGGGTGCTCTGGGCCTGATCGCCGCAGCGGCGTGGCAGGTCACCGCCGCCACCCCTGTGGCCGCCGACAGCGTCGTGGTGGGTGGCCGCCCGGCCCAGATCACGGACGCGCCGTGGGTCGTGGCGCTGTCCAGCCGTGACCGGTTCGGAGGTACGCGCGCGGGGCAGTTCTGCGGGGGGGTGGTCGTCGCGCCGACCAAGGTGCTCACGGCCGCCCATTGCCTGGGCCGGGAGGTGCTCGGCGGCGAGCCCTGGGAGGTCCGGGACTTCCTGGTCATCGCCGGCCGCGCCGCGCTGCGCGGGCAGGGCGGGCAGGAGGTGCGGATCTCGGACACCTGGGTGAACCCGGATTACGACCCGACGACCAACTCGGGCGATCTCGCGGTGCTGACCCTGGTGAGCGCGCTGCCGCAGTCGTACGTGATCGGCGTCGCCCGTGCGGGAGACGCGGCACACACGCCCGGGACGGAGGCGGACGTCTACGGCTGGGGGGATACGACCGGCAACGGGTCCTACGCCTCCAAGCTGCGGACGGCACGCGTGCAGGTGCTGTCGGACAAGGCGTGTGAGCGGGCGTACCCGGATGGAACCGGCGTCTCGTACCGGGGCGACACGATGCTGTGCGCGGGCGACCCGCAGGGCGGCAGGGACGCGTGCCAGGGCGACAGCGGAGGTCCGCTGGTAGCCAAGGGGCTTCTCATCGGCCTGGTGTCCTGGGGCAGCGGCTGTGGGCAGGCGGAGAACCCGGGTGTCTACACACGGGTCTCAGCGGTACTGCCGGCAGGTCTCTGACGCGCGTGGGAATACGAGAGCGGGCGGTCACCCCTCTGGAACACGGGGTGACCGCCCACCGTCCGGTCAATGGCCGGATCTGAGCTCGTCGTGGTTGCGAAGCGTCAGTGCTCGTCGCCTACAGTGCGGGCCGGCACGTCCGTCAGACGGTCCGTCTCATCCTGTATCTCAACGGCGATCTTCTTGAGTTCCGGCTCGAACTTACGTCCGTGGTGGGCGCAGAAGAGCAAGTCACCTCCGCTGGTCAGGACGACACGCAGGTATGCCTGGGCGCCGCAGCGGTCGCAGCGGTCAGCGGCCGTCAGGGGGCTCGCGGGGGTCAGAACAGTAGTCACGTCGCCTCTTCTCTAGCTCGACGAGCTGTCGTACCAGGGTCAACATCCAACCAGGCCGAAAACGTTCCCGCTCGTGGCTTTTCCTTGAAACTTCTTCCAAGGTGGCTGTCTGCTGCCGGTTGGCGGCGAATGGGCCGTATTGCTTCGCTCTACGGATTTCGCGTTGCTTGGGTCGGTTAGCCCTCCCGGCGTGGTTGCCGGTTGTTGATGAGGACGTGCCCGGAGCCTAAATGGTTCATGCCTGGAAGGGAACGTGATGTACACGTCACCCTATCGAGGGATCGAACACCCATGCGACTCTGGACTAGCATGAGGAATCGGGAGGGTGGCGTTACAACGGCTCTACCAGGCATCGGTACCCTCTGACCGATGACCGACGTCGGGCCTTACCCCATCGGGCCACATTTCAAATTCAGCGAGGAGCGAACCGCGTGACCGCCGAAACGTCCGTGCCGTCCAGTGCGCTGCTGACCGCAGACCGTGACGGTTCCAACTACACCGCGCGGCACCTGCTCGTACTCGAAGGGCTCGAAGCGGTTCGCAAGCGCCCCGGTATGTACATCGGGTCCACCGACAGCCGTGGCCTGATGCACTGCATCTGGGAGATCATCGACAACTCGGTCGACGAGGCCCTCGGCGGCTACTGCGACCACATCGAGGTGATCCTCCACGACGACGGATCCGTGGAGGTCCGGGACAACGGTCGAGGCATCCCGGTCGACGTCGAACCGAAGACCGGACTCTCCGGAGTCGAGGTCGTCATGACGAAGCTGCACGCCGGCGGAAAGTTCGGCGGCGGATCGTACGCGGCGTCCGGCGGTCTGCACGGCGTCGGCGCCTCCGTGGTCAACGCCCTGTCGGCGCGCCTCGACGTCGAGGTCGACCGGAACAGTGCCACGCACTCGATCAGCTTCCGCCGGGGTGTCCCGGGCATCTTCACGGAGCAAGGACCCGACAGCCCCTTCGACCCGGCCAACGGGCTCCTCAAGGGCAAGCGCGTTCCCAAGAACCGCACCGGCACCCGCGTCCGCTACTGGGCCGACCGGCAGATCTTCCTCAAGGACGCCAAGCTCTCCCTGGAGACGCTGCACCAGCGTGCCCGGCAGACCGCCTTCCTCGTGCCCGGCCTCACCATCGTCGTCCGCGACGAGCGGGACCTGGCCGGAATCGGGAAGAGCGAGGAGACCTTCCGCTTCGACGGCGGCATCAGCGAGTTCTGCGAGTACCTCGCGCAGGACAAGGCCGTCTGCGACATCCAGCGCCTCACCGGCCAGGGCACCTTCAAGGAGACCGTCCCCGTCCTCGACGAGCGGGGTCACATGACGCCCACCGAGGTCACCCGCGAGCTCGCCGTCGACGTCGCCCTGCGCTGGGGCACCGGATACGACGCCACGGTCAAGTCCTTCGTCAACATCATCGCCACGCCGAAGGGCGGCACCCACGTCTCGGGCTTCGAGCAGGCCGTCACCAAGACGGTGAACGAGGTGCTGCGCTCGACGAAGATGCTGCGCGTCGCCGAGGACGACATCGTCAAGGACGACGCCCTGGAAGGGCTCACGGCCGTCGTGACGGTCCGTCTCGCCGAGCCGCAGTTCGAGGGGCAGACCAAGGAGGTCCTCGGTACGTCCGCCGCTCGCCGGATCGTGGCGAACGTGGTGGCGAAGGAACTCAAGGCCTTCCTCACCTCCACCAAGCGGGACGACAAGGCGCAGGCGCGCGCCGTCCTGGAGAAGGCCGTCGCCGCGGCCCGCACCCGGATCGCGGCCCGGCAGCACAAGGAGGCGCAGCGCCGGAAGACCGCGCTGGAATCCTCCTCGCTGCCCGCCAAGCTGGCCGACTGCCGCAGCGACGACGTGGAGCGCAGCGAGCTCTTCATCGTCGAGGGCGACTCGGCCCTCGGTACGGCCAAGCTCGCGCGCAACAGCGAGTTCCAGGCCCTGCTGCCCATCCGCGGCAAGATCCTCAACGTCCAGAAGTCGTCGGTCTCGGACATGCTGAAGAACGCCGAGTGCGGGGCGATCATCCAGGTCATAGGAGCCGGCTCGGGCCGTACCTTCGACATCGACGCGGCCCGCTACGGGAAGATCGTCCTCCTGGTCGACGCCGACGTCGACGGCGCCCACATCCGGTGTCTGCTGCTGACGCTCTTCCAGCGCTACATGCGGCCCATGGTGGAGGCGGGGCGGGTCTTCGCCGCCGTGCCCCCGCTGCACCGGATCGAGCTCGTCCAGCCCAAGAGGGGCCAGGACAAGTACGTCTACACGTACTCGGACAACGAGCTGCGGCAGACCCTGCTGGAGTACCAGCGCAAGGGGGTCCGCTACAAGGACTCCATCCAGCGCTACAAGGGCCTGGGCGAGATGGACGCCGACCAGCTCGCGGAGACCACGATGGACCCGCGCCACCGCACCCTGCGCCGCATCAACATCGGCGACCTGGACGCGGCGGAGCAGGTCTTCGACCTCCTCATGGGCAACGACGTGGCTCCCCGCAAGGAGTTCATCACCGGTTCGGCGGCGACCCTCGACCGCTCGCGCATCGACGCCTGAGGCCCTCCACCCGTGGGTGGAGCCGTACGCTCCACCCACGGGCCGATCACACGGCCGCCGACTCTCCGTAGCATCGTCATGACGGAGGGGGACGGGCATGGACGAGAAGCGCGGCCGAGCGCGAACGGGGAGCGACGTGAGCCGGGGGAGCTCGTGGGGCTCCTGGCCGTCGCGGGAGGCGCTCACCCGGCTCGGAGTGCCCCGTGGCCGGGTCGTCATCGACTACAGCACGATCGTGGCCCTGAGCGTCTGGGTGCTGGCCGGCTGTTACACCTCGGGAGCGTTCCACGGGTGGTACGCACTGTTGCCCCCGCTCGGCTTCGGGCTCTGTGTGGCGGCGGCCCTGGGCTATCACCACACGACCCTCGACCACCGGCCCGCGGCGTCCCTGGGGCTCCTCGGGGTGATGGCGCTCTGCGGACTCGGGGCCCACGCGGCCGGCGCACCGACACCGGCGACCGTGATGTGGATAATCGTCTCGATCATGGCGATGGAACGGCTGCCGCTTCCCGCCGGTCTGGCCACCGTGGGGGTACTCGTCCCAGGATTCGCTCAGGCCGACGAGAGCGGAATCCTCGGAGCCACCCTCACGACGGGGGCTGTGCTGCTCGCGGGGTACTCGCTCAGATTGGATGCTCAGGCGCGTGGTGCGGGGTTCCAGTTGCTCGCCCAGGAGCGGCTCGCCCGGGAGGCCGAGGCCGCGTCGGCGGCGCTCGCCGAGCGGGCCAGGATCGCCCGGGAGATACATGACGTGCTCGCCCACAGCCTCTCCGCCCAGATGGTGCACCTGGAAGTCGCGCGGCTTCAGATCGAGGCCGGAGCGGACCGGGCGGAGATCCTCAAGCTCGTGACCTCGGCCCGTTCCATGGCCAGAGAGGGGCTGGCCGAGACCCGCCACGCACTGTCGGCACTGCGCGGCGACATGGTGCCCGTCGAGGACTATCTGCGGGAGCTGGCACGGGAGGACCGTGCCGAGGTCGATGTCAGCGGCGAGCGCCGACAGCTGCCCGTCGAGGCCTCCCAGGCGGTCCGACGGGTCGCGCAGGAAGCCCTGACCAACATCCGCAAGCACGCTCCGGGCGCCCGGACCCGGATCCGGTTCGCGTACGAGACGGGCGAGATCTCCCTGGAAATACGCGACTCCGGGCCGCCCCCGGCGACCGAGGGGGCCCGGCAGGGGTACGGGCTCGGCTCCTCCGGATCGGGGTACGGGTTGCTCGGCATGAGGGAGCGGGCCGAACTGCTCGGCGGCAGCCTGGACGCCGGACCGGAGGGTCCTGGATTCGCGGTGCGGCTGCGGGTGCCGGCATGAGCGACGGCGTGGGTGACGGCGTGAGTGGCATGAGCGGTGGGGAAGAGGCCGGTGGCCAGGAGGGCTCTCGGGCCTCCGCGGGGGACCGGGTCGTGCGGGTGGTGGTCGCCGACGATCAGGCCGTGGTGCGCGAAGGGATCGTGATGCTGCTGGGACTGCTTCCCGGGGTCGAGGTCGTCGGGGCGGCGCGGGACGGGGAGGAGGCGGTGGCGTTGACCGCGGAACTCGCGCCCGACGTGGTCCTGATGGATCTGCGGATGCCGCGGTGCGACGGCGTCGAGGCCACCCGTCGCATCCGCGAGCGACACCCCGGGACGGAGATCGTCGTGCTCACCACGTACGCCGACGACGACTCGTTGTTCCCGGCTCTGCGGGCCGGCGCGCGGGGGTACCTGACCAAGGACGCCGGCGGGGAGGAGATCGTGCGGGCTCTGCGGGACGTGACCGATGGACGAGCGGGCCTTTCGCCCTCCGTGCAGAGGCGCCTGCTGGAGCAACTGCTGGAGCGGACCGAGCGGAGTGAGAGAGCTGGGGGATCCGAGGGGGTGGGGGCGAGCGGTGATCCGGGGGCGCGCCGGCCAGAGGGTGCCGCAGCGGTCGGTGAGCCTGCCGGGCCGGGGGGTGTCGACGGGCTCACGGAGCGGGAGACGGAGGTGCTCGTGCTCGTCGCCGACGGGCTTTCCAACCAGGAGATCGCCGGTCGGTTGCGGATCTCCACGGCCACGGTGAAGACCCATATCAACAATCTCTTCGCCAAGACGGGGGTGCGCGACCGGGCGCAGGCCGTGCGGTACGCATATCAGCACGGTCTGGTCAGGCCACCGGGGAGAAGAGTCACCTGATGGGGTGAACAGCGGGAGGAGAAGAGTCCGGGATCTTCCCGCTCTGTCCATCCTTGGGCACGCGGCCGAAACGGTTCGCTGACAAGGAGAGTTGGCCGGTGGAGCAGGTGGACAAGCAGGAGGGGCTCGACGCTTCGGCGATGCCGATCGAGGACCCCTGGTACGACGCGACGGCCTCCGGCCACGGTGAGCCGGCGGGGGCCCGGGCGCCCGGCGACGGTCTCCCCGACGCGGTGCCGCGGCAGCGGGTCCACAGCACGGCGGAGATCTATCTGGAGGTGCAGCGGAGCCCTGCCTTCCAGGAAGTGCGCAGCCGCTACCGCCGGTTCGTCTTCCCGGCCGCCCTCGCGTTCCTCCTCTGGTACCTGGCCTATGTCGTGGCGGCGACCGCCGCGCCCGGACTCATGGCCCGGCCGGTCGCCGGAGCGGTGAACGTGGCGATGGTCGCGGGGCTCGGGCAGTTCCTGACGACCTTCCTGCTCACCTGGGCCTACGCGCGCCACGCGCGGCTCCGCAGGGACCAGGCCGCGCTGGACCTGCGCTGGGACACGCAGGAGATGACCCGAGGGGTGGTGCGGCCGTGACCGGAGACCACCAGACCCTGGCACTCGTGCTCTTCAGCGTCTTCGTCGCCGTCACCCTGGGCATCACCACCTGGGTGAGCCGCAACCGGCACGGTTCGGCGGAGGAGTTCTACGCCGGGGGCAGGCTGTTCTCGCCCCTGGAGAACGGTTTCGCCATCGCCGGTGACTACATGTCGGCGGCCTCCTTCCTCGGCATCTCCGGGCTGATCGCGCTCTACGGCTACGACGGCATGCTGTACTCCGTCGGATTCCTCGTCGCCTGGCTGGTCGTACTGCTGCTCGTGGCCGAACTGGTCCGTAACTGCGGCCGGTTCACCCTCGCCGACGTCGTCGCCGCGCGGATGGCCGAGCGTCCGGTACGGATCGCCGCGGGAACGTCCTCGGTGGCCGTCTCCGTGCTGTACCTCGTGGCCCAGATGGTGGGCGCCGGCAGCCTGGTCGCCCTGCTGCTCGGCGGCACCAGCGAGGCGGCCCGCTCGTGGACGGTGATCGGCGTGGGCGCACTGATGGTGATCTACGTGTCGCTCGGCGGCATGCGGGCCACCACCTGGATCCAGATCGTCAAGGCGGTCCTGCTGATGGCTGGGACGATCGCGCTCACCGTTCTCGTCCTGCTCCGGTTCCACGGCGATGTGAACAACCTGCTCTCCGCCGCGGCCGAACGCAGCGGCCACGGAACGGGATTCCTCGCCCCCGGGCTTCGCTACGGCGGGGACTGGACGGCCCGCCTCGACTTCATCAGCCTCGGCCTCGCCCTGGTCCTGGGCACGGCGGGACTGCCCCACATCCTGTCGCGCTTCTACACCGTGCCGACGGCCCGGGCCGCCCGTCGCTCCGTCGTCTGGGCCATCGGACTCATCGGCGGCTTCTACCTGATGACCATCGTGCTCGGCTTCGGCGCGGCGGCCCTCATCGGACCCGACGCGGTCCGCGCCTCCAACGCCTCGGGGAACACCGCGGTACCGCTGCTCGCCCTCGACCTCGGCGGGGGCGCGGGCTCCACCGGCGGCACCGTGCTCTTCGCGATCGTCGCCGCCATCGCGTTCGCGACCATCCTCGCCGTCGTCGCGGGGATCACCCTCGCGTCCTCGGCCTCCGTCGCCCACGACCTGTACGCATCGCTGCGCCGCCGGCACGCGAAGCAGTACAGCGAGGTGACCGTGGCCCGGATCGCCGCGGCGGTGATCGGCGCGGCCGCCATCGGCCTCGGGCTGCTCGCCCGCGACCTCAACGTGGCGTTCCTCGTCGGCCTGGCCTTCGCGGTCGCTGCCTCCGCCAATCTGCCGGTGCTGCTCTACTCGCTGTTCTGGCGGAAGTTCACCACCCGCGGCGCGGTCTGGTCGGTGTACGGCGGGCTGATCCCCGCGGTGCTGCTCGTGCTGGTCTCGCCGGTCGTCTCCGGCAGTCCCGAAGCGCTGTTCCCGGGCGTCGACTTCCAGCTCTTCCCGCTGCAGAACCCGGGGGTGGTCTCCATCCCGCTCGGCTTCCTCGCGGGCTGGATCGGGACGGTCACCTCGACCGAACCGCCCGACGAGGCGCGGCACGCCGAGACCGAGGTCCGGGCTCTGACCGGCGCGGGAGCCGTCTGAGGAGCCTATGGGGCTTGCCGATCAGGCCGGTGGCGAGCTTGCCCAGGCGTACCGGTGCTCGGGGCGGCCCGTCTCGCCGTACCGGAGCGAGAGAGTCACGCGACCGGTGCGTTCGAGGAGCTTGAGGTAGCGCTGGGCCGTCTGGCGGCTGACACCGGTCCGCTCGGCGATCTCCTGTGCGGAGAGCGGCCCACCGGCGGCGAGCAGGACCTGCCGGACCAGCTCGGCCGTGGTGGGGGAGTGCCCCTTGGGGAGGTCCGGGGTGACGGAGCCCGCAGACAGGGCCCCGAAGATGCGGTCCACCTCGGCCTGCTCCGCCTCGCCGCCGCTCTCCAGGGTGCGGCGGAGCGTCGCGTACGCCTCCAGCCGGGTGCGAAGCCCGGCGAAGTTGAACGGCTTGACCAGGTACTGGAGGGCGCCGTGCCGCATCGCCGCCTGCACCGTGGCCACGTCCCGGGCGGCCGTCACCATGATCACGTCGCACTGGTGGCCGCGCGCGCGGAGCTCCCGTACGGCCGCGAGCCCGTTCCGGTCCGGCAGGTAGTGGTCGAGGAGGATCAGGTCCACCGGGTGATCGTCCAGGGCGGCGAGCGCCTCGGCGGTCGAGTGGGCGACGGCGGCGACCCGGAAGCCGGGCACCTTGGCGACGTAGGCGGCGTTGATCCGTGCCACCAGTACGTCGTCGTCCACGACGAGGACGTCGATCATCGGACCCCCTCGGCCGGTCCCGGTTCCCCACAGGGGACGTCCGACCCGGGCGCCGGCTCGGTCAGGGCGTCCGGTCCGGGATCCGGTTCGGTCAGGGCGTCCGGGAGGACGACGGTGAACTCGGCGCCCCCTTCGGGCCCCCCGGCCACGCGCGCGGTGCCGCCACGGCGCTCGGCGAGCCGGCGTACGAGGGGGAGACCGATCCCGCGCTTGCCGTGGGACGGCAGCGCCTTCGTCGTCCAGCCCTCGGTGAAGATCAGCTCGCGGCTCTCCTCCGGCACGCCGGGGCCGCTGTCCGTGACGCGCAGTACGACCGTACGGCCCTCGGCGCGGAAGGAGACGTCGATCCGGGCACCGGGGGTGCCCGCGACGGCGTCCAGGGCGTTGTCGACCAGGTTCCCGACGACGGTGACCAGTTCGCGCGGGTCGACGAGCCGGTCCGGCAGCAGTGAGACGGGGGCGATCCGCAGCGAGACGCCCCGCTCGGCGGCGACCGTGGCCTTGCCGACGAGGAGCGCCGCGAGCAGCGGGTCGTGGATCCTCTCCGTGACCTGCTCGGCGGTCGCCCGGTGCACGCCGACCACCTCGGTGACGAACTCGACCGCCTCCTCGTGCATCTCCAGCTCCAGGAGCCCGAGGAGGGTGTGCATCCGGTTGGCGTGCTCGTGGTCCTGGGCCCGGAGGGCGTCGATCAGCCCCCGGGTGGAGTCCAGCTCGCGCCCGAGCCGCTCCAGCTCGGTGCGGTCGCGGAGGGTCGCCACGGCGCCGCCGTCGTCGGTCGGCATCCGGTTGGCGATCAGCACCCGGTGTCCCCGTACGGTGACCAGGTCGTCGCCGGTCACCCGGCCCGCGAGGACGTCGGCCGTACGGCCCCGGCCGAGCACCTCGTCGAGCGGCCGACCCGCCGCCTCGGGGCCGAGGCCGAGAAGCCGCTGCGCCTCGTCGTTCAGGAGCCGCACGCGGCCGTCGCGGTCCAGGGCCACGACCCCTTCGCGGATGCCGTGCAGCATGGCCTCGCGTTCGGCGAGCAGCGCGGAGATGTCGGAGAAGGCCAGGTCGTGGGTCTGCCGCTGGAGGCGCCGGGAGATCAGGTACGCGGCCAGGGCGCCGGCCGCGAGCGCCCCGCCCGCGTAGGCGAGGAGCCCCGGGATCGCGGCGAGGAGCCGGTCGCGGACGCTGTCGTACTCGATGCCGACCGAGACCGCGCCGACGATCCGCCCGTCCGCGTCCCGCAGCGGCGTCTTGCCGCGCGCCGAGCGGCCCAGGGTGCCGCTGTCGATCTCCATCACCTCGTCCCCGGCGAGGACGGCGCTCGGGTCCGTGGAGACACGCCTGCCGATCTCGGCGGGGTCGGTGTGCGACCAGCGCACCCCTCGGGTGTCCATGACCACGACGTACTCGGCGCCCGTGGAGGTCCGGATCCGTTCGGCCTCCGTCTGCACCGGGCCCCGCGCGGACGGCGGGGTACGGGTGAGGTCCGCGGCGAGACGCGGTGACGCGGTGGTCCCGGCGATGGCCAGCGCCCGCCGCATGGCCTGGTCGTCGAGCTGCGCGCTGAGCGGAGCGAGGAAGAGCCCCGTGGCGAGGACGGTCACACCGGTCGCGATGGCCAGCTGCATCAGCAGGA
Source organism: Streptomyces sp. NPDC058664 (assembly GCF_042716635.1). Lineage (NCBI taxonomy): Bacteria > Bacillati > Actinomycetota > Actinomycetes > Kitasatosporales > Streptomycetaceae > Streptomyces > Streptomyces sp. NPDC058664. The sequence goes on along the minus strand of NZ_JBHXRW010000029.1, from coordinate 8,937 downwards.
CCTGCGAGAACACCCGTCGGGGCCACCCGAACCGCCGTCGGCGCGCGAGGGCGCGCGGGGGGCTGGGCTGTGCGGGGCTCATGCGGGCAAAGGTAAAGGGCCACGCCCCGGGACCGGAAACGGCGACGGGGCGGGTGCCCGCGGCGGTTGCCTATTCTGGGGGTTTCCCACGGCCGTGGGGCACGAAGAAACCGGAGGCACGTCCCTTGACCACGCAGCAGATCCCCGTCGTCGTCCTGGCCGGGTTTCTCGGGGCGGGGAAGACCACGCTCCTCAACCACCTGCTGCGCAGCGCCCGGGGCACCCGTATCGGCGTCATGGTCAACGACTTCGGCGACATCGGCATCGACGCGATGAGCGTCGCCGGACAGGTCGGCTCCACCGTCTCCCTCGGCAACGGCTGCCTGTGCTGTGCCGTCGACGCGAGCGAACTCGACGAGTACCTGGAGGTCCTCACCCGCCCCGAGTCGCGCCTCGACGTGATCGTGATCGAGGCGAGCGGTCTCGCCGAGCCGCAGGAACTGGTCCGCATGGTGCTGGCCAGCGAGAACGAGCGGATCGTGTACGGGGGACTCGTCCAGGTCGTCGACGCGGCCGAGTTCTCCGCCACCCGGCGGCGGCACCCCGAGACCGACCGGCACCTGCCGATCGCCGACCTCGTGGTCGTGAACAAGGCGGACCGGGTCACCGGGGACGAGCTGCGCGCCGTCCGCGAGACGGTGGGCGGACTGGCGGGGAAGGCCGTCATGGTGGACGCCACGCACGGGCGGATCGACCCGGAGCTGCTCTTCGACCGGGTGGTCCCCGAGGGGGAGATCGAGGGACAGATGTCCATCGAGGACATCCTGTACGGCGAGGACGAGGCGCACGTCCACCCGCACACGGCGTACGAGACCGTGTCCCTGACGGCCGCACGTCCGCTCCATCCGCGCCGGCTGATGGCCTTCCTGGACGCGCGGCCCGAAGGGCTCTACCGGATCAAGGGTTTCGTCGACTTCGGCGCCGCCGACCCGGACAACCGCTACACCGTGCACGCGGTCGGCCGTTTCCTGCGCTTCTACCCCGAGCGGTGGCCCGAGGGCGGGGAACGGCTCACCCAGCTCGTCCTGATCGGTTCCGGCATCGACGTGGCCGGCCTGCGCAAGGGGCTCGCGGAGTGCGAGCAGGACGGCCCGGGGGACGTCCCCGACGAGCACAGCATGTGGGGCGTCCTGCGGTACGTGCCGCGGACGGAGGAAGAGCCGGAGGTGCCCTAGGCCGGGGACACCTCCGGGTCGACTCAGCTCGCCGGGCCCGCCACCACGTCCACCGGCTGGAGGAGCGGGGTGCCCGAGCCGTCGCGGCGCGGGTCCGCTTCGGGGAGCTCCACCGGGGCGCCGCTCTTCTGCGCGGCGCGGGCTGGCGCGGTGCCCGCCCAGGCCAGGATCAGGACGTCCTCGCCCCGCAGGAAGCGCTGGCAGCGGACGCCGCCGGTCGCCCGGCCCTTGCGCGGGTACTGGTCGAAGGGTGTCAGCTTCGCCGACGTACCCGCCGAGGAGTCCAGGGCCCCCGTGGAGCCCGCGACGGTGAAGACGACGGCGTCCGCCGCCGGGTCGACGGCCGTGAACGAGATCACCTCGGCGCCCGCCGACAGCTTGACGCCCGCCATGCCGCCGGCCGGGCGGCCCTGGGGCCGTACCTGCGAGGCCGGGTAGCGGAGCAGCTGGGCGTCGGAGGTGATGAAGACCAGGTCCTCCTCGCCCGTCCGCAGCTCGGTCGCGCCGACGATCCGGTCGCCCTCCTTGAGGGTGATGACCTCCAGCTCGTCCTTGTTCGCCGGGTAGTCCGGGACCACGCGCTTCACCACGCCCTGGAGCGTGCCGAGGGCGAGCCCCTGCGAGGACTCGTCGAGCGTGGTCAGGCAGACCACGGTCTCGTCGGCCTCCAGGTTCAGGAACTCGGACAGGGGCGCGCCGCCCGCCAGGTTCGGGGCGCTCGCGGTGTCCGGGAGCTGCGGCAGATCGATCACCGCGATCCGCAGCAGCCGGCCTGTCGAGGTCACCGCGCCGACGTCACCGCGCTGGGTGGCGGCCACCGACGACAGGATCACGTCGTGCTTGACGCGCTTCGCGTCCGGGTCGGCCTCGGGCAGCTCCGCCGTCGCCGTACGGGCGAGGAGCCCGGTGGAGGACAGCAGCACCCGGCACGGGTCGTCCGCGACCTCCAGGGACACGGCCGCGACGGGCGCGCCCGCCGATTCGAGCAGGACCGTCCGCCGGTCGGTGGCGAACTTCTTGGCGACCGCGGCCAGCTCCGCCGAGACCAGCTTGCGCAGCTCCGCGTCGGAGTCCAGGATCCCCGTCAGCTCGTCGATCTCGCCGTTGAGACGGTCGCGCTCGCTCTCCAGCTCGATCCGGTCGAACCGGGTGAGGCGGCGCAGCGGGGTGTCCAGGATGTACTGCGTCTGGATCTCGCTCAGCGAGAAGCGCTCCATCAGGCGCTCCTTGGCCTGCGCGGAGTTGTCGCTCTCCCGGATGAGGCGGATGACCTCGTCGATGTCGATCAGCGCGATGAGCAGGCCGAGCACCAGGTGGAGCCGGTCGCGCTTCTTGGTCCTGCGGAACTCGGAGCGGCGCCGGACCACCTCGAAGCGGTGGTCGAGGTAGACCTCCAGGAGCTCCTTGAGGCCGAGGGTCAGCGGCTGGCCGTCGACCAGTGCCACGTTGTTGATGCCGAAGGACTCCTCCATCGGCGTCAGCTTGTAGAGCTGCTCCAGGACCGCCTCGGGTACGAAGCCGTTCTTGATCTCGATGACCAGGCGCAGCCCGTGGCTGCGGTCGGTGAGGTCCTTGACGTCCGCGATGCCCTGGAGCTTCTTGGAGCCGACCAGGTCCTTGATCTTGGAGATGACCTTCTCGGGGCCGACCGTGAAGGGCAGCTCGGTCACGACGATGCCCTTGCGGCGCGCCGTCACGGTCTCCACGCTCGTCGTGGCGCGGATCTTGAACGAGCCGCGGCCCGATTCGTACGCGTCCTTGATCCCGGAGAGTCCGACGATCCGGCCGCCGGTCGGCAGGTCGGGTCCCGGCACGAAGCGCATCAGCGTCTCGAGGTCGGCGCCCGGGTGGCGGATCAGGTGACGGGCGGCGGCGACGACCTCGCCGAGGTTGTGCGGGGGCATGTTGGTCGCCATGCCGACCGCGATGCCGGACGCGCCGTTGACCAGCAGGTTCGGGTAGGCGGCGGGCAGCGCCGCCGGCTCCCGCTCCTGGCCGTCGTAGTTCGGATGGAAGTCGACCGTGTCCTCGTCGATGGACTCGGTCATCAGCAGTGCGGCCGGGGCCATCCGCGACTCGGTGTACCGCATGGCGGCCGGCGGGTCGTCGTTGCCGAGGGAACCGAAGTTCCCGTGGCCGTCGACGAGGGGCAGACGCATGGAGAACGGCTGCGCCATGCGGACCATGGCGTCGTAGATGGACGCGTCGCCGTGCGGGTGGAGCTTGCCCATCACCTCGCCGACGACGCGGGCGCACTTGACGAAGCCGCGGTCGGGCCGGAGCCCCATCTCGTTCATCTGGTAGACGATGCGGCGCTGGACGGGCTTCATTCCGTCCCGGGCGTCCGGGAGCGCACGCGAGTAGATCACCGAGTACGCGTACTCGAGGAAGGAGCCCTGCATCTCGTCGACGACGTCGATGTCGAGGATTCGCTCCTCGAACGTGTCGTCCGGCGGCGGTGTCTTCGTGCTGCGGCGGGCCATCGCGGCTGCGCTCCTTCACCAACATGGTTGATCTGACGCGGACCATTGTGGACCGTGCCACCGACAACGCCGACCGCGACCCGGAAGAGGGACATCTCGCGGGGGCGGGAACTTCGCCAGGTGTCGGCGCGCTTGCATACAGTGGCAGGACCTTTTCACATCGCGATCGAAGGGACGTACATGCCCATGGGTCACACGGCCACGGCCGAGGCCGGCTCCGGCGGCCTGACAGCGACCGAGCACCGGTTGGCGAACGGCCTGCGCGTGGTGCTCTCGGAGGACCACCTGACCCCGGTCGCCGCGGTCTGCCTCTGGTACGACGTCGGCTCGCGTCACGAGGTTCCCGGCCGCACGGGCCTCGCCCACCTCTTCGAGCACCTGATGTTCCAGGGCTCGAAGCAGGTCCACGGCAACGGGCACTTCGAGCTGGTCCAGGGCGCAGGCGGCTCGCTCAACGGCACGACGAGCTTCGAGCGCACCAACTACTTCGAGACCATGCCCACGCACCAGCTGGAGCTCGCGCTCTGGCTGGAGGCCGACCGCATGGGCTCGCTGCTCGCCGCCCTGGACGACGAGTCCATGGAGAACCAGCGGGACGTCGTCAAGAACGAGCGCCGCCAGCGCTACGACAACGTGCCGTACGGCACGGCCTTCGAGAAGCTGACCGCCCTGGCCTATCCCGAGGGCCACCCGTACCACCACACGCCGATCGGCTCCATGGCCGACCTGGACGCCGCCACCCTGGAGGACGCGCGGAACTTCTTCCGCACGTACTACGCGCCGAACAACGCGGTGCTCTCGGTCGTCGGCGACATCGACCCGGAGCAGACCCTCGCCTGGGTCGAGAAGTACTTCGGCTCCATCCCCGGCCACGACGGCAAGCCCGCACCGCGCCCCGGCGACCTGCCCGAGGTCATCGGCGAGCAGCTCCGCGAGGTCGTCGAGGAGGAGGTCCCGGCCCGCGCGCTGATGGCCGCCTACCGGCTGCCGCACGACGGCACGCGCGAGTGCGACGCCGCCGACCTGGCCCTGACGGTGCTCGGCGGTGGCGAGTCCTCCCGTCTGCACAACCGTCTGGTCCGCCGCGACCGTACGGCCGTCGCCGCCGGCTTCGGCCTGCTGCGGCTCGCCGGAGCGCCCTCGCTCGGCTGGCTGGACGTCAAGACCTCCGGAGGCGTCGAGGTCCCGCAGATCGAGGCGGCCGTCGACGAGGAGCTCGCCCGGTTCGCCGCCGAGGGCCCCACGCCGGAGGAGATGGAGCGCGCGCAGGCCCAGTTGGAGCGCGAGTGGCTCGACCGTCTCGGCACCGTCGCGGGCCGCGCCGACGAACTGTGCCGGTTCGCCGTCCTGTTCGGCGACCCCCAGCTCGCCCTCACGGCCGTCGACCGGGTCCTGGAGATCACCGCAGACGAGGTGCGCACGGTCGCAGCGGCCAAGCTGCGCCCCGACAACCGCGCGGTGCTCGTCTACGAGCCCCTGGCGACCGAACAGAGCGACGACGCCGACGGCGATGACGATGCAGAGGGAGCGGACCAGTGACCGACGCCGCCGTGTCTTTGACGAGCATGGACTTCCACCCGCAGCCGGCGCCGGGCGTCGCGAGGCCCTGGGCCTTCCCCGCCCCGGACCGCGGGAAGCTGGACAACGGCCTGACGCTGCTGACCTGCCACCGCCCCGGCCAGCAGGTCGTGGCCGTGGAGATCTTCCTGTCGGCCCCGCTGGACGCCGAGCCCGCCGGTCTCGACGGCGTCGCCACCATCATGGCCCGCGCGCTCACCGAGGGCACGGACCAGCGCAGTGCCGAGGAGTTCGCGGCCGAGCTCGAGCGCTGCGGCGCCACACTCGACGCGCACGCCGACCACCCGGGCGTACGGGTCTCCCTGGAGGTTCCCGTCTCCCGGCTGCCCAAGGCGCTCGGGCTGCTCTCCGAGGCGCTGATCGCCCCGGCGTTCCTGGACACCGAGATCGAGCGCCTGGTGCAGAACCGGCTCGACGAGATTCCGCACGAGACGGCCAACCCGTCCCGGCGCGCCGCCAAGCAGCTCTCCAAGGAGCTCTTCCCTGCCGGGTCGCGGATGTCCCGGCCGCGCCAGGGCACCGAGGAGACCGTCGCGGCGATCGACGCCGCCGCCGTCCGCGCCTTCTACGAGGCGTACGTCCGGCCCGGCACGGCCACCGCCGTGGTCGTCGGCGACCTGACCGGCGTCGACCTGGACAAGGTCCTCGCCGAGACCCTGGGCGCCTGGACCGGCGAGCCGGCGGAGCCGCTCCCGATGCCGCCGATCACCGCCGACGACACCGGACGGGTCGTCATCGTGGACCGGCCCGGCGCCGTCCAGACCCAGTTGCTGATCGGCCGCATCGGCGCCGACCGACACGAGCGCGTCTGGCCGGCCCAGGTCCTCGGCACGTACTGCCTCGGCGGCACCCTGACCTCGCGTCTGGACCGGGTTCTGCGCGAGGAGAAGGGCTACACGTACGGGGTGCGGGCCTTCGGTCAGGTGCTCCGCTCCGACGGCCGGGGGAACGGCGCCGCGATGCTCGCCATCAGCGGCTCCGTCGACACGCCCAACACGGGCCCGGCTCTTGACGACCTGTGGAAGGTACTGCGGACGCTGGCCGCCGAGGGTCTGACGGACGCCGAGCGCGAGACGGCCGTGCAGAACCTGGTGGGGGTCGCGCCGCTCAAGTACGAGACGGCCGCCTCCGTCGCCGGGACGCTCGCCGACCAGGTCGAGCAGCACCTCCCGGACGACTACCAGGCCCAGTTGTACGCGCGGCTCGCCGAGACCGGCACGGTCGAGGCGACCGCCGCCGTGGTCAGCGCCTTCCCGGTGGACCGGCTCGTCACCGTCCTCGTGGGCGACGCGGCGCAGATCGCGGAGCCGGTGCGCGCGCTCGGCATCGGTGAAGTCACCGTCGTGACCGGCTGATTCCGGCTCTCGACCGACTGTTTCCGGCCGCCCGGCGGCTGAAGTGGAGGGCCCTGACGGCACATCGCGTCAGGGCCCTCCGCTTTGTCCGTATTGATATCAAGCATGATCGTATGCCCTGTGGCATGTCTTACAAACTGGCGGGTCCGGTTGGTGATCGCCCGGCGATCCGCATAGCGTCGGTGCGTCTGTTCGGCAGTTGCACCCGCCGCATCCGCGGCATCCGGACAGTCATCGCCGAGTCCCCGTCAGGCGCGAGCCTGGGGAGCCGGGGACCCACACAGTCCCTGGGGTGAATCGGGCGCCTTCGTCTCGACGGAGGGGCTCGTAGGAGACCTTCCTGCTCCGAACCCGTCAGCTAACCCGGTAGGCGAGAAGGAAGGAAAGGATCAGCCCCTACATGGCGTTCACCCGTGCCACCGGGAAGCATCGTGGTCCGAGCCGGATGGCGCGCCGCAGCGTGGGCATCGCCGGCGCCGCGACGCTCGCCACCACCGGCGTCATCGGAACCCTCGCTTCCCCGGCGCTCGCCGCCGACGCGGACAACCGCTCCGCCGAGGACACCGGCCTCACCAAGGTGATCACCGAGGACTCCCTCGTGGACCGGATCAACGCGCAGGCCGCCGCCCAGGACCAGGAGGCCTTCGAGGCCGCCGCCAAGGCGAAGGCCCAGGCCGAGGCGAAGCGCAAGGCGGAGGCCCGTGCCAAGGAGATCCGCGAGGCCGAGGAGCGCGCCGCCCGTGAGGCCGAGCGCCGCCGGCTGAACTCCTTCCAGCTCCCCGTCGCCGGCTCGTACGTGTCCACCGGCTACCAGACCGGTGGCTCGCTCTGGTCCTCCGGCAGCCACTCCGGCGTCGACTTCCACGCCTCCTACGGCAGCAGCGTCGTCTCCGTCGGTTCCGGCACCGTCGTCGAGGCCGGCTGGGGCGGCGCGTACGGCAACAACATCGTCATCCGGATGAACGACGGCACGTACACCCAGTACGGTCACCTCTCCTCCATCGGCGTCTACGTCGGCCAGAACGTCGAACCGGGCGAGCAGATAGGCATCTCCGGCTCGACCGGAAACTCGACCGGCCCGCACCTCCACTTCGAGGCGCGGACGACCGCCGAGTACGGCTCCGACATCAGCCCGGTCGCCTACCTCCGCGCCCGCGGCGTCAACGTCTGACGCCAGGGCGCCCGTCGCCTCGGTGCACCTCCGTACGCACCCGTACGCCCTCCCGTCACGTCGCAAAAGCCCCGGCTCGTGCTGAGCCGGGGCTTTTCGTCGGTCAAAAGGCGTCCATATTCCGCTGAGGCATCGGAAATTCCGGCGCGCTGCAATAGAGTCGCAGATCGGGCGCAGAACAGGCGTCGAATAATTGTCTCGCGCAGACCAAGGCGGAGGTCGGACATGCGCATTCCCGCGCACTCGGTATGCACGGCGATCCGGGACGACATCGTCTCCGGCGTCTTCGAGCGGGGCAGCCGGCTGACCGAGGAACAGCTCGCCCGTCGGTACGGGGTCTCCCGGGTCCCGGTCCGCGAGGCCCTGCGCACCCTGGAGTCCGAGGGTTTCGTCGTCACCCGCCGCCACGCGGGCGCGCATGTCGCCGAACCCACCGAGCAGGAGGCGGCCGACCTGCTCGACATGCGGGCGCTGCTCGAGCCACTGGGTGCCGCACGGGCCGCCCAGCGGCGCACCGAGGCGCACCTCAAGGTGCTGCGCGGCCTGGTCAGGCTGGGACAGGAGCGGGCGAGGCGGGGGCAGGGCGAGGATCTGCGCTCCCTCGGCGGCTGGTTCCACGAGACGCTCGCGCAGGCCTCCGGCAGCCCGGCCCTGACGGCTCTGCTGACCCAGCTGCGGCACAAGATCGCCTGGATGTACGCGGTCGAGCAGCCCGCCCGGCCGGTGGAGGCCTGGGCCGAGCACGGCTCGATCGTGGACGCCGTGGCGCGCGGTGACGCCGAGCGGGCGCGGACGCTGACCGCCCTGCACGCGGAACGCTCGCAGTCGCTGCACCGGCTCAAAAAGCCGGAGCGCGGGCGCGTGAGGGTTTCGCAACATGCAGTCAACACGGCGAGCGTCCGGAATTAACGCGCGCACCGTATACAAAGAATAGGAATTCGACGGGGCTGTTCTGTGCTGCCCGAAAGCGGGGCAGTGGAAAAGAGAAAGGCCGTGACCGCCCGAAATACCGCGGTCAAGGCCATTAGTAGTAGCGGGGGGGGCGACCCCGAAAAGACGGTCAAGGGACATTGTCTTATAAACAAAATAAGCAG